>JAHFPO010000109.1 GCA_023266695.1 Hyphomicrobiales bacterium | reverse complement strand
AGCACCGCGTGCGGCACCTTGCCGTCGAGGATGACGACGCCCTCGACGCCTTTTTCCAGCGCCTCGAAACAGGTTTCGACCTTGGGGATCATGCCGCCGGAGATGGTGCCGTCGGCGACGAACTTGCGCGCGTCCTTGAGCGAAAGCTCCTTGATGAGCTTCTTTCCCTTGTCGAGCACGCCCGGCACGTCGGTGAGGAGCAGCAGGCGCTTGGCCTTGAGCGCGCCGGCGATGGCGCCGGCGAAAGTGTCGGCATTGATATTGAAGGTACCGCCGTTCTCGCCGGCCGCGACCGGTGCGAGCACCGGGATGAGCTCGCGCCCGAGAATCTGATCGAGCACGGTGGTGTCGACCTTCACCGGTTCGCCGACGAAGCCGAGATCGATCACCTTCTCGATCCGGGAACCGGGATCGGCGATCTTGCGCGTCACCTTCTTCGCCAGCACCATGTTGCCGTCCTTGCCGCACAGGCCGACCGCCCGCCCGCCCGCCTCGTTGATGAATCCGACGATCTGCTTGTTGATGGAGCCGCAGAGCACCATCTCGACGATCTCGACGGTGGCGGCGTCGGTCACGCGCAGGCCGCCCTTGAACTCGGACTTGATGCCGAGCTTGGCGAGCATTTCGCCGATCTGCGGGCCGCCGCCGTGCACCACCACCGGATTGATGGCGGTCTGCTCCAAGAGCACGATGTCGCGGGCGAAGTCGCGCGCCACCTGCTCGTCGCCCATGGCATGGCCGCCGTACTTCACCACCACGATCGCGTCGTCGTAGTGCTGCATGTGCGGCAGCGCCTCGGACAGAATCCGGGCCTGCTCGTGGGCGTCGGCGGGAATGTGGTCTTTGGCCATGGAATCGGTCTGCGCGGCGGAAAGGCCCGTCCTTCTAGCCGATCGGGAAGGGGGCCTCAATCGAGCCTTGCCCGCTCGCCGAGCACCCGCACGATCGCTCCCTTGAGCTCGGGAAGCCCCGCGCCGCTCCGGGCCGAGGTCGCGAATACGGCCGGAAAGGCCGCCGGCCGGCGTTCGATCGCGCCGAGCGTTGCGGCCACGCGCGCGTCGATCTCGGCCGGTTTCAGGCGGTCGGTCTTGGTGAGCGCGATGGCGTAGCTCACCGCCGCCCGGTCGAGGAGGTCGAGGATTTTGCCGTCGGCCTCCTTCAAGCCGTGGCGGGCGTCGATCAGCACGAACACGCGGGCGAGATTGCTGCGGCCGTGCAGATAAGCCCGGATCAAGTCGGTCCACGCCGCGACCCGCTCGCGCGACGCCTTGGCATAGCCGTAGCCCGGCAGATCGACCATGACGAGGCCCTCTCCGCCGGCGAAGAAATTGATCTCGCGGGTGCGGCCCGGCGTATCGGAGACGCGCGCGAGCGCCCGCCGTCCGGTGAGCGCGTTGACGAGGCTCGACTTGCCCACGTTCGAGCGCCCGGCGAAGGCGATCTCGACGCCCTGCATCGGCGGCAGCGACGCGAGCGAGCCTGCGCCGGCGATGAAGCTCCATTCGCCGGCGAACAGCTTGCGGCCTTGCTCGAGTTCTTCCGCGCTCAAGTTCATGGCGCGATGATCGTAGGCGAGGAAAGCCAGCCCGTCATCGGACACCGCGGCGATCTCGAATGCGACGATCGGCTCAGGTGGCCGGCGGCTTGCTGCGCACGAACAGCGCCTTCAGATTGTCCCACAGCTCGATCTTGGCCCCGTGACGGCTCATGATCACGCTCTGCTGCAGCACCGAAAGCGCGTTGTTCCAGGCCCAGTAGATCACGAGACCCGCCGAGAACGACGCCAGCATGAAGGTGAAGAAGAGCGGCATCCAGTCGAAGATCATCTTCTGGGTCGGATCGGGCGGCGCCGGGTTGAGTTTCATCTGCGCCCACATGGTGACGCCCATCACCAGCGGCCAGGCGCCGATGTGCAGGAATTGCCCGATCAGCGGCAGCACCGTCGGATCGAACGGGATGAGGCCGAACAGGTTGAACAGGTTGGTCGGGTCGGGCGCCGACAGATCCTTGATCCAGCCGTAGAACGGCGCGTGGCGCATCTCGATGGTGACGAACAGCACCTTGTAGAGC
Source organism: Hyphomicrobiales bacterium (assembly GCA_023266695.1). GTDB lineage: Bacteria > Pseudomonadota > Alphaproteobacteria > Rhizobiales > Xanthobacteraceae > JAUSIF01. The sequence goes on along the minus strand of JAHFPO010000109.1, from coordinate 6,036 downwards.
GCGAAGAACACCGGGATCTGAATGAGGATCGGCAAGCAGCCCGCCAGCGGATTGATCTTCTCCTGCTTGTAGAGCTCCATCATCGCCTGCTGCTGCTTCACCTTGTCGTCGCCATAGCGCTCGCGGATCGCCAACATCTGCGGCTGCACCGCCTTCATTCTCGCCATCGAGGCATAGGATTTGTTGGCGAGCGGGAAGAACACGATCTTGATGATGACGGTGACGATCAGGATCGACAGGCCGAAATTGCCGACCAGGTTGTAGAAATAGTGGAGCAGCTGGAACAGCGGCTTGGTGATGAAATAGAACCAGCCCCAGTCGATCAGGAGGTCGAAGCTCTTGATGCCGAGCGCCTTTTCGTAGCCGTCGACGACCGCGACCTCCTTGGCGCCGGCGAACAACAGGTTCTTCGAGGTCAATTTCGCCCCCGGCGCGGCGGTGGCGGTCTCGAGCAGGTAATCGGCCTGATAGGCCCTGACGCTGCCGAGCAGCGCCGAGGAAAAGCGCGCGGTGAGATTGGCTTGCGGATCGGGAATGAGCGTCGCCGCCCAGTATTTGTCGGTGATGCCGAGCCAGCCGCCGCGCGATTTCACCGGCTCCACCGGTTTCTCCAGGTCCTTGTAATTGAGCTCGAAAAGCTTGCCGTCGCCGAGCACGCCGACCGGGCCCTCATGAAAAATGTAATAGCCGAGCGTTTGCGGCGTGCCGTGACGCGAGATCAGCCCGTAGCCGAAGAGCGTCAAGGGATTACCGCCCCCGTTCTCGACCTCGTCGGTCACCGTGAACATGTAATTGCGGTCTATCGCCATGGTGCGCCGGAAAAGAAGACCTTCGCCGTTGTTCCAGGTGAGCACGAGCGGCCGCTCCGGCGCGAGTGGGCCGGGATTGGCCGCCGTCCACACCGTGTCGGGTCCGGGCAGCTTCAAATTTGCCTCGGGCGCCGCGGTCCAGCCGAACTCGGCATAGAAAGGATCGGGGCCGCCGGAGGGCGACAACAGAACGATATTGGCGCTCTTGGGATCGACGGTTTCGCGATAATCGGAGAGCGCCACGTCGTCGATACGCGCGCCCCTGAGTGCGATCGAGCCCTTGATGCGCGGAGTTTCGATGGCGATGCGCGGGCTCGCGGCGAGCGCTGCGGCGCGGGTGAGAATGGCGGCGCCCGGCTGCGTTCCGGGCGGAACCGGCGCCCCGCTGGGCGTCGGGCGACCGTCGGGCGCCGGGCGCGGAACGACTTGGCCCGGCTGTGCAGGTTGCGTCTGTTGCGTCTGCTGCTGCTTCTGCTCCGCTTTCTGCTTCTCCAGCTGCGGGATGCCGATGAAAAACTGCCAGGCGATCAGCACGACCACCGACAACAGAATCGCGAGCATCGTATTGCGGTTATCGTCCATCGCCGTCTCCGTCGGTCACCCGCGCCGACCCTTTGCGATTGCGCGCCGCATGCACGCGCTCGAGCGCGCGCGCAAGCTCGGCTATCAGCGCCGCGAACGGAGCCGTGAGCGCCGGCCGTCGCGCCACCAGAACATAATCGAAGCCCGAATGTCCCGCCTGCGGCACGATGGCGGTGGCCGCGGCGCGCAGGCGCCGGCGGATGCGATTGCGTTCGACCGAATTGCCGGTCTTCTTGGTGACCGTGAGGCCGACCCGTGGGGTGCCGCGGTCGCGGCGATCGCGCGCCTGCAGGAGAAACGGGTCCGCCTGCGCGCGCAATCCGGCGGCGGCGGCGAGGAAGTCCGCGCGTTTCTTCAGGCGGTCCATGGCGGAGGAGGGACTGAGCGCTCTCAAGCCGAGAGGCGCTTGCGGCCGCGCGCGCGCCGCGCCGCGATCACCTTGCGGCCGCCCTTGGTCGCCATGCGGGCGCGGAAGCCGTGCCGGCGCTTGCGGACGAGCTTGCTCGGTTGATACGTCCGTTTCACGGGGTTCGATCTCTGGGTCTGATTTCACGAGATTTGCCGACGGAACAACGAGCTGTGCCGCTTTTCGCCAGCCCGCGGCTTATATGGGCCGACCCCCTCGAAGTCAATGCGAGGGCCGCCCAGCGCGGGAATCGCGCGTCAGGGTAAAGGAAGGATCAAGGCGCGGTTCGGCAAGTTCGCCCCGGTTTGACGAACCGGCGGGTGCGACGCATCATCCGCGTCGCGCGCGCGCGCGGTTGACGCGCGTCGTGGTTTCGATCGAGATGAGCGCAATGACGAGCGCAATGAAGTCTGATCCCGCGATCCCTCCCGCGACGGCGGAGACGAAGAGCAGCCGATTTCGGCTCGGCCTCTCCGGCAAGCTCTTGCTGCTCACGATCCTGTTCGTGATGATCGCGGAAGTGATGATCTATGTGCCCTCGATCGCCAATTACCGCTTGATGTGGCTCTCCGACCGGCTGGCGGCGGCGCGCACCGCCGCGCTCGTGCTCGACGCCGCGCCCGACGGAGCGATTCCGGTATCGCTCACTCGCCGGCTGCTCGACAGCGTGGGCGCCAACGCGGTCGCCATGAAGATGGGCGACAAGCGCAGGCTACTCGCCTTCTCCGACTTGCCGCTCAAGGTCGATCATGAAATCGACATGCGCGACATTTCGATGATCGACGCAATCTACGATGCATTCGACACCATGCTCACCAAGGACAATGACGTCCTTCGTGTCGTCGGCCCGGCACCGATGGGCGGCGAGTTCGTCGAGATCATCATCGACGAGGCGCCGCTGCGCCGGGCGATGCTGCAATTCTCGCGCAATATTCTGCTGATCTCGCTCACCATCTCCGCCATCACCGGCGCGCTCGTCTATATGAGCCTGTCGTGGCTGTTGGTGCGGCCGTTGCGCCGGCTCACCGCGCAGATGGTCGCCTTCGGCCAGGCGCCCGAGGATCCGGCGCGCATCGTCGCGCCCTCGTCGAGAAGCGACGAGATCGGCGTCGCCGAGCGCGAGCTTGCGGTGATGCAGCAGGAGCTGGCGGGAACGCTGCAGCACAAGAACCGGCTCGCCTCGCTCGGCCTCGCCGTGTCGAAGATCAATCACGACCTGCGCAATCTGTTGTCCCCGGCGCAGCTTCTCTCCGATCGGCTCGCCAGCCTCGCCGATCCGGCCGTGCGCCGGCTGGCTCCGAAGCTGATGGCGACGCTCGGCCGTGCCATCGCCTATTGCGAACAGACGCTCGCCTACGGGCGGGCGCAGGAGCCGCCGCCCGAGCGCAAGAACGTGGATGTGGCCCGGCTCCTCGACGAGTTGCGCGACTCCTTCGATCTCGGTCCGGGAGCGGCGATCGGGTGGATGCCATCGGTCGAACGCGGACTCATGGTCGACGCCGATCCCGATCAACTCCTGCGCGCGCTCATCAATCTCGTGAGGAACAGCATCGAGGCGTTGGCGAGCCGGGCGCCGAACGATCCCGAGCGCGACCAGATTCGCATCGTCGGCCGGCGCGAGGGAGCGGTGGTGGTGCTGCAGGTGTCCGACACCGGCCCCGGCTTGCCGGAGCGCGCTCGCACCCATCTGTTCGAGCCGTTCCAGGGCTCGGGCCGCCGCGGCGGCACCGGTCTCGGGCTCGCCATCGCGGCCGAGCTCGCGCGCGCCCACGGCGGAGAGATCCAGCTTCTCGAGGGCACCGTCGGCGCGGCCTTCCGCATCGTCATTCCCGATCGGCCGGTGGCGCTCGACGAGCGGCGGGCGGAACGCGCGCGGGCGTGAGGGAACAGGAATGAGAACCCGGGGGTTCTCAACATGTCATGGGTGAAGTCTCGATCCTTTCGCTTGCGACGGCGGTGCCGCCGAACGTCATCGAACAGGCCGAGGTCGCGAAGCTGGCGCCGAAGCTCTTCCCCAAGCTGTTCGAACGCAATCCGGATCTGATCGACATCTTCCGCAATTCCGGAATCGAGCGCCGTCGCGCCGTCCGTCCGATCGACTGGTACCTCTCCCCGCGCGACTGGAGCGACCGCTCCGAGGTCTTTCATCGCGAAGGCCTCGCCTTGTTCGAACGAGTGGGCGCAGCCGCGATCGCGCAAGCCGGCATCGATCCGCAGGAAATTGATCTTGTCATAGCCGTCTGCTCGAGCGGGGTCGCCACCCCGAGTCTGGAGGCGCGCGCGCTGCCGCGCCTCGGCTTGCGTTCCGACGTGCGGCGGGTGCCGGTGTTCGGGCTCGGTTGCGCCGGCGGCGTCAGTGGTCTTGCGCTCGCCGCCCGGCTCGTGTCCGCCGAACCGGGGACCACCGCGCTCGTGGTCGTGCTCGAGCTGTGCACGCTCGCCTTCCGCGCCGATCGCGGCACCAAGGAGGACGTGGTCTCGACCGCTTTGTTCGGCGACGGCGCGGCGGCGCTGGTGCTGCGCGCGGCGGAAAGCGACAACCGGTTCTTGTCCGTGCGCGGTTCGGCCGAGCATCTCTGGCCGGACACGCTCGACATCATGGGCTGGACCTTCGATCCGGTCGGTTTCGGCGTGGTGCTGTCGCGTTCGGTTCCGGCTTTCGTCGAGCAGCGATTCCCGGCGGTCGCGGGCAAGCTCATCGCTGCCGTCGGCCTTACCCGCGACGACATCGGCCGCTTCGTCTGCCATCCCGGCGGCGGACGCGTCGTCGAAGCGGTCGAGAAGGCGCTGGCGCTGCCGGCGGGAGCGCTCGACCACGAACGCTCGGTGCTGCGCGAATACGGCAATATGTCGGCACCGACCGTGCTGTTCGCGCTCGAGCGCGTGCTCGCGTCGGAGCCGAAAGGCCTGCTCGCGCTCTCGGCGCTCGGCCCCGGTTTCACCGCTTCTTTGCTCGCGCTCGATCCCGCCCGTGCCTGACGCCGTTCCGATCCTCGCCTTCGTCACGTTGCAACGGATCGCGGAGCTTTGGCTCTCTGCGCGCAACGCCAGGCGGCTGCGTGCCCGCGGCGCGTTCGAGGTGGGACAAGGCCACTATCCGCTGATGGTCGGGTTGCATGCCGGTTGGCTTGCCGGTCTCTGGATCCTTGCCTGGCCGTTGTCTGCAAACTGGTGGCTGGTCGCTGCTTATGGAGCGCTACAAATCCTCCGCGTCTGGGTGATCGCGAGCTTGGGGGAGCGTTGGACGACCCTCATTCTCGTCCTGCCCGGCGCGCCGCTTGTGCGTTCCGGACCCTATCGTTTGTTGCGGCATCCGAATTATGTCGTGGTCGTCATCGAGATCGCGTTGCTGCCGCTCGCTTTCGGGCTCGTCGCCTTCGCAATCGGTTTCTCGGTGGCGAACGCGGCTATTCTCGCTTGGCGCATCCGCATCGAGGAGCGCGCGCTCGCCACTGGATCGAATCGCGACGTCTGAATGCGGTCCGCCGGCCTTGCCAATCCGGGGTAAGCCGTATAGTTCTCCGGCCTTCCTGGTCAGCGCCGGTAGCTCAGCTGGATAGAGCACCAGACTACGAATCTGGGGGTCGGGGGTTCGAATCCTCTCCGGCGCGCCAGCCTGCTCGTCGCTGGCCAGTTCAAGTCCACGTCCCCATATAGCCAAGGCGTCGAGTTGCCGACCGGGCTCGCGCATGATCCTGACGTTCGCCCGATTGGCCCTCGGCGCGCGGCTCTGCTAGAGGCTCGCCGCCGGTGCCGGCGAGGATTCGCCGGGCCATTGCGGCGGAGGAGGATCATGCGGGAGGTCCTGCGGGCGGTCGCCCGGTTCCTGCGCGAGAAGGTCGGCTGGCAAGGCCTCGGCCTCGCCGTCGGTTTTGCCGTCATCGCGGTCGCTTCCGCCGTGCTCTACCGGCTGCTCAGCGACATCGAGCCGCGCGAGGTGGTCGATGCGCTGAAAGGAGCGGAGGTCAGGAACATCGTCATCGCCGCGCTCTTGGTCGCGGCGGCCTATCTGACGCTCACCTTCTATGATTATTTTGCCCTGCGCACGATCGGCCGGCCGGAAATTTCCTATCGTACCGCCGCGCTCGCCGCCTTCACCAGTTATTCGATCGGCCACAATGTCGGCTTCTCGATCTTCTCCGGCGGCACCGTGCGCTATCGCATCTATTCGCCGAGCGGATTGAGCGTCTTGGAGGTGACAAAAGTCTGCTTCGTCGCCGGGCTCACGTTCTGGCTCGG
>JAHFPO010000220.1 GCA_023266695.1 Hyphomicrobiales bacterium | reverse complement strand
CAGTCGTGGTCGCGCCGGGTGCCGACGCGGTGGCGGCTGAAGCCCGACGCGTCTTGCCGGCTGCCGAGATCTTCGTGCAGGCGGGGCGGCACGGAACCGCCCATGCCGTGCTGGCGGCAAAGCGCGCGCTCGCGCGCGCGCCGGACGACGTCCTCGTCGTGTTCGGCGACACGCCGCTCATTCGGCCGCAGACGCTGATCCGGATGCGGGACGCACTCGCCGAGAATGCCGCGATCGTCGTGCTCGGCTTCCGGCCGCAGGATGCGACCGGCTATGGGCGACTCGTGCTAGAAGGCGGGGAGCTCGTCGCCATCCGTGAGGAGCTCGATGCAAGCCCCGCCGAACGTGCGATCGACCTTTGCAACGGCGGATTGATGGCGTTTGCCGGTCCGACGGCGCTCGCGATCCTCGAGCGGATCGGCAACGACAATCGCAAAGGCGAATATTATCTCACCGACGCCATTGCGATCGCCCGGGCCATGGGGCGCAAAGCGGTCGTGATCGAGACCGAGGAGGACGACGTGCGTGGCATCAACACCAAGGTTCAGCTCGCCGAGACCGACGCGGCGCTGCAACAACGTCTGCGCAGGGCGGCGATGGAGGCGGGCGTCACGCTGGTGGCGCCCGAGACGGTGTTTCTCTCCTCCGACACCAAGTTCGGCCGCGACGTCGTGGTCGAACCCTTTGTGGTCTTTGGACCCGGCGTCACGGTCGAGGACAACGCCGTGATCCGCTCATTCTCGCATCTCGATCGCGCGCATGTGGGCAAGGGCGCGCGGGTCGGACCCTATGCACGGCTGCGGCCCGGCGCGCGCCTGGGCGAAGAGGTGCACATCGGCAATTTCGTCGAGGTCAAGGAGGCCGTGATCGAGACCGGCGCCAAGGCCAATCATCTGAGCTATATCGGCGATGCGACCGTCGGCGCGGGCGCCAATGTCGGCGCCGGCACCATCACCTGCAACTACGACGGCGTCGCCAAGCACCGCACCGAGATCGGCAAAAACGCGTTCATCGGCTCGAATTCGGCGCTGGTCGCGCCGGTGAAGATCGGGGACGGCGCCTATGTCGGCTCGGGCTCGGTGATCACCCAGGACGTGCCGGCGGGCGCGCTCGCGGTTGCGCGCGGGCGCCAAGCCGTCAAGGAAGGCTGGGCGCGGCGTCTGCGCCAGCGCAAGTCGGCGGCCAAGAGCAAGACGCCGGCAAAATAATGATTTGCGCGACCAGCGTTAGCCTTAATTGTCACAAGTTGAGAGGTATTTTGATTTCCCTGTCGGCGTTCACCGCCGATACATCGTCCTTGGGGTATGGTCCGCGCGCACAAACATAGGAGGCCGCCGCTCGCATGTGCGGAATTGTGGGCATTCTCGGGCGCGCGCCGGTCGCGGGCTCGCTGGTCGACGCGCTCAAGCGGCTCGAATACCGCGGCTATGACTCCGCCGGCGTCGCCACGCTGGAAAGCGGGCAGCTCGCCCGCCGGCGCGCCGAGGGCAAGCTGCGCAATCTCGAAGCGCGGCTCGAGCGCGCGCCGCTCACGGGCACCATCGGCATCGGCCATACCCGCTGGGCGACGCACGGAAAGCCGACCGAAAGCAACGCCCACCCCCACGCCACCGACCGCCTCGCCGTCGTGCACAACGGCATCATCGAGAATTTCCGCGAGCTGCGCGAGGAGCTGGAAAAGAAAGGCGCGCGGTTCGGCTCGGAAACCGATACCGAGGTCGTCGCCCACCTCGTCACCCAAGAGATGAAGGATGGCCGCTCGCCGGCCGAGGCGGTGGCGGCTGCGCTGCCGCGGCTGCGCGGCGCGTTCGCGCTCGCCTTCCTGTTCACGGGCGAGGACGATCTCCTCATCGGCGCGCGCAAGGGCTCGCCGCTCGCGATCGGATACGGCGACGGCGAAATGTATCTCGGCTCCGACGCCATCGCGCTGGCGCCCTTCACCGACACCATCTCCTATCTCGAGGATGGCGACGCGGCCGTGCTCACGCGCACGAGCGTCGAAGTGCACGACGCCAAGGGCCACAAGGTCGAGCGCGCGGTGGTCAAATCCCTGGCTTCGGCCTTGCTCGTCGACAAGGGCAATTATCGCCACTTCATGGCGAAGGAGATCCACGAGCAGCCGGAAGTCGTCGGCCACACGCTCGCGCGCTATCTCGACATGGCGGCCGAGCGCGTGCGGCTGCCGGCCGACCTGCCGTTCGACTTCCGTGACCTCGAGCGGGTGTCGATGGCCGCCTGCGGCACCGCCTATTACGCCGGGCTCACCGCGAAATATTGGTTCGAGCGCTTTGCCCGCTTGCCGGTCGAGATCGACGTCGCGTCCGAATTCCGTTATCGCGAAGCTCCGATGTCGCCGGGCGGGCTCGCGGTTTTTGTCTCGCAGTCCGGCGAGACCGCAGACACGCTTGCGACGCTGCGCTACGCCAAGGAGCACGAGCAGCACGTGGTTTCGGTGGTCAATGTGCCGACCTCGACGATCGCGCGCGAAAGCGACGCCGTGATGCCGACGCTCGCCGGCCCCGAGATCGGGGTTGCCTCGACCAAGGCCTTCACCTGTCAGCTCGCCGTGCTCGCCTGTCTTGCGATTGCAGCCGGCCGCGCGCGCGGCGTGCTCTCCGATGCGGACGAGAGAAATCTCGTGCACGCGCTGATCGAGGTGCCGCGCCTGATGACCGAGGCGCTCGCGCTCGAGCCGCAGATCGAGCTTCTCGCGCGTGATCTCGCGAAGAGCCGGGACGTGCTCTATCTCGGCCGCGGCACCAGCTACCCGCTCGCGCTCGAAGGCGCGCTCAAGCTCAAGGAAATCTCCTATATC
>JAHFPO010000016.1 GCA_023266695.1 Hyphomicrobiales bacterium | reverse complement strand
CGGCTCGCAATCGAGGTCCACTTCGAGGACGTGTTCGACATCGTCGCGGCCGAGCTCGAGCCCAAGCCCTCGCCACCGACCTACGGCCGCTTCCTTGCCCGCCACGGCGTCGATCCCGCGAAGGCCGCGATGTTCGAGGATCTCGCGCGCAATCTCGAAGTCCCCCATGCGCTCGGCATGACCACGGTGCTGGTGGTGCCCGCCGGCACGCGCGAGGTGTTCCGCGAGGACTGGGAGCTCGCCGGCCGCGACGCCGCCCACGTCGATCACGTGACCGAAGACCTTGCATCCTTCCTGAGCAAGATCGGGACGAGTTGACATTCGCCGCCGGCCCTCCGAGAAGTCCGCCGAATTGGGGAGGATTCCTTGTCCACCGCCGAGCTTGCCCGCATCATCGAGGAGGCCTTCGAACGCCTGAGCGAGATCGGCCCGAAGACCAAGGGGCCGGTAAGGAAGGCGGTCGCTTCCGCGCTCGATCTTCTCGATCGCGGTCAAGCGCGCGTCGCCGAGCGGCAGCCGGACGGGCGCTGGCGTGTCAACCAATGGCTCAAGAAGGCGGTGCTCCTCTCCTTCCGCCTCGAGGACATGGGCGCGATCAAGGGCGGGCCCGGCCGCGCCGCCTGGTGGGACAAGGTGCCCTCGAAGTTCGAGGGCTGGGGTGCCGCGCAATTCAAGAAAGCCGGTTTCCGCGCCGTGCCGGGCTCGATCGTGCGCCGCGGCGCCTATATCGCGCCGGGCGTGGTGCTGATGCCCTCCTTCGTCAATCTCGGCGCCTATGTGGACGAGGGGACCATGGTCGATACCTGGGCGACCGTCGGCTCGTGCGCGCAGATCGGCAAGAACTGCCACATTTCGGGCGGCGCCGGCATCGGCGGCGTGCTGGAGCCGGTGCAGGCGGGACCGGTGGTGATCGAGGACGGCTGTTTCATCGGCGCGCGCTCGGAAGTCGCCGAAGGCGTGATCGTGCGCAGGGGCGCGGTGCTCTCCATGGGCGTCTATCTCGGCGCCTCCACCAAGATCGTCGAGCGCGCGAGCGGAAAAATTTTCATCGGCGAAGTGCCGCCTTTTTCCGTGGTGGTGCCGGGCTCGCTTCCTGGCAAGGCGCTGCCGAACGGGCAACCGGGGCCTTCGCTCTATTGCGCGGTGATCGTGAAGCGGGTGGACGAGCGGACGCGCGCCAAGACCTCGATCAATGAATTGCTGCGGGACTGATGGCGTCCTCCACCCATGACCCGGTCGCGATCGCGCAGGCGCTCGTCCGCTGCCGCTCGGTGACGCCGGCCGAAGCCGGGGCGCTCGCTTATATCGGCGATCTGTTGGCCCGCGCGGGATTCGAAGTGCATCGGCAGAAATTTTCCTCTCCCGGCATGCCGGAGATCGACAACCTTTTTGCCAAGATCGGAATCGGCAGACCGCATCTCGTCTTCGCCGGCCACACCGACGTGGTGCCTGCGGGCGAGGAGGCGCGCTGGACCCATCCGCCCTTCGGCGGCGACATTGCGGGTGGCGCGCTCTACGGCCGCGGCGCCGTCGACATGAAGGGCGCGATCGCCTGCTTCGCCGCCGCCGCGCTCGATTATCTCTCCGCCCACGGCGGCAGGCCCAAGGGCGCGATCTCGCTCATGATCACCGGCGACGAGGAGGGGCCCGCCGTCAACGGCACGGCGAAGCTCCTGAAATGGGCGGCGGAACGCGGCGAAAAATTCAGCCATGCCATTGTGGGCGAGCCGACCAGCGTCAAGCGCGTGGGCGACACGCTGAAGATCGGCCGGCGCGGAAGTCTCTCGGCGACGCTCACGGTCGCCGGCACCCAAGGCCACGTCGCCTATCCGCAAGACGCGGAAAATCCCCTGCGCCCCCTCCTCGCCATGCTCGCCGCGCTGTCGAATCAACCGTTCGACAAGGGCTCCAAGGAATTCCAGCGGTCGAACCTGGAAGTGACTTCGATCGATGTGGGCAATCCGGCTTTCAACGTGATCGCGGCCGAGGCGCAGGCGCGCTTCAACGTGCGCTTCAACGACAAGCATACGTCCGCGAGCTTGAAAAAGCTGATCGGGCGGCGGCTCAAGGCCGCCGCCAAGGGCGCGCGCTACCGCACCGATTACGAGCCGGCAAGCGAATCCTATCTCACCAAGCGCGGGCCTTTCGTCGATCTCGTGATCAAGGCGATCCGGGAGGTGGCGGGCGTCAAGGCCGCGCTCTCGACCTCGGGCGGCACCTCGGACGCGCGTTTCATCAAGAAATATTGCCCGGTGATCGATCTCGGCCTTGTCGGCCGCACCATGCATCAGATCGACGAGCACGCGCCGGTCGAGAATCTGCGTGCGCTGACCGCGATCTACGGCCGCATTCTCGCAAATTATTTCAAGTAGCCGTCGCGCCGTCATCCTGAGGCGCGAGGCCGCGAAGGCGGCCGAGCCTCGAAGGAGACGGCGCGCCCCTGCCTTCGTCATCCTTCGAGGCCCGCGCACGCAAGTCGGCTGTTGCCGACTTGCGCATTTAGATGTGCCGATCTCGGGTAAACCCGAGATCGGTGCGCGGGCACCTCAGGATGACGTTTACCGCGTTCAATAATCGACCCTGATCAAATAGAGTCCGCAGGCGGGCGCCACCGGCCCGCAGGCCGAGCGGTCGCGCGCCGCGAGCGCGTTCGCAAGATCGTCGGCGCTCCAGCGCCCCTCGCCGACGAGCGCGAGCGAGCCCGTGATCGAGCGCACCTGATGATGCAGGAACGAGCGCGCATGGGCGTCGATATGAATCTCCTCGCCCGCGCGCCTCACATGGAGCCGATCGAGGGTCTTCACCGGCGACTTCGCCTGGCATTCGGCCGAGCGGAAGGTGGTGAAGTCGTGGTGGCCGACCAGGCGCTGGGCGGCGGCGTGCATCGCTTCGGTGTCGAGCGGCTTGGCGATGCGCCAGGCGCGGTCGCGCTCGAGGGCGAGATCGGCGCGGCGGCTGACGATGCGGTAGCGATAATGACGCGCGGTCGCCGAGAAGCGTGCATCGAAATCGCCGGCGACCTTTTCCGCGCTGAGCACCGCGACCGGATGCGGGCGGAGATGGGCATTGAGCGCATCGCGCACCGTGTCGGTATCCCAATCCTTGGAGAGATCCACATGGGCGACCTGACCGAGCGCATGGACGCCGGCGTCGGTGCGGCCCGCGCCCGCGACCTTCGGCCGCTCGCCGGCGAAGCGCTCGATCGCGTCCTCGAGCGCGCCCGCGACCGAAGCGCTGTCCGCCTGCACCTGCCAGCCGACGAAGGGCGTGCCGTCATATTCGATCAAGAGCTTGTAGCGGGGCATTTCAGCGAACCGCCATGCCCGTCTTGATCGGCGTGCCGCGCAGGAATTCCTCGGCGCCCATCGCCTTATGGCCGGCGCGCTGGACCTCGAGGAGCCGCACCGCGCCTTCGCCGCAAGCAATCGTCAAATGATCGTCGAGCAGGTTGCCGGGCGCGCCCTTTCCCTCCCCGCGGGTCGAGCGGATCGCTTTCACCCGCACGCGCTCACCACCGCTCGTAAGTTCGAACCAGGCGCCGGGATTGGGCGACAGGCCGCGGATATGGTCGTGCACTTTCTTCCACGGCAGCGCCCAGTCGATGCGGGTCTCGGATTTCTCGATCTTGCTCGCATAGGTGACGCCGGCGGCGGCTTGCGGCTTGAATTCGAGCACCCCGCGCTCGGCCGCGGCGAGCGCGCGGGCGATCAGATCGGCGCCGACCCGGGCCAGACGATCGTGCACTTCGCCCGCGGTCGTATCGGCGCCAATCGCCACCCGTTCGGCAATCGCCAGCGGCCCGGTGTCGAGGCCTTCGTCCATCTTCATCACCGTGACACCGGTCTCGGCGTCGCCTGCCATGATCGCGCGCGCGATCGGCGCGGCGCCGCGCCAGCGCGGCAGGAGCGAGGCGTGGAGATTGAGGCAGCCGAGGCGCGGGGCTGCGAGCATCGCCGGCGGCAAGATCAGCCCATAGGCGACGACGACGACGACGTCGGCCTGATGCGCGCGGAAGGCCGTCGCTTCGCCTTGGAGCGATGCCGGATGGGAGACCGGAATGCCGAAGCCAACGGCCGCGACATGCACGGGCGAGCGCCGTTCCGTGAGGCCGCGCCCGGCCGCCGCCGGCGCGCGCGTATAGACCACGGCCAGCTCATGCCCGCGGGCAGCGAGCTCGACCAAGGTCGGCACGGCGAATTCGGGCGTCCCCAGGAAGATGATGCGCAAGCTCTCCACCCTTCAAAGCACGTCATCCTGAGGTGCGAGCCCGAAGGGCGAGCCTCGAAGGATGACGTGCGACCTCGGGTCGTCATCCTTCGAGGGCCACTACGTGGCCACCTCAGGATGACGGATTAGGGTCGATGTCCACGTATAAGATACTTCAACCCACCGCCTCGCGCTTGGCGGCCTTGGAGAACTTCTTGATGACCCGGCTGCGCTTCAGTTTGGAGAGATGGTCGATGAACAGCACGCCGTTGGTATGGTCGATCTCGTGCTGCACGACGCGCGCGAGCAAGCCGTCGGCTTCGATCTCCTGATTCACGTCCTGGAGATCGAGAAATCGCACCTTGACCCGCTCCGCGCGCTCCACCTCGTCGAGGTAATCGGGGATCGACAGGCAACCCTCCTCATGGATCGCCTGTTCCTCCGAGGCCCAGACGATCTCGGGATTGACGAGCGTGAGCGGATGCTTCTCCTCGTCGCCGCGGGTGGCATCGACGATAACGACCCGCTTCGGCACGCCGAGCTGGATGGCGGCGAGCCCCACGCCGGGCGCGGCATACATGGTCTCGAACATGTCGGCGACGAGGGCGCGGATGTGGTCGTCGATGTGCTTGACCGGCTCGCAGACGAGACGCAGCCGCTTGTCCGGCAGGACGAGAATGGGGCGGATGCTCATGGCCGCGAGATAGGCTGCCGCGGCGGGAGGGTCAACGCGCCCAAAGGCTCTAGCCTGCCCGGGGCGGCGATGGATCGGCTGTTCGCTTTTCGTTCCATGCGCTCCCGAATCGCGCTAGAAAGGACCGATGACCGACCTCCTGTTCATGCTCGGGACCCGGCCGGTGACGGTCGCGGAGGCCTTGCTCGTCCTCGGCGCGGCGGCGTTCGTGCTCCTCGTCGTGCTCGCGATCGGGCTGTGGCGCTCGGCGCGGGCGCGCGCGTTCGAAGCCGCCGAACAGGCGATGCGCGCCGAGGAGCTTGAAGCGCGGATCGGCGAGCTTGCCCGCATCCAGTCTGAATCCACCGGCCGCATGCAGACGCTCACGGAAGTGCTGGGCGGCCGGCAGGCGGAGCTTGCCCGCGTGGTGACCGAACGGCTCGATCAGGTTTCGCACCGGCTCGGCGAAGGCATGACCAATGCCGCGCGCGCGACCACCGAAAGCTTGAGCCAGCTGCAAGAGCGCCTCGCGGTGGTCGATGCGGCGCAGGCGCGACTCGCGGAACTTTCCTCCCACATGGTGAACCTCAAGGATGTGCTCGCCAACAAGCAGGCGCGCGGCGCCTTCGGCCAAGGCCGCATGGAGGCAATCGTCGCCGACGGCCTGCCCAAGGATGCCTATACTTTTCAATACACGCTCAAAAACAAGACCCGACCGGATTGCGTCGTATTCCTGCCCGGCGAAAATCCGCCACTCGTGATCGACGCCAAGTTTCCTCTCGAATCATTCACGGCTTTCCGTGAGGCAAAGATCGACGCTGAGCGGCAAACCGCGGCACAACAACTGAAGCAAGATATTACCCGGCATATTTCCCAGATCGCCGAGCACTATCTCGTTCCCGGCGAAACGCAGGATATCGCGCTGATGTTTGTGCCGTCGGAGTCTCTCTACGCCGATCTCTATGAACATTTCGACGAGCTCATACAGAAGGCTTTCCGCCAGCGCGTCATGATCGTCTCTCCTTCGCTGCTGATGCTCGCAATCCAGGTCATCAAGACGATCGTGCGGGACGCGCATATGCGCGAGCACGCTCGATTGATTCAGATTGAAGTCGGTAATCTGATGCAGGATGTGAAGCGAATGCATGACCGAGCGCTTAAACTGCAAGGTCACTTTGGCAACATTTCAGAGGATGTCGCCAATCTGACGATTTCAGCCGAGAAAATCCTGAAACGCGGCGTGAAAATCGAGGCGCTGGAGATCGAGGTGCCGGAAGCACCGCGCGAGGAGCGCGAAGCGATCCCCGCTCCGCTCGGTCTCAAATTCGGCGCGGCGGAGTGATTCGCTTCGCTCGTCATGGCCGAGATCATCCGCGCGACCGCAATCAGAAAAGAAAGTTGGCTTTCCGCTTTTGGCGTCTATCTGCGCCCGCGCGTGCTCGTGGTGATGTTCCTCGGCTTCTCGGCCGGGCTGCCGCTGGCGCTGTCGGGCTCGACGCTCTTGGTGTGGATGCGGGAAGCGGGCGTCGATCTCGGCACGATCGGCCTCTTCGCCCTCGTCGGCACGCCCTATACGGTGAAGTTCCTGTGGGCGCCTCTGGTCGACGCCCTCGACGTGCCGATGCTCTCGCGCCTCTTCGGCCGGCGGCGCGGATGGCTCATGTTCTCGCAGCTCCTCTTGATCGTGGCGATCGCATTCCTCGGCTTCTGCGATCCCGCCGTCTCGCCGTGGCTCATCGCCGTCGGCGCGCTCCTGGTCGCCACGGCGTCCGCCACCCAGGACATCGTGATCGACGCCTTCCGGGTGGAGAGCCTCAAGGAAAACGAGCAGGCGGCCGGCATGGCATTTTACGTCGCCGCCTACCGCGTCGGCATGCTCGCCTCCACCGCGGGCGCGCTCTTCCTGGTCACCGGTTTCGAGGATTTCGGGTTCGGCAAAGGGGCGGCCTGGACCTCGGGCTATCTTGTCATGGCCGCGCTCGTGCTGGTCGGAACTGTGGCCGCGCTCGTCGCGACCGAGCCGGATCTAACCGCTAGCGCGGGCGCGCTCATGGCCGGCGACAAGCCCGCCGCCCGCGTCGTCAGGGCGGCAATCGGCGCCTTTTCTGAATTTCTCACCCGCGAGATGGCGGTCGCCGTCCTCGTCTTCGTCGTGCTCTACAAGTTCTGCGACGCCTTCGCCGGTACCCTGACCGCGCCGTTCGTCATCGATCTCGGCTTTTCGCGCAACGACTATGCCGCGATCGTCAAGGGCGTCGGGCTCGGAGCGACGCTCGTCGGCGGCTTCTTCGGCGGCTATGTCGCGCGCGTGCTGCCGATGATCACGTGCCTGTGGATCGGCGCGCTCTTGCAGGCCTTCTCGAACCTCGCGTTCTCGTGGCTCGCCCTCGTCGGCCTGAATCACTGGGCGCTCACCGCCGCGATCGTCGTCGAGAACTTCACCGGCGCCATCGGCACCGTGATCTTCGTCGCCTATCTCTCGGTGCTGTGCAAGAGTCCGCTGCACACGGCGACCCAGTTCGCGCTCTTGACCGCGCTCGCCGCGGTCGGCCGCACCTATCTTTCCGCCGGCGGCGGCTTCCTCGCCGAGGCGACCGGCTGGGCGATGTTCTTCGTCATCACCGCGCTCGCCGCGATTCCGAGTCTGGTGCTGCTCGCCTGGCTGCAGGCGCGCGGGCATTTCGTGGCGCTGGAGCGCAAGGACTAGAACGGCGTACGCGAGCGGATGGCGGCGGCGAGCGTGCCCTCGTCGAGATAATCGAGCTCGCCGCCGACCGGCACGCCATGGGCGAGGCGGGTCACCTTCACAGCGGCCTCGCGCAGGAGATCGGTCACGTAGTGGGCGGTGGTCTGGCCGTCGACGGTGGCGTTCAACGCGAGCACCACCTCCTTCACGGCGGGATCGTGAGCGCGCTCCACAAGCTTTGCGATATTGAGGTCGTCGGGCCCGACGCCGTCGAGCGGCGAGAGCGTGCCGCCGAGCACGTGATAGCGCGCGCTGACGGCGGCGGCGCGTTCGAGCGCCCATAGATCGGCGACGTTCTCCACTACGACGAGGATCGAGCGGTCGCGCTTGGCGTCGGCGCATACCGTGCAGGGATCGCGGGTGTCGATGCTGCCGCAGGTGCGGCAGAGCACGATTTTGGCGAGCGCGTCGCCGAGGGCGCTAGCGAGCGGCTCCATCAGCTCGGCGCGGCGGCGGACGAGATGGAGGGCGGCGCGGCGCGCCGAGCGCGGCCCAAGCCCCGGCATGCGCGCGAGCAACTGGATCAGGCGCTCGATCTCGGGTCCGGCGACGGCGCGGGGCATGGAAGACTCTTCGACATTACCCTCTCCCCTTGTGGGAGAGTGTGATCCGAGGGCGCAAGCCCGAGGATCGGGTGAGGGGTGTTAGCGAATCTCGAACTCGGGAATCTACCCCTCACCCGACTCGCGCCTCCATTTCATTTCGGCGCTCGCCACCCTCTCCCACAAGGGGAGAGGGTTAGAACAGCTTCAGCCCCGGCGGTAGCGGCAGGCCGCCGGTCAATTCGCGCGCCTTCTCCTCCATCAGACGCTCGGCTTTGGCGCGCGCGTCGGCGTGCGCCGCGCTGACGAGGTCCTCGACGATCTCCTGTTCGTCGGCCTTCATCAGGCTCGGGTCGATCGCGACCTTCTTCATCGCGCCCTTGGCGGTGAGGGTGACCGAGACGAGGCCGCCGGCGGCGGTGCCCGTGACCTCGATCGTCTCCAGTTCGGCTTGAAGCTTCTGCATCTTTTCCTGCAGCTGCTTCACCTGGCCCATCATACCCATGAGGTCGCGCATCGGGCGCTCCGTCAGTCCTTGTCGTCGTCGACGGGCTCGCCCGGGGGAATTTCGTCGTCGGGCGCGGCCGGTGGTTCCTCGCGCCGGTGCACGCCGACGATCTCGGCCCCCGGGAAACGCGCGAGCACGGCCTCGACCAGGGGATCGGCGCGCACGTCGCGCTTGAGCGCGTCACGCTCGGCGGCGGCGCTTTCCGCAAGGGTCGGCCCGCCCGGTTCGGCCGAAAGCACCACCAGCCAGCGTCGGCCGGTCCATTCCGACAGCCGCGCCGAGAGATCGCCGACGAGATTGGCGGGCGCGCCGTCGGCGACCGCGATCTCGAGCCGGCCTTCCTCGATGCGCACGGCGCGCACGAAATGCTCGATCGCATGCTTGATCTTGAGGTCGCGCCGGGAAGCGGCGAGCGCCGCCACGTCGGCGAGCCGGGCGAGGCGGGGCGCTTGCGCGGGTGCGGCGGCCTTGGTTTCGGGCGCGCGCAGCGGAGACGCGCCGGCGCCGGCGCCACCTTCGGCCGCATAGGCGAGACGGGCGGTGGAGCCCGGCGATTTCGATCCGCCCGATGCGGGCGAGCTTCCGCCCGCGCCGCTTTCGCCTTCGCGCAAGGCGCGCAGCGCCTCGTCCGGCGTCGGCAGATCGGCGGCATAGGCGAGCCGCACCAGCAACATTTCCGCCGCCTGCACCGGCTTCTCCGCCGCCTGCACCTCGGCGAGGCCCTTCGCCAGCATTTGCCAGGCGCGCGACAGCACGCGGATCGAGAGCTTGTCGGCGAGCTCGCGCCCGCGCTTGCGCTCGACCTCGACGAGGCTCACGTCGTCGGCCGCGGCAGGCACGATCTTGAACCGGGTGACGAGATGGGTGAATTCGGCAAGGTCCGCGACGATGACCGCGGGATCGGCGCCGATGTCGTACTGGTCGCGGAATTCGGCGAGTGCCGCGGCGATCTCGCCCTTCATCAGCGCCTCGTAGAGATCGATCACGCGGGCGCGGTCGGCAAGGCCGAGGAGAGCCCGCACTTCTTCGGCTTTCACGTTTCCTTCGCCGTGGGCGATCGCCTGATCGAGCAGCGAGAGCGCGTCGCGCACCGAGCCTTCGGCCGCGCGCGCGATCAAGCCGAGCGCTTCGGGCTCGGCCTTCACCTTCTCCTTGTCGCAAATGGCGGCGAGGTGGCGCGCGATCACGTCGGCCTCGACCCGGCGTAGATCGAAGCGCTGGCAGCGCGACAGCACCGTCACCGGCACCTTGCGGATCTCGGTGGTGGCGAAGATGAACTTCACATGGGGCGGCGGCTCCTCCAGCGTCTTCAGGAGCGCGTTGAACGCCTGCGCCGTCACCATGTGCACTTCGTCGAGGATATAGACCTTGTAGCGGGCGAGCGCCGGCCGGTAGCGCGCGCCCTCGATGAGATCGCGGATTTCCTCGACCCGGTTGTGGGAGGCCGCGTCCAATTCGAGCACGTCGATGTGACGGCTCTCCATGATCGCCTCGCAATGCCGGCCGAGGACCGGCATCTTGAGCGTCGGTTCGCCGCCGCCCGCCGCCGGCTCGTAATTGAGCGCGCGGGCGAGGATGCGCGCGGTCGTGGTCTTGCCCACCCCGCGCACGCCGGTGAGGATATAGGCCTGCGCGATGCGACCGCTTTCGAAGGCGTTGGTAAGGGTCCGCACCATGGCGTCCTGGCCGATCAACTCGCCGAAGACGGCAGGGCGATATTTGCGCGCGAGCACGCGGTAGCCGGCCGCGGGCGTGGTCAAATCAAGGCCGCCGCCTCTGGCGGTGCCGCTCGCGGCCTTGGCGGTTTTTTCGGGCGCGTCGTTCATCGCCTGCGCTCAATTCGCCTGCGGCCGCGCCGGTACGGCTCGCTCGATCGGGGACGAGGAAGGTGGGAGGTTGGAACAGCAACCCGAACCGGTCTCGTTAGGGCTGCTTCCTTCCGGACCTGACCCGGTTGGCGAGCGGCTCGTCCGCCGCCAACCTCCCGCTCCTATATCGGCCGTCCGGCGGGGGAAGGCAAGCGGCGGCGCGAGGACGACGATTGTCCGGCGGGTCGCGGCGGGTTACCGCTCTCTAAAATCCGGGAGGGAAGGACATGGCCGCAAGCGATCTCATCCTCGACCCCAAGCTCGTGGCCGAATCGGTCGCGCTCGGCGAGCTCGAGCTCTCCAATCTGCGCCTATTCGACGACGCACGCTTTCCCTGGCTCATCCTGGTGCCGCGCCGGCCCGGTCTGGTTGAAATCCACGACCTCGCGGCGCGGGAGCGCGCGCTCCTGATCGAGGAAATCGCGGCCGCGACGACGGCGCTCCAGGCCGCGACCCGATGCGACAAGGTCAATGTGGCGGCGCTCGGCAATCAAGTGCGCCAGTTGCATGTGCATGTGATCGCGCGCTTCAAGGACGACGCGGCCTGGCCCAATCCGGTGTGGGGCCGGGGCGCGCGCGTCCCTTACGAAGAGGTGGAGCGTCGATCGCTGGTAAAAAAACTCCGCGCCGGATTCGATTTCGCCTAGTTGCTTCCGCCGGGGGCGCATGCGAGCGTCGCTTTCCCGCCGCGCAGATTGCTCATGTCCGACGATTCGTCCGCCTTCGGCCCGTGGCCGTCCCTCGCCTATGTCGACTCGCGGCTCAATCGCGCGGCCGGGCGGCGCGGCGATCCCGATTTTCTCGCCGCCGCCGCGGCCGCTCCCGACACTCGCGTCTATGTGGTCGGCGGCGACCTCATCGTGCTCGCCCGCCGCGGCGAGGCGTTCGATCCGCTGTTCCGCTCGGCCGAGGCGATGGCGTTCGGGCCCGCGGTCGAGACGGTTTTTCTCGGATTTGCGGACAAGGCCGCGCGGATCGGCCATGGGCTCACGCCCGCGACCGCCGCGCAACTAAAGACGCGCCCCGATCTCCTCGTCACCGATCTCCGCTCGATCGCGGTCGGAGGCCTGATTTCGCCCGCGCTGTTGCCGCCGCTCGCCGCCGCCAAGGCGGTCCTTGCCTGGCACGCGCGCCATTCTCATTGCGCGAATTGCGGCGCGCCGACCAAGAGCAGCGAGGCGGGCTGGCGGCGCGACTGTAAGTCCTGCGGCGTGTTTCATTTCCCGCGCACCGATCCTTGCGTGATCATGCTCGCGATTGACGGCGAGCGCTGCCTGCTCGCCCACCAGGCGCGCTTCGCCGCCGGCATGTGGTCGTGCCTTGCCGGCTTCGTCGAGCCGGGCGAGACGCTGGAAGAGGCGGTGCGGCGGGAGACGTTCGAGGAGGCGGGCGTGAAGCTCGGCCGCGTGCGCTATTTCGCCTCGCAGCCGTGGCCGTTTCCGATGTCGCTGATGGTCGGTTGCCACGCCGAGGCGACCACGACGGAACTCGCGATCGACCGCGCCGAGATCGCGGACGCGCGCTGGGTGTCGCGCGCGGAGGCGGGCCTCATGCTTGCGCGCCAGCATCCCGACAAGCTTTTCGCACCGCCGCCCAGTGCGATCGCGCATCATCTCATTCGCGCCTATGTCGAGGAGGGCGCCGCAGTTCTTGAAAATCCGGCGGGCGCGGGTGCGCGCTAGCTCATCTTGCCGTCGCTCGCCCGGTAGGGATGGGCCGGATAGACGCCGAGGATTTTCATCTCGCTCGAATAGAAGGCGAGCTCCTCGAGCGCGAGCTTCAAGGGCCGGTCGTCCGGATGGCCCTCGACGTCGGCATAGAACTGGGTCGCCGCGAAATTGCCCTCGAGCTGATAGGACTCGAGCTTGGTCATGTTGACGCCGTTGGTGGCGAAGCCGCCGAGCGCCTTGTAGAGTGCCGCCGGGATGTTCTTCACCTTGAACACGAAGGTGGTGATGGCCGGTTTTTTGCCAGGAGCGAGCCAATCGGGCGCGCGCGCGAGCACGATGAAGCGTGTGGTGTTGTGCGTCTCGTCCTCGATATCCTCGGCGAGGATGACGAGACCGTAGATCTCGGCGGCGAGCCGCGATGCGATGGCAGCGTGAGTCTTGTCTCCCGCTTCCGCGATCTGGCGGGCGGAACCCGCCGTGTCGGCGCCGATTACCGGCTTCAAGCCGAGCTTCTTGATGGTGTTGCGGCATTGGCCGAGCGCCATGATATGGCTCTGCACCGTCTTGACGGTGGAAAGCGTCGCCCCCTTCGGCGCCATCAGCTGCTGGCGGATCGGCAGGAAATGCTCGGCGACGATATGAAGCCCCGCGGTCGGCATCAGATGGTGGATGTCGGTGACGCGGCCGGCGACCGAGTTCTCGATCGGGATCATGGCGAGATTGGCCTCGCCGGCGGCGACGGCCGCGAAGGCGTCCTCGAAGGTCGCGCACGGCACGGCCTCGTGGTCCGGATAGGCTTCGTGGCAGGCGATGTGCGAATTCGCACCCGGCTCGCCCTGGAAGACGATGGTTCGGCGCTTCTTGGTCATCGCGGATGGGACCGCCCGCGCGCGATCAGCACGCGGGCTTTTTCGAGGTCGGCGGGAGTATCGACGCCGAGGGGAACGGCGTCAACGACAGCGACGTCGATGCGCATGCCCGCCTCGAGCGCGCGCAATTGTTCGAGCCGCTCGCGCTGTTCCAGCCGAGAGGGCTTCAGGCTCGCGAATTTTTCGAGCGCGGCGAGGCGATAGGCATAGAGCCCGATGTGGTGGAACAAAGGCCCCTCGCCCGCGGGCGCGGTGGCGCGGGTGAAATAGAGCGCGCGCAGCTGGCGGGGCGCGACCGGGGTTCCGACCACCTTGACCACGTTCGGATCGCGGCGCTCGCTATCCTCGATGATCTCGGCGGCGATGGTGGCGATGTCGACGGCGGGATCTTCGAGCGGCCCGAGCGCCGCGCGGATGGCGGCGGGCTCGATGGTCGGCAGATCCCCCTGCAGATTGACGACGATCTTCGCTGTGCCGGAGGGATCGATCTCGCCGAGCGCCTCGAAGATGCGGTCCGAGCCAGAGGCGTGATCGGCTCGGGTCATCACGGCGCCGTGGCCGCCGGCCTTCACCGCATCGGCGATCGCGGGCGTATCGGTCGCCACCCACACCGGGCCGACGCCGGCCGCAACCGCGCGCTCGACCACATGCAGGATCATGGGCTTGCCGCCGATGTCGGCGAGCGGCTTGCCGGGAAGCCGGTTCGCCGCCATGCGCGCGGGTATCAACACGATCGCCTGGGATGCGGATTTTCCGGGACGGGGCATCGGATTGGCGGACCTGCCGGAGCGGCAGAAAGTAGCAGCGGAGGCGCCCTTATACGGGTTGCACCATTGGGGGCAAACCGATAGCTCTCCTCGGCGGTCGGGGCGAGCCCCCGACCGGCGGTACGGGGCAGAGCGGCATGGACGGCTTCGAGATCAACAAGATCCTGGGAGCGGTGCTCGGCACCTGCTTGTTCACGCTCGCCCTCAACATCGTCGCGGGCGGATTGTTCACCCCGCACAAGCCGGCGAAGCCCGGCTACGAGATCGCGGTCACGGAGACGCCGGCCGCGGGCTCGGCGCAGGCCGCGACCGCCCCGGACGAGCCGATCGAGAAACTGCTCGCCACCGCCGACGTCAATAAAGGCGCCACCGCCGCCAAGAAATGCCTCGCCTGCCACGACTTCAGCAAGGGTGGTCCGAACAAGGTCGGGCCCAATCTCTGGGGCATCGTCGGGCGCGAGCGCGCGGTGCATGGGGGCTTCGCTTTTTCGACCGCCATGAAATCAAAGAGCGGCAAATGGACGATCGAGGAGCTCAATAGCTATCTCAAGAATCCGAGGGCCATGGTCCCGGGCACCTCGATGGCCTTCATCGGCTTGACCAAACCGAACGAGCGCGCCGACGTGATTGCCTATCTCAATTCGCTCGCGGACAATCCGCAGCCGCTGCCGAAGCCGCAATAGCCGCCTCCCCCCGCACACGTCTTCACGATCAAGTCAATGCGGCCCGCTGGCGGGGCCGCGCAAAAGCGTCATAATCACCGTCGAGCCTCGCCCCCGGGGGGCGGGAGATCGACGGAGCCCGTTCGTGAGTCGCTTCTCCTCATTCGCACGCCTCATTGGCCGGATTGCCGCGACGGCGGTTTTGCTCGCCGCCGCGACGCCGCTCGTCTTCGCCGCCGAAGCCGAATGGCGGCACGGTCTCTCGCTCCTCGGCACGCCGCGTTATCCGCCCGACTTCAAGCATTTCGATTATGTCAATCCGAACGCGCCCAAGGGCGGGCTCGTGCGCCTCGGCGAGAACGGCAGCTTCGACACCCTCAATTTCATCATTACAAAGGGAACGCCGGCAGCGGGTCTCACTCTTATCTACGATACCCTCATGGCACCTTCGCTCGACGAGGTCGCGACCGAATACGGATTGCTGGCGGAAGCCGTGCGCTATCCGCCGGATTTTTCCTCGGTGAGCTATCGCCTGCGCAAGGAAGCGCGCTGGCACGACGGCAAGCCGGTGACGCCCGAGGACGTGGTGTGGACGTTCGAAAATCTGGTGAAGTACAACAATCCGCAGCGCTTCTATTACCGGCACGTGGTCAAGGCCGAGAAGACCGGCGAGCGCGAGATCACGTTCACGTTCGACAGTCCCGGCAATCGGGAGCTTCCGCAGATCGTCGGCCAGATCAACGTGCTGCCCAAGCACTGGTGGACCGGCGCCGACGCCCAGGGCAAGCCGCGCGATATTTCCGCCGGCACGCTGGAGACGTCGCTCGGGAACGGCGCCTATCGGATCAAGTCTGTGGTGCCGGGTCGCACCATCGCCTACGAGCGCGTGCCCGACTATTGGGGCAAGAATCTGCCGGTCAATATCGGCCGCGATAATTTCGGCGAGATCCGCTACGAATATTATCGCGACGATACCGTCGAGCTCGAAGCCTTCAAGGCCGACCAGTACGATTTCCGGCCCGAGAATTCGGCGAAGAGCTGGGCGACTGCCTACGACTTTCCGGCGCGGCGCGAGAACAAGGTCGTGCTCGAGACCTTCCCCGAGCGCGCCCGCGGCGTCATGCAGGCCTTCGTGCCCAATCTGCGCCGCGACAAGTTCAAGGACCCGCGCGTGCGATTGGCGCTCAGTTACGCCCTCGACTTCGAGGACATGAACAAGACGCTGTTCTTCGACCAGTACAAGCGGATCAATTCCTATTTCAGCGGCACCGAGCTCGCCTCCTCCGGACTGCCGGCGGGCAAGGAGCTCGAGATTCTCAAGAGCGTGCGCGACAAGGTGCCGCCGGAGGTCTTCACCAAGCCGTTCGTCAATCCGGCGGGCGGCGGCGAGGAGGCGCGGCGGGCGAACCTGCGCGAGGCGGCGCGGCTCCTCAAGGAGGCGGGATACGAGATTCGCGACCGCAAGCTCGTCAATGCCAAGACCGGCGAGGCGATGAAGATCGAGTTCCTGCTGGTGAGCCCGGCGTTCGAGCGCGTGGTGCTGTTCTACAAGCCGGCGTTGGAGCGGCTCGGCATCGAGGTGGGGGCGCGCGTGGTCGACAGCTCGCAATATATCAACCGGCTGCGCGCCCGCGAATTCGACATGGTGGTTGCCGGCTGGGGGCAATCGCTGTCGCCGGGCAACGAGCAGCGCGACTATTTCGGATCGGAGGCGGCCGACCGGGATGCCTCGCGCAATTATGCCGGGATCAAGAATCCGGCCGTTGACGCCCTGATCGACCGCGTCATCTTCGCCAAGGACCGCGAGGAACTCATCGCCGCCACCAAGGCGCTCGATCGCGTGCTCCTGTGGAACTACTATGTGGTGCCGACCTGGACCATCGACTATGCGCGCACGGCGCGCTGGGATCGCTTCGGCCGGCCGGAAAAACTCCCGGCCTATTCCTATGGTTTCCCGGAAATCTGGTGGTACGACCGCGAGCGGGCGGCAAAGGTCGGGGTGCGGCAGTGAAGGGGATTGCGCGCCCCACGCGGCGCACCGTGCTTGCTCTCGGCGCCGGCGCGACCGCAGGCATTCTCGTCGGCAACCGTGCGCTTGCCCAGGAGAGCGAGAGCCACGGTATTTCCGCTTTCGGCGATCTGAAATACCCGCCGGACTTCCGCCATTTCGACTATGTGAATCCGAACGCGCCCAAGGGCGGCACCTTCTCGCAGATTGGACCGAACCGGCAATTCAACCAGTCCTTCCTCACCTTCAATTCGCTGAACAGCTACGTGCTGAAGGGCGACGCCGCGCAAGGCATGGAGCTCACCTTCGCGAGCCTGATGGCGCGCGCGGCGGACGAGCCCGACGCCATGTACGGACTCGCCGCGCGCAAGGTTGCGATCTCGGCTGACGGGCGGACCTATCGTTTTTCCCTCCGCCCGGAGGCGCGCTTCCACGACGGCTCGAAATTGACGGCGCACGACGCCGCCTTCTCGCTCGCAACGCTGAAAGACAAGGGCCATCCGATTATCCGCCAGCTCATGCGCGACGTCGAAGGCGTGGAGGCGGAAGGCGATCAGACCCTCATCGTGCGCTTCTCGCCGAAGCGCGGGCGCGAGATTCCGCTGTTCGTCGCCGGCTTGCCGATCTTCTCGCGCGCTTATTATTCGACGCGCAATTTCGAGGATTCGACCCTCGAGGTGCCGCAGGGCTCCGGTCCCTACAAGGTCGGCCGCTTCGAGTCGGGCCGCTTCATCGAATACGACCGGGTCAAGGACTGGTGGGGCCAGGACCTGCCGGTCAGCCGCGGCGTCAACAATTTCGACGTGGTGCGGTTCGAATATTATCGCGACCGCGACGTCGCCTTCGAGGGCTTCACCGCGCGCTCCTATCTGTTCCGCGAGGAATTCACTTCGCGCATCTGGGCGACGCGCTACGAATTTCCCGCGATCAAGGACGGGCGGGTGAAACGCGAGGTGATCCCGGACCTGACGCCCTCGGGCGCGCAAGGCTGGTTCATGAATACCCGGCGCCGGCAATTCAAGGATGCGCGGGTGCGCGAGGCGATCATCCTCGCCTTCGACTACGAATGGACCAACAAGAACGTGATGTACGGCTCCTACGACCGGACGCACTCCTATTTCCAGAATTCGGACATGATGGCGGTGGGGAAGCCCACGGCCGACGAGCTCGCGTTGCTCGAGCCGTTCCGCGGTCGCCTGCCCGAAGAAGTGTTCGGCGAGCCGTTCGTACCGCCGGTCACCGACGGATCGGGCCAGGACCGCGCGTTGCTCCGCCGCGCCGCGCAGCTCCTCCAGGACGCGGGCTACGCGATCAAGGACGGCAGGCGCGTCAACGCCAAGGGCGAGCGCATCGCGATCGAGTTCCTGATCGAGGAGCCGACCTTTCAGGCGCACCACAATCCCTACATCAAGAACCTCGCCACCATCGGGATCGAAGCGACCGTGCGCATCGTCGATCCGGTGCAATATCGCGCCCGCGTCGACGAGTTCGACTTCGATGTCACCGTGCAGCGCTTCAATCTTTCCTCGACGCCGGGCGAGTCGCTGCGCACCTATTTCACCTCGCAGGCGGCCGCGAACAAAGGCACGCAGAATCTCTCCGGCATCGCCGACCCGGTGGTCGACATGCTGGTCGAGCGCATCGTCGAGGCGAAAAATCGCCCGGCGCTCACCGCCGCCTGCCGCGCGTTCGACCGGACGCTGCGCGCCGGGCGCTACTGGGTGCCGCATTGGTACAAGCCGACGCACTGGATCGCCTATTGGGACGTGTTCGGGCGGCCCGCGGTGAAGCCGCGTTATGCCCGCGGCATCCCGGAGACCTGGTGGTCGGACGCAACCAAAAGCAGGCGGGGCGGTTGACGCCCCGGGCGAACGCACGCAGGTTGTGAAGAGAACGACACGCCTGACGTCTCGGCCCGCGAGGATGCAATGACCGCCTATATCCTGCGCCGGATTCTGCTGATGATCCCGACGCTCCTCGGGATTCTGTTCGTCTCGTTCGTGGTCATCCAGTTCGCGCCGGGCGGACCGGTCGAGCGCGTGATCGCGCAACTCACCGGCGAGGACGTCTCCGCCACCCAGCGCATCTCGGGCGGCGGCAGCGAGGTGGCCCGGCGGGGCGTGGCGCCGGGAGGGGCGGCCGATCCGGTCTCTTCCAAATATCGCGGCGCCCAGGGTCTCGATCCCGAATTCATCAAGGAGCTGGAGCGCCAGTTCGGCTTCGACAAGCCGGCGCACGAGCGTTTCTTGCTGATGGTGTGGAACTTCGCCCGCTTCGATTTCGGCAAGAGCTATTTCCGCGATACCCGCGTGATCGACCTCATCATCGAAAAGATGCCGGTCTCGATTTCGCTCGGCCTGTGGATGACCCTCCTCACCTATTTGATTTCGATTCCGCTCGGCATCGCCAAGGCCGTGCGTGACGGCTCTCGTCTCGACGTGTGGAGCTCGGGGGCGATCGTGATCGGCTACGCGGTGCCGGGGTTCCTGTTCGCGATCCTGTTGATCGTGCTGTTTGCGGGCGGGTCGTTCTTCTCGATCTTTCCGTTGCGCGGCTTGACCTCGGACAATTTCTCGATGCTCTCCTGGTACGAGAAACCGATCGATTATTTCTGGCACCTGACCTTGCCGCTCATCTCGATGGCGCTCGGCGCTTTCGCCACCATGACGCTGCTCACCAAGAACTCTTTCCTCGACGAGATCCGCAAACAATACGTGGTGACCGCGCGGATGAAGGGGCTCAGCGAACGGCGCGTGCTCTATGGACACGTGTTCCGCAACGCCATGCTGATCATCATCGCCGGCTTTCCCGGCGCCTTCATCCACGCCTTCTTCACCGGCTCGCTCCTGATCGAAACCATCTTCTCGCTCGACGGGCTGGGGTTGCTCGGCTTCGAAAGCGTGCTCAACCGCGATTATCCGGTCGTGTTCGCGACTCTCTATATCTTCTCGCTGGTGGGGCTCGTGGTGAATCTCGTCTCCGACCTCACCTATACCTGGGTCGATCCGCGCATCGATTTCGAGACCCGGGAGGCGTGAGGTGGACGCCGCGACTCCGCCAAAACCGCCCGCGACGACCGCGGTCGCACCGATGGGAGTGATCGCGCCGCCGCGGCCCGGCGGGATTTCGCTCTCGCCGATCAACCGCCGACGTTGGGACAACTTCAAGGCCAACCGCCGCGGCTGGTGGTCGTTCTGGATCTTCCTGGTCTTGTTTTTCCTCAGCCTATTCGCCGAATTCGTCGCCAACGACAAACCGTTCTTCGTGTCCTATGCCGGGCGCTGGTATTCCCCGGTCTTCGTCAATTACGCCGAGACCGCCTTTGGCGGCGACTTTGAGACCGAAGCCGACTACCGCGATCCCTATCTGAAGAAGCTGATCGCCGAGAAAGACGGCTTCATGATCTGGCCGCCGATCCGCTATCGCTACAATACCCACAATCTCGATCTGCCGACGCCGGCGCCCTCAAAGCCGACCTGGTTGCTGAGCGAGGGAGAATGCCGCTCGGTGGTCGAGAGGAAGGGATTGAAAGGCTGCCGCGATCTCGAGTGGAACTGGCTCGGCACCGACGATCAGGGGCGCGACGTGGTCGCGCGCATGATCTACGGATTCCGCATCTCGGTATTGTTCGGGTTGACCCTCACCCTCGTCTCGTCGGCAATCGGCGTCGCCGCCGGCGCGATCCAGGGATATTTCGGCGGATGGACCGACCTCTTGTTCCAGCGCTTCATCGAAATCTGGACTTCGGTGCCGTCACTCTATCTCCTGCTCATCATCTCTTCGGTGCTGGTGCCCGGCTTCTTCGTGCTCTTGGGGATCTTGCTGTTGTTCTCCTGGGTCGCGCTCGTCGGCCTGGTGCGTGCGGAATTCCTGCGCGCGCGCAACCTCGAATATGTGCAGGCGGCGCGGGCGCTCGGCGTCTCCAATACCGTGCTGATGTTCCGCCATCTCCTGCCCAATGCGATGGTCGCGACCCTCACCTTCCTTCCGTTCATTCTGTCGAGCTCGGTGATGACTCTGACGGCCCTCGATTTCCTCGGCTTCGGCCTGCCGCCGGGCTCGCCTTCGCTCGGCGAGCTCTTGGCCCAGGGCAAGGCCAACGTGCAGGCGCCCTGGCTCGGCCTCACCGGCTTCTTCACGCTCGCGATCCTGCTCTCGCTCCTGATTTTCGTCGGCGAGGCGGTGCGCGACGCCTTCGATCCGCGAAAGACCTTCCTATGAGCGCTCCCGCCGGCCCGCTGTTGAAGATCGAGGACCTTTCGGTCGTCTTCCGCCAGGCCGGGCGCGAGACCACCGCCGTCAACAAAGTGTCTTTCGAAATCAAGAAGGGCGAGACCGTCGCGCTGGTCGGCGAATCGGGCTCGGGCAAGTCGGTCACCGCTTTATCGATTCTGAAGCTTCTGCCCTATCCCTCCGCGCATCATCCCTCGGGAAGCATTCTATTCAAGGGCCATGATCTCCTCGCCATGCCCGAGGACGAGATTCGCCATGTGCGCGGCAACGACATCACCATGGTGTTTCAGGAGCCGATGACCTCGCTCAATCCGCTGCATACGGTGGAGCAGCAAGTCTCCGAGGTGCTGGCGATCCACCGCGGCCTGTCCGGCGCCGCAGCGCGAGCACGCGTGATCGAGCTTCTGAGCGAGGTCGGCATCCCCGATCCGGAAGCGCGCCTCGCCTCCTACCCGCATCAGCTCTCGGGCGGGCAGCGTCAGCGCGTGATGATCGCGCTCGCGCTCGCGAACGAGCCGGATCTGTTCATCGCCGACGAGCCGACGACCGCGCTCGACGTCACCGTGCAGGCGCAAATTCTCAAGCTTCTCAAGGATTTGCAGACGCGGCTCGGCATGGCGATGCTGTTCATCACCCACGACCTCGGCATCATGCGCAAGATCGCCGAGCGGGTGTGCGTGATGCACGACGGCCTGATCGTCGAACAGGGGCCGGTCGGCAACATCTACCAATCGCCGAAACACGACTACACCCGCGCGCTGCTCGCGGCCGAGCCCAAGGGCGAGCCGGCAAAACCGCGGCTGGCGGCTCCGATCGTGGTTGCGGCCGACGATCTGAAGGTCTGGTTCCCGGTCCGCCGCGGCTTCCTCCGCCGCATCATCGGGCACATCAAGGCGGTCGACGGGGTTTCGCTCTCGGTTCGCCGCGGCGAGACGCTCGGCGTCGTCGGCGAATCGGGCTCGGGCAAGACCACGCTCGGTTTGGCGCTCTTGCGTCTGATCTCGAGCGAAGGACCGATCGTCTTCCTCGGCAAGCCGATCCAGGGTCTCAGGTTTCGCGCCATGCGTCCACACCGGCGCGAGATGCAGATCGTGTTCCAGGATCCCTATGGCTCGCTTTCGCCCCGTATGTCGATCGCCGACATCGTCGGCGAGGGCTTGCGGGTGCATCACCCGCATGTTTCCGCGGACGACCGGGATGCGTGCGTCGTATCGACGCTCAAGGACGTCGGCCTCGATCCGGAGACGCGCCATCGCTATCCGCATGAATTCTCCGGCGGCCAGCGCCAGCGCATCGCGGTCGCGCGCGCCATGGTGCTCGAGCCCATGTTCGTCGTGCTCGACGAGCCGACCAGCGCGCTCGACATGATGATCCAGGCGCAGATCGTCGATCTCCTGCGCGAGCTGCAAAAGAAGCGCGATCTCACCTATCTGTTCATCAGCCATGATCTCAAGGTCGTGGCCGCGCTCGCGAGCCACGTGCTGGTGATGCAGGCGGGCAAGGTGATCGAGCAGGGTCCGGCGGCGGAGCTGTTCGCGCAGCCCAAGTCCGCCTATACCCGCGCGCTGTTCGCCGCCGCCTTCGCGCTCGAAACGGCGGCGGAAGGGGTCGTTTCGCAGTAGGTAGAGTATGTCGACGATCCTGCTCGCCATCGCCGGATGGGAACCGGAAGCCTGGCTTACGCGCTTCCGCGCGCTCGGGCGTGGGCGCGAGGTGCGGCTTTTCCCCAATGTCGGCGATCCCAAAGCGATCGATTATGCCTGCGTGTGGAAGCCGGCGGCGGGCTTGCTCGCCACGCTTCCCCGCCTGCGCGCGATCTTCTAGCTCGGCGCCGGGGTCGATCATCTGATCGCGGATCCTACGCTGCCCGCGGTGCCGGTCGTGCGCATCGTCGATCCCGACCTCACCCGGCGCATGAGCGAATATGTCGCCCTCCACGTGCTCCTGCACCACCGCCGCATGAAGCTCTATGAGGCGCAGCAGCGGGAGCGGCTGTGGCGCGATCAACTCGACCGGCCCGCAAACGAGGTCAGGGTCGGCATCCTCGGCATGGGCGTGCTCGGCCGCGCCGCGGCGGCGGCGCTCGTCGGGCTCGGCTATCCGGTCGCCGGCTGGAGCCGGTCGCGGAAATCGATCCCCGGCATCGAGACCTTCTCCGGCGAGGACGAGCTCGGACGTTTTCTCGCCCGTACCGATATTCTGGTCGCTCTCCTGCCGCTCACGCCCGCGACGCGCGGCTTTCTCACCTACGATCTCCTTCGCCTTCTCGCCCGTGACGGCGTGCTCGGCGGGCCGGTGCTGATCAATGCCGGGCGCGGCGGGCTGCAGGTCGAGGCCGATCTCCTGCGGGCGCTCGACGACGGCACCCTCATCGGCGCGAGCCTCGACGTGTTCGAGACCGAGCCGTTGCCGCCCGCGAGCCCGTTCTGGACCCATCCCAAGGTCTATGTGACCCCGCACAATGCGGCCCAGAGCGATCCGCAGGCGCTCGCGGCGTTCGTGCTCGCCCAGATCGAGCGCGACGAGCAGGGCCTTCCGCTCGAACACGTGATCGACCGCAAGCTCGGTTATTGAAACGTCATCCTGAGGTGCGAGGCGCGGAACTTGCCGA
>JAHFPO010000108.1 GCA_023266695.1 Hyphomicrobiales bacterium | reverse complement strand
GGAGCGCTGCGACCAGCCAAGCCGCCCGCGAAGGACTAAATCCGTCGAGAGCTGAGACGTCTTCGACCGCGAGCTGCACGAGGCTCTGATAGGAATTGAAATTGCCGTGCACTGCGACCCACGGTCCGGGTGTGCGAGTACCTGGAGAGCCCTCCTTGAAGGCAAGCATAGGCGTACTGAATACCTGGAAATAGCCCTGAGTAAGGGTGATGCCATTCGCTATCGGGACCTGCACTCCCGGAAGCATGATGCCGGTAATGCACCCGTATAGCGGCAGAACGTCTTTGTTCGGTATCGGCATGGCGGCCAAACGCTATTTAAGTGTCTCTAGATACGCAACGCGCCTGTAAGTGCCTTTGAGGTCGATTTCTGCTCGGGGTCATTCGCGTCATTTAGAGCGCTTGGCGTAGACGTCTGCTCGACTCTAACAAGCGGACGATCTGCGGCCGGTGCAAGCGGCAGAATAATATCGGTGCCTAGGAGGTGCCTAGCCACACTTCAATTTCAAGCTAAGTAATGGAGCGGGCGGCGGGAATCGAACCCGCGTATGCAGCTTGGGAAGCTGTCATTCACTCGCGCCGGATCACGAATTAAGAGTCAGCTGCTCTACCAACTGAGCTATGCGCCCGCACCAGTAGACTCAACGGTTTCTGATTTTCACAAACTCCTTAGGCTCGCTATAGGCTCGGAGCGGATCGTCTCTGTAGGTCGCTTGTGCCGGCAGGGGGCCGTTGACACATCAATAGCACGCCCCCTCCGCAAGCCACATCTAGGGCATTTTAGACGGCTTTCCAAGCAGTCCAATGGAAACGCCGCACCACGCGCGTCCATACAAGGGTCATGTAGAATCGTCTGTCCTTGAGGGCGTTGGCGCTTCGCTAGGATTTTACGCGGATCTCGATCACATTTGGAAGCGACACATTACTCGAATAGGTCAGCGTGCGTTCCGGTGCGCACCAGCCAGACTTCGTCGTCCGTTATTTTGTATATGAGAATCCAATCGGGCGCGATGTGGCAGTCCCAGTACCCCCTCCAGTCTCCCTTGAGAGGGTCGGGCGGGCGGATAGTCGCAAGGCCTCGCCCTATTGAAGCGCTTGTATCATCGCCTCAAGCTCTACGAGATCGTACCCCCGTCGCGAGAGCCGTTTGAGGTCTCTCTTGAATGCGCCGGAAGGCCGAAGGGTTTTCATGCCTTCCGTTTCAAATCTTTCCCGAGCACGTCGTCAAATAAATCCTTGGTCGTCTTGTAGCTCTTCAGCTTTGCCGGGTTCTCAAGCTCTGCAATCGCCCTCCTCGTCTCTGCGTTGGGGACTCGCACGTCAAAGGGTAGCCCGCGCCGCAGTACCACCTGGCGCAAGAACATGGTGATTGCGTCCGACGTTTTCACGCCGACATGGCGCAAGACCTTTTCGGCCTTGGTCTTCAAATCCTTCTCAACGCGAGCGTTGATGTGGGCAGTCTTGGGCATAACCACGTCCTTCTCTACCATGCTACCATTGTATCACAAACGTAATACACTGCAAACCTCACGGCTGTATGTGTCACCGCGTAGCTATAGAAGTACGCCGCCTAAAGGCACCCGAAGGCCTCGATTATTCGTCATATTGCCATGCAGCAGACACATTGCTGTCATGCGGTAAGCCTAAGTAGTAGCGCTGAAATACCAGACTATAGTGGAATCGAAATCAAGACAAGGAATGGGGATCACCATGTCTGCTCTGACCCTTGCGACCCTGTCCCGCGAAGCCCCGCGGCTCATGGCTATCGGCCGCTTCTTCGCCGACGTCTTCGCCGGCATCCGCGAGGCCCGCGAGATCGAACAGCGTTACGAGATGCTGTCGCGACTCTCGGACGCGGCGCTCGCCCGGCGCGGGCTCGCTCGCGAAGACATTCCGCGCGCCGCGGTCACCGGTAAGATCGGCAACTGACGCCGGTTCGCGCCAAAGTTCCACTTCCGCTT
The DNA here is from genome assembly GCA_023266695.1 of Hyphomicrobiales bacterium. Lineage (GTDB taxonomy): Bacteria > Pseudomonadota > Alphaproteobacteria > Rhizobiales > Xanthobacteraceae > JAUSIF01. The sequence continues at coordinate 6,170 of JAHFPO010000108.1, read as the reverse complement.
CCCGTGCGGCTTCTGCGGCACGCGATCCGCGAGTAACGCCCGCTTTTTGGCGGGCGTTTGTTTTTTACCATCTGGATTCAAGCGCGGTTCGCGCTTTTTGCGGCGAGCGCCTTGGCGCGGATCGCCGACAAGGTCGTCGTCGGCAGGATCGCGTCGGTGGCGAGCTTCACGTGCACGACCGCCGCACCCTTGGCCGCGAAGGCGGCTTTTAGTGCAGGTTCCACTTCCTCATCGCGCGTGACCGTGAAGCCATCCGCCCCATAGGCGCGCGCGAGCGCGGCGAAATCCGGATTGCAGAGATCGGTGCCGAACACACGACCAGGATAATGCCGCTCCTGGTGCATGCGGATGGTGCCGTAGCTGCCGTTGTCGATGACGAGAATCTTCACGGCGAGGCCGTATTGGACCGCGGTCGCGAGTTCCTGCCCGGTCATCAGGAAATCGCCGTCGCCGGAAAAAGCGACGACGGTACGATCGGGCAGCAGGCGCTTCGCCGCGATCGCCGCCGGCACGCCATAGCCCATGGAACCCGAGACCGGCGCGAGCTGGGTGCCCAATTTCAGGTAGCGGTGGAAGCGATGAACCCAGACCGAGAAATTGCCGGCGCCGTTGCAGACGATAGTGTCGGCGGGAAGCTTCTCACGCAGGAAGCGAACGATCGTTCCCATCTGCACCGCGCCCGGATGGGGAGGGATTTCCTCCGACCAAGCGAGATACTCGGCGCGCGCGGCTTTCCTGCGCGCGCGCCATTTGATCTCGCGCGGCGGCTCCAGTCCCGCGAGCGCGGCGGTGAAGGCATTGGGGCTCGCGTGGATCGCGAGCGCGGGTTGATAGACGCGGCCCAGCTCCTCGGACGCCGCATGCACATGGACGAGCGGCACGCCGGGGTCGGGCAGACCGAGGAGCCGGTAGCCCTGGCTCGGAATCTCCCCCAGCCGGCCGCCGAGGAGGAGCACCAGATCGGCCGATTTGATGCGCCCGGCGAGCTTCGGATTGGGCCCGAGCCCGAGCTCGCCCGCATAGCAATCGTGATCGGCCGGAAACAGCGTCTGGCGGCGGAAGCTCGCCGCCACCGGCAGATCGAAGCGTTCGGCGAAGCGCGCGAGCGCGACCACCGCCTGCTCCGACCAACGGCTTCCGCCCACGATCGCGATCGGACGCTCGGCCGCGGCGAGCATCTTCTGCAGCCGAGTCATATCGGCGGGCGCGGGCCAGGCCTCGGTCGCTTCGACCGCGGGCGCGTCGGCGACCACGGCTTCCTCGCTGAGCATGTCCTCGGGGATCGAAACCACCACCGGGCCGGGCCGACCTTGGGTCGCCGCGCGCACCGCGCAGGCGACCACTTCGGGCACGCGCGCGGCCTCGTCGATCTCCGTCACCCATTTCGCCAGCGTGCCGAACACGGCCTTGCAGTCGATTTCCTGAAACGCCTCGCGGCCGCGGAAGCCGCGCGCGATATTGCCGACGAACAGGATCATCGGCGTCGAATCCTGCTGCGCCACATGCACGCCCGAACTCGCGTTGGTGGCGCCGGGGCCGCGGGTGACGAAGCAGAGGCCGGGCTTGCCGGTGAGCTTGCCGGCGGCCTCCGCCATCATGGCGGCGCCGCCCTCCTGCCGGCACACTACGAAATCGATCGGGCTATCGGACAAGGCGTCGAGCACGGCGAGAAAGCTCTCGCCCGGCACGCCGAAGGCATGGGTGAGGCCGTTCGCAGCGAGCGCATCGATGAGCAACCGCGCGCCGGTGCGAGGCCGGAGAGCGGCGGATGTGGGGGGTGCGGGCTTGTGCATCAGCATTCGATCCGGAAGGCGGGCGGGGCTTGCTCGACCGGCGCCATTATAGCCGCGGTTTCGGTTTCGAACCGGCCTTCGCTCATTTCGCCTGCTTCCCTTTCCTGGCCTTCTTCTCGGCCTTGCCGCCGAGTACCTTCATGATCGCCCCAGTGAGGAGCGCCAGATCCTCCGGCTCGATGGTGAAAGCGGGGGTGAGATAGACGATCGAGCCGAACGGCCGCACGAACACGCCCTCCTCCACAAAGCGGCGGCGCAAACCGGCGAGGTCGTCGATCTTCGCTAGCTCGACGACGCCGATCGCGCCTTTCGTCCGCACGTCCACGATACCCGGGAGATCGCGGCAGGGCGCGAGATCGCGCGCGAGCGCATTCTCGATAGCAGCGACCTGCTCGATCCGCGGCTCGCGCTCGAACAGATCGAGCGAGGCATTGGCCGCCGCGCAAGCGAGCGCATTGCCCGCATAGGTCGGGCCGTGCATCAGCGCGTGCGTGGGGTCGTCGGACCAGAAGGCGTCGAATACCTTGGCGCACGCGACGGTCGCGGCGAGCGGCAGCGTGCCGCCGGTGAGCGCCTTCGAAAGCGTGACGATGTCGGGGACGACGCCCGCCGCTTCGCAGGCGAACATTTCACCGGTGCGGCCGAAGCCGGTGAAAATCTCGTCGAAAATCAAAAGCAGCTCATGGCGGTCGGCGCCAGCGCGCAGGCGCCGCAACACTTCCGCGTCGTGGAAGCGCATGCCGCCCGCGCCCTGCACCAGCGGCTCGACGATGATGCCGGCGAGCTCGTCGGCGTGGCGTTCCAGAAAGCGCTCGAACGCCGCCGTGCTCTCCTCGTCGTGCGGTAGATCGATCACGAAATGAGCCGGCAGCAATCCCTTGAATTCGGTGTGAAAGCCGATCCCGGGATCGCTCACCGCCATCGCCCCGGTGGTGTCGCCGTGATAGCCGCCCTTGAAAGCAACGAACCGCGTGCGGCCGCGTCGGCCCTGGTTGAGCCAATACTGCACCGCCATCTTGAGCGCGACCTCGACCGAGACCGAGCCCGACTCGGAGAAGAATACATGGTCGAGATCGCCGGGGAGCATCGCCGCGAGCCGGCGCGCGAGGGTCGCCGCCTGCTCGTGCACCAGACCGCCCAGCATCACATGCGGAATCCTCTCGAGCTGGAGCGCCACCGCCATCGCGACGTGCGGATGATTGTAGCCGTGGCAGGCGGTCCACCAGGAGGCGACGCCGTCGACGAGCTCGCGCCCGTCGTCGAGCACGATGCGGCTGCCATAGGTGCGCGCGGCCGCGAGCGGCGAAGCCGCCGTCTTCATCTGCGCATAGGGCAGCCAAATATGGTCGAGACCCGCTTCGTACCAGTGGGGACGCGGATTACGCACCGAATTCCCCTCGGTCCGACATCGGAACGAGGCCAAGCCGGTCCATCAGCCGCATGTCGCGGTCGCGCTCGGGATTGGGCGTGGTCAGCAATTTCGGCCCGTAGAAGATCGAATTGGCGCCGGCGAGGAAAGCAAGCGCCTGGGTCTCGTCGCTCATGTCCTCGCGGCCGGCCGAGAGCCGCACCACCGAGGCCGGCATGGTGACGCGGGCGGCCGCGATCACGCGCACGAAGTCGAGGGGATCGAGCGTCTTTCCGGTCGCGAGCGGCGTGCCCTCGACCTGCACCAGGAGATTGATCGGCACGCTCTCGGGATGAACCGGCAGGCTCGCGAGCGTTGCGATCATGCCGATGCGGTCCTCCTCGTCCTCGCCCATGCCGATGATGCCGCCGCAACAGACATGGATGCCGGCGTCGCGCACGTGCGCGAGCGTATCGAGCCGGTCCTGATAGGTGCGGGTGGTGATGATCCGGCTGTAATACTCGGGCGAGGTGTCGAGGTTGTGGTTGTAATAGTCGAGGCCGGCGTCCTTCAGGCGCTCGGCTTGCGGACGCGTGAGCATGCCGAGGGTGGCGCAGGTCTCGAGCCCGAGCGCTTTCACCCCCTCGACCATCCGGCAAACCTGATCGAGGTCGCGGTCCTTGGGTTCGCGCCAGGCGGCACCCATGCAGAAGCGCTGGGCGCCGGCCGCCCTGGCGGCGCGCGCTTCCGCGAGCACCGCGTCGAGGCGCATGATTTTTTCGGCCTTCACGCCGGTCGCATAATGCACGCTCTGCGGGCAATAGGCGCAGTCCTCCGGACAGCCGCCGGTCTTGATCGAAAGCAACGTCGAGATCTGCACTTCGCAGGGATCGAAATGCAGGCGGTGGATGCGTTGCGCCTCGAACAAGAGCTCCGGGAAAGGCAGCGCGAACAGCGCGCGCACTTCTTCGCGGGTCCAGTCGTTGCGGATGGCGCCGCTCCCCCCGGCTCGTCTGGAATCGGCCGCTTTCACTGGGATCTTGGACATGGGGCTATTCTACCGCGGTCTCAATCGTTTTGCATTGGAGTGAGGGTCCGGGTAACGCTAGGCCCATGAACCGTCAAGCCAAGACGCCGACCGAGGCCGATCCTGGCCTCGGCTCGCTCGATCAGTTCGCGGCCGGTAAGCTCGCCGAACTCGAGGCCCGGCACCTCCGCCGCTCGCTCGTCGAAAGCACGCGCGAGGACGGCATCTATCTTATCCGCAACGGGCGCCGGCTCATCTCCTTCTCCTGCAACGATTATCTCAATCTCACCCAGCATCCGGCGATCAAGAAAGCGGCGATCGCGGCGATCGCGAAGCACGGCGTCGGTTCCGGTGCCTCGCGTCTCGTCACCGGCAATCATCCGCTCTACGCCGAACTGGAGGCCAAGCTCGCCCGCCTCAAGGACACGGAAGCCTGTTGCGTCTTCGGCTCGGGCTATCTCGCCAATACCGGCATCATCCCGGCCCTGATCGGGCGCGCGGACCTCGTGCTGATCGACGAGCTCGCCCATGCCTGTCTGTGGGCGGGCGCGCAACTCGCCAAGGGCAGAATCGCATCCTTCCGCCACAACGATCTTGGCGATGCCGAACGCCTGCTCAAGCAGCATCGCGCCCATCACCGGCATGCGCTGATCGCGACCGACGGCGTGTTCTCCATGGACGGCGACCTCGCCCCGCTCGCCGAACTCTCGGCGCTGGCGCGAAGCTACGATGCCTGGCTTCTCTCCGACGACGCCCACGGCATCGGCGTCGTCGGCGATGGTCGCGGATCGAGTTTCGCCGGTGGCAGCAACGCCGAAGTGCCGTTGCAGATGGGCACGCTGTCGAAGGCGATCGGCGGCTATGGCGGCTATCTCTGCGCGTCGGCGGCGGTGATCGACCTCGTCCGCAACCGCGCGCGCACGCTCATCTATTCCACCGGCCTGCCGCCGGCGACGGTCGCCGCGGCAATCGCCGCCATCGACCTGATCGAGCGCGAGCCCGCCTATGCGGCGCTGCCGCTCGAGAAAGCCAAAGCTTTCACCCGGCTCGCCGGGCTGCCGGAAGCGCAAAGTCCGATCGTGCCGGTGCTGATCGGAGAATCGCAGGCGGCTCTTTCCGCCTCGCGCCTCTTGGAGGCGGAAGGCTTCCTCGCCGTCGCCATCCGGCCGCCGACCGTGCCCGCGGGCACCGCGCGGCTCCGCCTCACCTTCAGCGCCGCGCACCCGGACGCGGAGATCGCCCGTCTCGCTGAGCTCATCCGCTCCCGCATCTTCAAGCGCTGAATCCGTGACCGCGTTCTTCGTCACCGCGACTGGGACCGACATCGGCAAGACTTTCGTCACCACGGGCCTGATCCGGTACTTGCGTAGTCAGGGCAAACCGGTCGCGGCGCTGAAGCCGGTGGTGAGCGGTTTCGATCCGGCGCACGCGGACGAAAGCGACCCCGCCGTGCTGCTCGCGGCGCTCGGCCGCAAGACCGACTTGAGTGAGATCGCGATGATCGCGCCGTGGCGCTTCCGCGCTCCCCTCTCGCCCGAGATGGCGGCGCGCAAGGAAGGCCGCGCGCTCGAATTCGACGCCCTCATCGAGTTCTGCCGCAAGGCCATGGCCGCTCATCTCATCGAAGGGATCGGCGGCACGCTTTTCATCGAAGGGATCGGCGGCGTGATGGTCCCGCTCGACGAAAAACGCACGGTGCTCGACTGGATCGAGACGCTCGGCCGGCCGGTCATCCTCGTCGCCGGCAGCTATCTCGGCACCCTCAGCCACACGCTCACCGCATTCGAGGTGCTTGCGCGGCGTCAGGCGAAAATCGCGGCCGTGGTCGTGAGCGAGACACCGGAAAGCGCCGTGCCGCTCGACGACACGGTCGCCACGATCGCGCGTTTCGCGAACCCCCTGCCAGTGGTCGCGCTGCCCTATCGCAAGAGCGCGGGCGCCGATCATCCGGCCTTCGCCGAGATCGCCGCCCTGCTCTGATCAGAGGGCGGCCACCGCCTGC
>JAHFPO010000219.1 GCA_023266695.1 Hyphomicrobiales bacterium | reverse complement strand
GGTCACGATCACGAACGCGGGAGCGTTTCCGGTCGTCGCTTTTCCGCCGGAATCGCGCCCCAGTGGAAAGGAAGGCGGATGGCTCTTGCGCCGATCCGGAGTCCGGCGCAGCTTGCCGCAAACCATGCCATTGATCAGAGGAACGACCATGCTTGGCTCGCTTGAAGCCTATTCTTCCCGACTGCTCCGCCGCCCGCTCATGGCGGTCGCCTTGGCGTCGGCGGTGCTCGCGCTCATGGCGACCGGCGCCCCTCTCGCTGCTCCCGGCAAGGGGCCCGATTCGGTCGCCGATATCGCCGAGAAGGTGCTCGATGCGGTGGTCAATATCTCGACCTCGCAGACGGTCGCCAATCAGCGCGGCGTGCCGATGCCGCAGCTGCCGCCGGGCTCGCCGTTCGAGGAGTTTTTCGAGGAATTCTTCAAGCGCCGCGGCGGCGAGGAAGGCAACCGGCCGCGCCGGGTGTCCTCGCTCGGCTCCGGTTTCGTCATCGATGCCAGCGGGATCATCGTCACCAACAATCACGTCATTGCCGATGCCGACGAGATTTTCGCCAATTTCAACGACGGCACCAAACTCAAGGCCGAGGTGGTCGGGCGTGATACCAAGACCGATCTCGCCGTGCTCAGGGTGAAACCCGAGAAACCGATCAAGGCGGTCTCGTTCGGGGATTCGGAGAAACTGCGCGTCGGCGACTGGGTAATGGCGATCGGCAATCCGTTCGGACTCGGCGGCTCAGTCACCGTCGGCGTAGTCTCGGCGCGCAACCGCGACATCAACGCCGGGCCCTACGACAACTTCATCCAGACCGACGCCGCCATCAACCGCGGCAATTCGGGCGGGCCGCTGTTCAACATGACGGGCGAGGTCGTCGGCATCAACACCGCGATCATCTCGCCGTCCGGCGGCTCGATCGGCATCGGCTTCGCGATTCCGGCCAAGACCGTGGTCGGCGTCATCAGTCAGCTCAAGGAATTCGGCGAGACGCGGCGCGGCTGGATCGGCGTGCGCATCCAGCAGGTGGACGACCAGATCGCCGAGACCCTCGGCCTCGGCAAGGCGCGCGGCGCGCTGGTCGCGGGCGTCTCCGATGACGGTCCGGCCGCCAAGGCCGGCATCCAGTCGGGCGACGTCATCGTCAAGTTCGACGGGCGCGAGATCAAGGACATGCGCGACCTGCCGCGCGTGGTCGCCGACACCGCGGTCGGCAAGACCGCGGAGATCGTGGTCGTGCGCAACGGCAAGGAGCAGACCTTGCGCATCGCGCTCGGCCGGCTCGAGGACGGCGAGAAGCAGCAACCGGCCTCGCTCAAGACCACCGAGCCGGAGCCGAAGCCGGTCACCAAGCGCGCGCTCGGCCTCGAGCTTTCGAGCCTGACCGACGATCTGCGCAAGCGCTTCAAGATCAAGGACGGGATCAAGGGCGTCGTCATCGTGTCGATCGAGCAGAACTCGCCCGTGGCCGACAAGCGCATCCAGCCCGGCGAAGTGATCCTGGAGGTCACCGGCGTGGCGATCAGCAATCCCAACGATCTGCAGAAGCGGATCGACGCGCTGAAGAAGGACGGCAAGAAGTCGGCGCTCCTCTTGGTGTCGAACGCGACGGGCGAACAACGCTTCGTGCCGGTGACGATTCCCTGAGCCATTCTGTCATCCCGGGTGCCGCGCAGCATGAAATGCTGCGCTGCTAACCCGGGATCGTTCTCCGCAGAGTTCCAATCTCCCGCGATCCCGGGTCTGCGGCGCACCGCTTCGCGTTGCGCCGCGCCCGGGATGACGTTATGGGCGCTCAATCGAGCACGTGGCTGACCATGCCGTCGGCGAGCTTGGGCTCGAACCAGGTGGATTTGGGCGGCATGATGCCGCCCGCGTCCGCCACCGCCATCAGGTCGGCCATTTGCGTGGGATAAAGCGCGAAGGCCGCCGCCATCTCGCCGGAGGCGACCCGGCGCTCGAGCTCGCCGAGGCCGCGCCCGCCGCCGACGAAATCGATGCGCTTGTCGATGCGCGGATCGGTGATGCCGAACAGCGGCTCGATCACCTGGCGCGAGAGCAGCGTGATCGGCAGGCGCCCGATCGGATCGTTTGCGGGCACGAGATCGGGCCGGATCGTCAGCCGGTACCAGCGGCCGGAAAGATGCATGCCGAACTCTCCGCTTGATGCAGGGCGAACGGGCCGGTCGGAAGCCGTCACTGAAAAACTCTTGCGGAGTTCGGCCAGGAGCTGATCCGGGCTGCGGCCGTTCAAATCCTTCAGCACGCGGTTGTAGTCGAGGATGGTCATTTCGTGGTGCGGGAAAATAACCGCGAGGAAATGGCTGTGCGGGCCCGCGCCGCCGCGGCCTGCCGCCACCCGCGCGGCGGCGGCCGAACGATGATGACCGTCGGCGATATAGAGGGCGGGAAGCGCGTCGAACGCGCGCGTCAACGCCGCGATCGCCGCCTCGTCGGCGATCACCCAAAGCTGATGGCGCACGCCATCGTCGGCGGTGACGTCGACGTCGGCGGCGCGCGCGGCGGCGCGAGCCAGCATGGCGTCGATCGCGGGTGCTGAGGGATAGGCCATCATCACCGGACCGGTCTCGGCGTTCACGGCCTCGATCTGGCGGACGCGGTCGTCCTCCTTCGCGGGGGTCGTGAGCTCGTGCTTGCGGATGCGGTTCGCCGCGTAATCGGCGAGCGCGGCGACGGCGGCAAGCCCGGTCTGCGCCCGGCCGCGCCCGGTCAGGCGATAGACGTAATAGCAGGGCATGTGGTCGCGCATCAGCACGCCGGCCGCGATCATGCGCGCCAGATTCTCAGCCGCCTTGGCATAGACGGCTTTATCGTA
>JAHFPO010000015.1 GCA_023266695.1 Hyphomicrobiales bacterium | reverse complement strand
TGCTCGAGCGGAAGAATGCCGGTACCGGCGCCGCGCGATTGGCCTCGGCGCTCACCCGGCTCGGGCCGTCCTATGTGAAGCTCGGTCAGTTCCTGGCGACCCGCCCCGACGTGGTCGGCCAGGTGATCTCTCGCGATCTCGAGACCTTGCAGGACCGCATGGCGCCGTTCGCGCAGGCGGAAGCGGAAGCCGCCATCACCGAGGCGCTCGGCAAGCCGTTGTCCGAACTCTTCGTCTCCTTCGGACCGGTGGTCGCCGCCGCCTCGATCGCGCAAGTGCACCGCGCGGAAGCGCGGCTCACCGAAAGCGACGACGCGCACGGCAAGCGGTCGCTCGCGGTCAAGGTGCTGCGTCCCGGCATCGAACGGCGGTTCCAGCAGGATCTCGACTCCTTCTTTTTCGTCGCTCGCATCGCCGAGCGCCATTCAGGCGAAGCGCGGCGACTGCGTCTCGTCGTCACGGTCGAAACGCTTGCTCGTACGGTCGCGATCGAGATGGATCTTCGGCTCGAGGCGGCTGCCCTCTCCGAACTCGCCGAGAACACCAAGAACGACCCGGATTTTCACGTGCCCGCGGTCGATTGGGGGCACACCGCCCGGCGCGTGCTCGCGATCGAGTGGGTCGACGGCATTCCGCTTTCCGACCAGGAAAAGCTCAAGGCCACGGGCCATGACCTCGTGCGCCTCGGGCGCGTGCTCATTCAATCGTTCCTGCGCCAGGCGATCGGCGACGGTTTCTTCCACGCCGACCTCCATCCCGGGAATCTGTTCGTCGATCAGGAAGGCCGTCTGGTCGCGGTCGATTGCGGCATCATGGGCAGGCTGGGGCCGAAAGAACGGCGCTTCCTCGCCGAAATTCTCTACGGTTTCATCACCCGTGATTGGTACCGCACCGCCGAGATTCATTTCGAGGCGGGCTACGTGCCTTCGCACCATTCGATCGAGGATTTCGCCCAGGCGATCCGCGCCATCGGCGAGCCGATCCATGACCGCCGGGCCGATGAAATCTCCATGGCGAAACTCCTCACGCTGCTGTTCGAGGTGACGTCGCTCTTCGACATGCGCACGCGGCCCGAATTGTTGCTCTTGCAAAAGACCATGGTGGTGGTGGAAGGCGTCGCACGCGCCCTCGATCCCAAGCTCGACATGTGGGCGACCGCCGAGCCGGTGGTGCGCGAATGGATCGAGCGCCATCTCGGACCGGTGGGACGGATCGAGGACACGGTAACCGAGATCAGCGGCATCGGCCGGCTGATCGGCTCGGCGCCCGCGCTCCTCACCCGTGCCGCCGGCACCATCGAGCGCATCGACGAGCAGACCCGCGACGGGCTGGTGCTCTCGCCCGGAACGGTGGAGGCGATCGGCCGCGCCGAGGCCAGGCGCTGGCGCTGGACGGCTCTGGCGCTCTGGGTGATCGCCGGCCTGTTCGCGGTCTGGCTGTTGCGCTAGCGGGAAATCCCCCGGAAATCATTAGCCTAGGACCGGCAGGGAATTGGTGGGGTTGCCGTAAAATGTGCTAATTGTACAGTAAAGTCCTGATAATTACCGGCCGGGCCTTACAGTAATAAGTCCAGACCCGGCCAAGGCTCGGCCATGGCGCTCGAAGGCAAACGCGTTCTCCTGGTGATCGGCGGCGGCATTGCCGCCTACAAAAGCCTGGAACTGATCCGCCGCCTCAAGGATCGCGGAGCGACCGTGCGCGTCATCATGACCCGCGCGGGGCAGGAATTCATCACCCCCCTCTCGGTCGGTGCGCTCGCGGGCGAGCGCGCCTTCACCGATCTCTTCGATCCCGCCGGCGAGTTCGACGTCAGCCATATCCGCCTTGCCCGCGAACCCGATCTCGTCGTGGTGGCGCCGGCGACCGCCGACTTGATCGCCAAGATGGCGGGCGGCCATGCCGACGATCTTGCCTCGACCGTGCTGATGGCGACCGACAAGCGCGTGCTGATCGCGCCGGCGATGAACCCGGCGATGTGGGAGCATCCGGCGACGCAGCGTAATTTCGCCCGCGTGACCGCCGACGGCATCGAGGCGATCGGACCGAACGAAGGCGCGATGGCCGAGCGCGGCGAGGCAGGACCAGGCCGCATGGCCGAGCCCGACGAGATCATCGCCGCGATCGAGGCTTCGCTCTCCGCGCTCCCCGATCGCCACGCGCTTTCCGGAAAGCGCGTGCTGGTGACCTCGGGTCCCACCCACGAGCCGATCGATCCGGTGCGGTTTCTCTCCAACCGCTCCTCGGGCCGCCAGGGTCATGCGGTCGCGCGCGCGGCTGCCGCGGCGGGCGCCGAGGTGGTGCTGGTATCGGGACCGGTCGAGCTTCCCGATCCCGCCGGCGTCAAGACCGTCCATGTAGAGACCGCCTCGCAGATGCTGGCGGCGGCGGAGGCGGCACTTCCGGTCGATGCGGCGGTGTGCGCCGCCGCCGTCGCCGACTGGCACGTGGCGGAAGAAGCGCGCGAGAAACTCAAGAAAACACCCGGCAAGCCCCCTACCCTCACGCTTGTCGACAATCCCGACGTACTCGCGACGCTCGCCCGCCACAAGCGCCGTCCCCGCCTGGTCATCGGCTTCGCCGCCGAGACCGAAAAGATCGTCGACCATGCGCGGGCCAAGCTGCGGGCCAAGGGCTGCGACTGGATTCTCGCCAATGATATCTCGCCCGCCTCGGGCGTGCTGGGCGGGATGAAGAACACCATTCATTTCGTCACCGCCGAAGGCGTCGAATCCTGGCCGACCCAGACCAAGCAAGCGATCGCCGACGGGCTGGTGCGTAGAATCGCCGCCGCGCTCAATGGAGCGGGAGCGCGCAAATGAAGGCGCTCGCCGTTTCCTGCCTGCAGCTTCCGCACGCCGCCGGCCTGGTGCTGCCCGCCTATGCCAGTGCGGAAGCGGCGGGGCTCGATCTTTGCGCCGCTGTGCCGGAGGGAAAACCGGTCGTGCTCAAACCGGGCGAGTGGGCGGCGATCCCGACCGGTCTTGTGTTTGCCATTCCGCCGGGATTCGAGGGTCAGGTGCGGCCGCGCTCGGGTCTCGCGTTGAAGAACGCCGTCACCGTGCTCAATGCGCCCGGCACGATCGATTCCGACTATCGCGGGGAAATCCTCGTTGTACTCGTCAATCTGGGGGCGGAGCCGTTCGCGATCCCGCGCGGCATGCGGATCGCGCAAATCGTCTTCGCTCCGGTCGCGCGCGTGACGCTCCGCCAAGTTCATTCGCTCGATGCGACCGCGCGCGGGGATGGCGGCTTCGGCTCGACCGGCCTTGCACGCGGTACCGGAACCGGGTGAGGCAAGCGTGGCGCGACTGTCCGACAAGAGCCTCTTGGCCGTAGCCGCGGTCGTCGATGTGGCGATCCATGCCCGCGGCCAGCCGGTCGCCGCCAAAGCGCTTGCCGAGCGTCACGGCCTGCCGCCGCGTCATCTCGAGCCGGTGCTGCAGGCGCTGGTGCACGCCGGAATCCTCAAGGGCGTGCGTGGTCCGCGCGGCGGCTATGAGCTAGCGCGCGAACGGCGGCGCATATCGGTCGCCGAGATCGTGCGGATCGCCGAGGCGGCCGACGAGCACGAGGACCAGGTGCCGCCGCTGGTCATCCGCGTGATCTCGCCTGCGGTGGCCGAGGCCGAGAAGAGCTTCGAGACTGCGCTCGCCGCCGTCACCATCGATCGTCTGTGCCAGCACGCTGAACGATCCGGCCTGGCCGAGCAGATCGCCGGTCCCGATTTCAACATCTAAAGTTGGTAATTTGCCGATAAAGTCGACTTAGATCGGTGAATCTGCTAGGGCCGCCCCTGAACCACAGGATTTACGGTCGGATTTTCGGAGACTGCCATGGCTGACCCGGTGCGCAAGACTCCAACGACCGCCGCCGCGTCGGTACGCGAGCCGGGACGCGGGCGAATCTTCGACTCCATCACCGAGACCATCGGCGACACGCCGATCGTGCGGCTCCACCGCCTGCCCAAAATGCGCGGGGTCAAGGCCCACATCCTCGCCAAGCTCGAATTCTTCAATCCCATCGGCAGCGTCAAGGATCGCATCGGTGTCTCCATGATCGACGCCATGGAGGCGGCGGGCGCGCTCGACAAGGACACCGTGCTGGTCGAGCCGACCTCGGGCAATACCGGTATCGCGCTCGCCTTCGTCGCCGCCGCCCGCGACTACCGGCTGATCCTGGTCATGCCCGAGTCGATGTCGCTCGAGCGGAGGAAGATGCTGGCGCTCTTGGGCGCCGAACTGGTGCTCACCGATCCCGCCAAGGGCATGCGCGGCGCCGTCGCCAAGGCCGAGGAATTGATCGGCGAACTGCCCAAGGCGGCGATGCCGCAGCAGTTCAAGAATCCGGCCAATCCGGAAATCCATCGCCGCACCACGGCCGAGGAGATCTGGAACGATACCGGCGGCGCCATCGACGTGTTCGTGAGCGGGGTCGGCACCGGCGGCACCATCACCGGGGTCGGACAGGTGCTGAAGCCGCGCAAGCCCTCGCTCAGGATCGTGGCGGTGGAGCCCGAGGACAGTCCCGTGCTCTCCGGCGGCCAGCCGGGTCCGCACAAGATCCAGGGCATCGGCGCGGGGTTCGTGCCCGAGGTGCTTGACCGTTCGGTGGTCGACGAGGTCGTCACCGTCGGCAACCAGACCGCCTTCGAGACTGCCCGCGAGGTCGCCCGCTATGAAGGCATACCGGTCGGCATCTCTTCGGGCGCGGCCATAGCCGCCGCTTTCGAGGTCGGAATCCGCCCCGAAAACGCCGGCAAGAACATCGTCGTGATCGTGCCTTCTTTTGCCGAGCGCTATCTGTCGACGGCGCTGTTCGAGGGCCTCTGAAGGCCGGGCTGGCGTCTGCGCGCCCGGCTTACCCCGGGGTCAAGGCCAACCGATCCTCAACGCCAGTATCCGCTTTGCCGCCGCCGTCGTCTCGATCGAGGCTTGACGGACTCACCCTCTTCTACCGCGAGTCCGCTCGGGGGTAGAGTCTTTGCGATTCGTGGGCGGCACCAGACAACGAGCGTGGATCACGGCATGCCGGAACGGGGCGGGACGGGCGAGGCTGGTTTGGGCGCAAAACGACGCGCCGGCCATGCGCCGGCGGCGATCTCCGCCTTTCTTGCTCTGTTCCTGAGTGCGTGGCCCGCCGCCGCCGCGCCCACCCTCATCGATCAGGTCCAGCGTGCGCTCTTGGCCCTCGACCGGCACGAGATCGTGACGCTTGCCCTCATGCTCGGCGTGCTCGTCTTCGCCGCCACCACCGCGATCGCGCTGGTGCGAACCCGGGTGAAAGCCGCGGCGAGACTTGCCGATGCGCAGGACGAAATCGCCTTCCTGCGCGAGGAAGCCGATCGCGCGCTCGCCTTGATGCTCGCCGAACCGCAAGTGGTCGTGGTGTGGCGCGATCCCAAGGCCGAACCGCTGATCCTCGGCGAGGCTGCGGCGATCACCGGCGCGGCCGCTTCCCGCCGCGTGCTCGCCTTCGGCAGCTGGCTCGATCCCGAACGGGCACGCACGATCGAGAATGCGGTCGAAGCCTTGCGCCGGCGCGGGGAAGCCTTCGCTTTCGTCCTCGTCACCACGCGTAGCCGTCATATCGAGGCCGAAGGCCGTCCGATCGGCGGCGCAGCAGTGCTGCGGCTGCGCGACGTCACCGGAGCCAAGCTCGAGCACGCCGCTCTCACCGAACGCTATCGCAAGCTGGAGGGCGAGGTCGGCGAGGTGCGAAACCTCTTGGAGGCGGTACCGGCACCGATCTGGGTGCGCGACGCCGACGGCCGCCTCGCCTTCGCCAATCGTGCTTATGCCGCGGCGGTCGAGGCAGCCGATCCAGCGGATGCGGTCGGGCGCGGGCTAGAGCTCCTCGACAGCTCCGCGCGCGCGGAAGCGGCGCATATCCGCGCCGAGGGTCGCGTATTCGCCAAGCGCGTTCCTGTGATCGTCGCGGGCGCCCGGCGCGTGCTCGACGTGTTCGAAGTCGGAAGCAAAAGCGGCACGGCCGGTATCGGCCTCGAGGCCACCGAGGCCGAGACCATGCGTGCGGAGCTTTCCCGCGCCGTCGCGGCGCATCGCTGCACGCTCGATCAACTGGCGACCGCGGTCGCGATTTTCGGCGCCGACGAACGTCTGGTCTTCCACAACGCCGCCTTCCGCGCGCTGTTCGATCTCGATTCGGGCTTCCTCGACGAACGGCCCGCCGATTCCGCGGTCCTAGATTGGTTGCGGGCCCGGCGGCGACTTCCGGAGCAAGCGGATTTCCGCGCCTGGACCGCGCAACTCCACGAGGCCTATCGGGCGCTCGAGCCCAAGGAACACTGGTGGCATTTGCCAGGCGGCCGCAGCTTGCGCGTGGTGACAAACTCGAATCCCGAAGGCGGAGTCACCTATCTGTTCGACGACATCACCGAGCGGATCGAGCTTGAGAGCCGCTACAATGCGCTGATCCGCACCCAGAGCGAGACGCTCGACGCGCTCGCGGAAGCCGTTGCCGTGTTCGGCAGCGACGGGCGCCTGAAACTCTTCAATCCCGCCTTCGTGGAGCTGTGGAAGCTCTCGCCCCAGGCGCTCGCCGAGCGTCCCCATATCGAGATGATCGGCGGCTGGTGCCGGCCGCTCCTCGGTGCGCCGCGTGAACGGAGCGATCGAAGCGAGGAGGGGGTCGCTGGCGGCGCGAGCGTCGATTCGTGGGCGGCGATCCAACTCGCCGTCACCCGCCTCGAGCGGCGCGCGCCGATCGGCCGGCGGCTCGAGCGCATCGACGGCAGCATACTCGACTGCACCGCCATGCCGCTGCCCGACGGCGGGACGCTTGTCACCTTCCGCGACCTGAGCGACAGCGTGAAGGTGGAGCGTGCGCTGATCGAGCGCAACGAGGCCCTGCTCGCCGCCGACGCGCTGAAGAACGCCTTCGTCGGCCACGTCTCCTATGAACTGCGTTCGCCGCTCACCACTATCATCGGCTTCGCCCAGCTCCTGGACGATCCGCTGATCGGCCCGCTCAACGACAAACAGCGCGATTATGTCCGCCACATCACCGATTCGAGCGCGACGCTGCTTGCGATCATTAACGATATCCTCGATCTCGCCACCATCGATGCCGGCGCCATGATTCTCGATCTCGACAAGGTCGACGTGCGCTCAGCCGTGGAAGCCGCGGCCGAGGGCGTGCGGACCCGGCTCGCCGAGCGGGAGTTGAAGCTCGATCTCCGCGTGCCCGCCGACATCGGCAGCTTCATCGCCGACGAAAAGCGCGTGCGCCAGGTCCTGTTCAATCTGTTGTCGAATGCGGTAGGCTTTTCGCCTCAGGGCGAGAAGGTGATCCTGTCGGCCGAGCGCCGCCCGAATGAGATCGTATTCCGTATCGTCGACAAGGGTCCCGGTATCCCGCCCGAGCTGAAGGAACGCGTGTTCGAGCGCTTTGAGACCCATCGGATGGGATCGCATCATCGCGGCGCCGGCCTCGGCCTGGCGATCGTGCGTTCCCTGATGGCGCTCCATGGCGGCAGCATCACCATCGATTTCGAGCCCGGACAGGGTACTGTCGCCATATGCACCTTTCCGATTTACGCCATGGTGGGATCGCAGGCCGCCGAGTAACCGCGTCGATGCCGAGCTCGAACCTCCCGCGCACCATCTGGGACATCGAACTGCCCGACGAGAATGCGGCCCAGCATCTCGCCATGGATATCGCGGTGGCGATCGGACCGGGCGACCTCGTCACGCTGTCGGGTGATCTCGGCGCCGGCAAGACCACGCTCGCCCGCGCCCTCATCCGCTATCTCGCCGCCGACGAAGGGCTGGAGGTGCCGAGCCCGACCTTCACGTTCCTGCAAATCTATGAACTGCCGCGCTTTCCCGTCGTCCACGCGGACCTTTACCGGGTGACGACGCTCGCCGAACTCGCGGAGCTCGGCTGGCAGGAAGCGGCCGAGGGCGCCGCCGTGCTGGTCGAATGGCCGGATCGCGCCGGCGCGCTCATCCAAGCCGACCGGCTCGATGTATCGTTAGCGCTCGCGCCGGAGCTCGGTCCGACCCATCGCAATGTCCGGCTCACCGGTTTTGGCGCCTGGGCTAGCCGGCTCACGCAATTGCGCGCAGGAAGGGCTCTGCTCGACGCCACCGGCTTCGGTACGGCGCTCCGGCTTCATCTCGAAGGCGACGCTTCGAGCCGCAGCTACGAGCGCCTGCATCTCGATCGAGTCGATCAAAGCACCGCCGTTCTCATGAAGATGCCGCTCGAGTTCGACGAGCCGATGCCGCGGCGGGGCCGCGCCTATGGCGCGATCGCCCATCTCGCCGAGAATGTACGTCCGTTCGCGGCCTTCGCCCGCGCCTTGCGCGCGCGCGGTTTCAGCGCGCCGGAGATCCATGCCGCCGATCTGGAGAACGGCCTCCTTCTCATCGAGGACCTCGGCGCGGAAAGATTTGTCGCCGGCGATCCGCCGGCTCCGATCGAAGAGCGCTATGCCGCGGCTATCGATATGCTGGTCGCGCTGCACAGCCTGGAGCTGCCGGCGGTGCTTCCGGTCGCGCCGCGCATCGAGCATCATGTTCCGCTCTATGATCTTGACGCCTATCTCGTCGAGATCGAGCTGTTGTTCGATTGGTATCTGCCGCATCGCGGCGTCAAAACTCCCGATGCGGCCACGCGCGAGGCTTTTTTCACGCTCTGGCGCCTGAAGCTCGCCGAGACGATGGTGGAGCCCAGGACCTGGGTGTTACGCGACTTCCATTCGCCGAATTTGTTGTGGCTTCCCGAGCGCACGGGCGTCGCGCGCGTCGGTTTGCTCGATTTCCAGGACGCCGTCCTCGGCCCGGCCGCCTATGACGTCGCCTCGCTCTTGATGGATGGCCGCGTCGACGTGTCGGAAGCGCTCGAGCTCAAGCTCCTGTCCCGTTACGCGGTGGGTCGGGGAGCAAACGATCCTTCCTTCGATCCGACCGCGTTCGCCAGCCACTATATGATGCTCGGCGCCCAACGCGCGACCAAGATCCTCGGTATCTTTGCCCGACTCGACCGGCGCGATCGCAAGCCGCAATATCTTCGGCACTTGCCGCGGGTGTGGAATTATCTGATGCGCGCATTCGTCCATCCCTCGCTCGCCGAACTCAAGGCCTGGTATCTCGCGAACGTGCCGCCGCCCGCGACGACGGCCGCCGCATCGCCGGCGAGTCCGCCCGAGCCGTGAGCACTTCCGTCCGCGACCCCGCCATGCCGGCGAGCGCCATGGTGCTGGCGGCCGGGCTCGGCAACCGCATGGGCGCGCTCACCGAAGCCCGGCCAAAACCGCTCGTCGAGGTCATGGGTCGCGCGCTGATCGATCATGTGCTCGATCGTCTGGCGCGGGCGGGTGTTGCGACCGCGGTCGTCAATGTCCATCATTTTGCCGACGCGCTCGAACACCATCTCAAGGGCCGCGAGCGACCGCGCATCGCGATTTCGAACGAACGCAAGCGACTGCTCGAAACCGGCGGCGGCATCGTGAAGGCCTTGCCGCTCCTCGGCCAGGCGCCGTTCTTGTTGGTGAATAGCGACAGCCTGTGGATCGAGGGCGCCACCTCCAATCTCGCGCGCCTTGCCGGCGGCTTCGATCGCGCGCGCATGGATGGGCTTCTCCTCATCGCCGCGACCGCAGGCGCGCTCGGCTACGACGGGCGCGGCGATTATGCGTTGGAGAGCGACGGAAAGCTCAGCCGGCGCGGCGAGCGCGAGCCGGCGCCTTTTGTTTATGCGGGCGCCGCCATCCTCTCGCCTGCGCTTTTTTCCGCCGCGCCGAAGGGCTCCTTTCCGCTCGCGATCCTGTTCAACCGCGCCGAGAAGAAAGGCCGCCTCTACGGCCTCAGGCTCGAAGGCACTTTCCTCCATGTCGGCACGCCTGCGGCGATCGCGGCCGCCGAGCAAGCGATCCGCCGCTCGGGCGCATGAATCATGGCGCGCCCCTCCCGCGTTTTCACCATCCCGGCCTCGGCGCCTTTCCTGTCGACGCTCGCCCAGGCGTTGCTCGATGGCCGCTTGGTGGAGGGATTTTCGCCGCGCGGGGATCCGCTCACGCTCGCGAGCGCCACCGTCTTTCTGCCGACGCGGCGCGCCGCGCGGGCCTTCGCCGCTGCCATTCTCGACGAGCTCGGCGGCGAGGCCGTGCTCTTGCCGCGCATCATGCCGTTGCGCGACATCGATGACGACGAACTCGTCCGCGAGGACGCGCATGACTGGCGCCTGCCGCCGGCCGCCGAGCCGACGCTACGCAGACTGATATTGGCAAGGCTCGCGCTCAAATTCGCGAACCCGTTTTCCACCACGAGCGGCGAGCGCGAACCGCTGGTCGCGGCGACGCCCGCCACCGCCATCACGCTTGCCGACGATCTCGCGCGGATTTTCGACGATATGACTTATGCCGACATCTCGTTCGATGCGCTCGATGTGGACAATCGCGTTCCCGCCGAACTGGACGGCTATTGGCAACAGTCGCTCGAATTCCTGAAAATCGCGCACAAGGGCTGGCTCGATCATCTCGCCGAGAAGGGACTCACCGATCCCACCGCGAGTTGGCGTCAATCGCTTGAAGGCGAGGCGGTTCGTATCGATAAGGGCGAAAGGGGGCCTTTCGTCGTCGCCGGCTCGACCGCGTCGATTCCGGCGGTGGCGGAGCTCGTCGCGGCGATCGCGCGGCGGCCCGACGGCGCCGTCGTTCTGCCGGGCCTCGACCGGGATCTCGACGAGATTTCCTGGGATGTCATCGAAGGCGGAAAGCTCGCGGGCGCCGAGATCGATCCCTCGCCGGGCCATCCCCAGTTCGGCTTACGGCGGCTCCTCGAGAAACTCGGGATCGCGCGCGGCGATATCCAGGTGCTGGGTTCGCCCGCGTGTTCCGAGCGCGAGCGTTTCCTGTCCGAAGCCTTCCGCCCGGCGGCGACGACCGATCGCTGGATGAATCGCGCCGAGCGTCTCGGAGATGATGCGGCCGAAACCGCGCTTTCCGGTATCAGTGTGATCGAGGCGGCGGACCCGCGCGAGGAAGCGCTGGTGATCGCGCTCGCGCTCCGCGAGACGCTGGAGGAGAAGGAGAAGAGCGCGGCGCTCATCACCCCCGACCGCGCGCTCGCCCGCCGCGTCGCCGCCGAGCTTACGCGCTGGAACATCGCGGTCGATGATTCGGCGGGCGTTCCGCTCGCCGAAACCGCGGCCGGCCGCTGCGCGCGGCTCGCAGCGAGCGCCGCCGCGGAGGGATTGGCTCCGGTTCCGCTCCTGGCGCTCCTGCGACATCCGTTCGCCGATCTCGGGGTCGCGGCGGCGGCAATCGACGCGCTCGAGATCACGGTGCTGCGCGGGCCGCGCCCGGCGCCAGGTCCAGAGGGCCTAAAGGGCGCCATTCTCGAGGCGCGCGCGGCGGATATTCACCGGCGCGATCCGCGCGCGCGGCTGACCGATCAAGATTGGGACGCCGCGCTCGATCTGGCGAAGCGGATCGGGCAAGCCCTCGAACCGCTGCTCGGCTTCCGTACGGCAAAGACCGCGACATTCTCCGATCTCCTCGCGGCCCACCGTTCGGCGCTGCAAGCCATGGGCCTCGACCTTGCGGCGCGGGAGCGCGAGGACATCCCCGCGCTCGCCAAGGCTTTTGCCGAACTCGAAAACGCGGCGGGCTACGCCCCGGCGCTCGGCCTCTCCGACTATGCCGAAGTTTTCGCCGAGCTCATCGCCAAGCGCTCCGTGCGGCCGGCCTTCGATCATCGCGCGCGCATCCGCATCCTGGGCCCGCTCGAAGCGCGCCTCATCGATTGCGAGCGCATGGTGCTCGGCGGCCTCAACGAGGGCGTCTGGCCGCCGGAGACCCACGCCGACGCCTGGCTCAACCGGCCGATGCGAAAACAACTCGGGCTCGATCTGCCCGAGCGCCGGATCGGCCTCTCGGCGCACGATTTCGTCCAGGCGATGAGCGCGCGCGAGGTCGTACTCACCCGCGCCCGCCGGCAGAATGGCGTCGAGACCGTGGCTTCGCGATTCCTGCAGCGGCTCGCCGCGGTGGCGCCGCAAGCGGCCTGGCAGGAGGCGCTCGGGCGCGGCGACCGCTATCTCGCGATCGCGCGCGCGAGCGAGCGGCCGCAACCCGCCCCGCCGCTCCAGCGCCCGCAGCCCACTCCTCCTCCCGCCGTGCGGCCGACGCGCCTCAGCGTCACCGACATCGAGACCCTGGTGCGCGATCCCTATTCGATCTATGCGCGCCATGTGCTCACGCTCGAACCGCTGGAGGAGATCGACGCCGATCCGGGCGCGGCCGAGCGCGGCACTCTCATGCATGAGGCACTGGCAAAATTTGCGAAAAACCATCCGGAAATATTGCCTCCCGATGCGCTCGATCGGCTCATTGCATGTGGACGGGATGTTTTTGCTTCCATACGGGATTTCCCGGGAGTCGCAGCCACATGGTGGCCGCGCTTGGAGCGGGTGGCGCGCTGGTTCGTCGAACAAGAACGCACTCGTCGACCGGTGATGGCGCGCACGCTCGCGGAAATCACCGGTCACATCGAGCTCGACATCAAGGGGCGTAAATTCACGCTGACTGCGCGCGCCGACCGCGTCGATCTCTTGCGCGACGGCTCGATCGCGATCTTCGATTACAAGACCGGCGAAGCACCGACCCTGCCGCAGGCGCTCGCCGGACTGGCGCCGCAATTGCCGCTGGAAGCTGCGATCGCGCGCGCGGGAGGTTTTGCCGGGATCCCGGCCAAGGCGAAGATCGCCGAGATCGCCGTGATGAAATTATCCGGCGGCGATCCGCCCGGCGAAGTGAAATCGCTTGATCCGACTAAAGCCACGCGCGAAGCAAAGAAGCTTGCCGATGAACATCGGATCGGCACATGCGATCAACTCGCGGCCTTTGCGCACACGCGGGTCGAAAAACTTCTCGCCGCCTTCGCGAAAGGGGGAACACCCTATCACTCGATCCCGCGGCCGAAATGGCGCGGCCGGTTCGGCCGCTACGACCATCTCGCCCGCATCAAGGAATGGTCGGCGGGCGAGGAGGGCGAGGAATGAGCAAGCGTCATGAGATCCCCGCGCGCATGCGCGATCAGCAGGAGCGCGCTTCCGATCCCAAGGCTTCGGCCTGGGTTTCAGCCAATGCCGGCTCGGGCAAGACCACGGTGCTGGTGCGCCGGGTGATCCGGCTCCTGCTCGCGGGTTCCCCGCCCACGCGCATCCTCTGCCTCACCTTCACCAAGTCCGCCGCCGCCCACATGGCGAACGAGGTGCTGAAGAGGCTCGGCGCCTGGGCGCGGCTCGACGATAAGGAGCTCGATCGGGCAATTGCGGAAGTCTCGCCGCTCATGCTCACTCCGGAATTGCGCGCGCAGGCGCGGCGGCTTTTCGCCGCCGCGCTGGAGACGCCGGGCGGCCTCAAGGTGCAAACCATCCACGCCTTCTGCGACCGCGTGCTGCATCAGTTTCCGTTCGAGGCCCGCGTGCCGGCGGGCTTCGAGGTGCTCGACGAAGTTCGCGAAGCCGATTTGCTGGCGCGCGCGCGCAATGCGGTGCTGGTCGAGGCCGCCGCCGATCCCGAGGGTGCGCTCGGCCGCGCGCTCGCCCATGCGGTCACGGTCGCTTCCGACAAGAGCCTCGAGGAGGCGCTCGCGGAGGCGGTGCGCGCGCGCCGGAATATCACGAGCTTCGTAGAGCATGGCGGCGAGCGGGCGATCGCGGCGGCGTTGAACTTGCAGTCCGGCGATACTGTCGCCGCCGTCGAAACGAAAATTTTGTCAGAAGCGCACCTGCCACGCGGCGAATGGGGGAGCGTCGCCGCGACGCTTGCCGTGATCGGAGGAAATGCGGCGAGATGCGGCAAGTCGCTGGCGCGAGCCGCTGCCGCCGGAGAACAAAGCGACGCGATCAAGGAATATTTCTCCGTATTCTTCACCGGCGAGGGCGAGCCGCGCGATGACGGCGGATTCGGCGGTGAAAAGACATGGAAATCCGAACCTGCTCTCTTCGAAAAGATTCTCACCGAGCGCGACCGGCTCAAGCCGTTGCGCGACAAATGGTTCGCCGCGCAAGCGCGCGAACGCACGGCGGCGCTCATCGTGCTCGCCGCGGAAATGATCCGCCGCTATGAGCAGGCGAAACGCGCGCGTGGCAAGCTCGACTATGCCGACCTCATCCACAAGACCGCCGCCATGCTCGACGACATCGCGGCGGCCTGGGTGCTCTACAAGCTCGACGGCGGCATCGACCATATCCTCATCGACGAGGCGCAGGACACGAACCCGGAGCAATGGGACGTGATCGCAAGCCTCGCTGAGGAATTCTTCGCCGGGCGCGGCGCGCGCGTGGATCGCGCCCGCACCATCTTCGCCGTCGGCGACGAGAAACAGTCGATTTTCGGCTTTCAGGGCGCCGACCCTCAGCGCTTCGACACGATGCGGCGCCATTTCGCCGGGCAACTTGCCAAGATCGCCGCGACATTCCACGACGTGCGGCTCGATCTTTCCTTCCGCTCGGCGCCGACCGTGCTCAAGGCGATCGATCAGGTGTTCGCGCGAAGCGAAGCACGCGCGGGCCTGTCGAGCACGGACGCGGCTCCGATCGTGCACGAAGCGATTCGCGCCAAGGCACCCGCCCTCGTCGAAATCTGGCCGACGGTAAAGTCCGCGGAGGACGAGGACGAGGGGCTCGCCTGGGACGCGCCGCTCGATGCCAAGAGCGAATCGAGCCCGCCGGTGATTCTTGCCCAACACATTGCAAAAGCTGTGAAATTCTGGCTCGCCGGCGGCCTTGCGGTGGGCGACGATGACAAGCGCCGCGCGCCGCGCGCGGGCGACGTGATCGTCCTGGTGCGCCGGCGCGGGCCCCTGTTCGAGGCGATCCTGCAGGCGCTGAAGCGGGCCGACGTGGCGGTCGCGGGCGCCGACCGGCTCGAGCTTACCGGGCACATCGCGGTCATGGATCTGATCGCGCTCGGCGATGCGCTCGCCCTGGAGACGGACGACCTCGCGCTCGCCTGCGCACTCAAGAGCCCGCTCCTCGACCTTGGCGAAGACGATCTCTTCGCTCTCGCTCATGGCCGGAGCGGAACGCTTGCCGCCGCGCTCGCGAAAAAAGCGCGGGACAATTCCCGTTTCGCCGCGGCGGACCGGAAGCTCCGGCGCTGGCGCGAGGAGGCGCACGCGCTCAGGCCGTTCGATTTCTTCTCGCGCGTGCTCGGCCGCGATAAAGGCCGCGAGCATTTCCTCGCCCGTCTCGGGATCGAGGCTGCCGATGCGCTCGACGAATTTCTCGCCCGCGCGCTCGCCTACGAAACTACCGAGACGCCGTCGCTCACGGGATTCCTCGCCTTCCTGCGGCGCGCCGGCACCGAGGTGAAGCGCGATCTCGAAGTCGAGAGCCAGGCGGTGAGGGTGATGACGGTGCACGGCGCCAAGGGTCTCGAGGCGCCGATCATCGTGCTCGCCGACACCACATCGCTCCCCGACGGACGGCATGACCCGAAGCTCATCGCGGTGCCGACTCCGGACGACCCGCAAGCTTTCGTCTGGGCGCCGAAGAAGGAGATGGATACCGAATTGCTTCGCAACGCTCGCGCGGCCGCGCTGGAAACGAGGAAAGAGGAGTACCGCCGGCTCTTGTATGTGGCGCTCACGCGGGCCGCCGATGCGTTCGTCGTCTGCGGTTGTGAATCGAAGCGCCGGAATCTTCCCGGAGATTGCTGGTACCGACTGGTGCACGACGCGCTGAAGGGACGCGAGAAAAAGTCCGAACTGATCGAGACCAAAGTTTCCTATTTCGATGAGAAGGTGTGGCGCTGGCGCCCCGAGGCGCTGCGCCGAGCGAAGCCGCGCACCGAGAAGAGCCGGAAGGCGGTGCCCCCTCCGTCCTGGCTCGAGAAGCCCGCGTCCGCCTTCCGACCGCCACTCCAGCGCATCCTTCCGTCGAGCTTCGATCCGCATGAAGAACGGGATCGTCCTGACGCGCGACCTTCCGTCGGGTCGCTTGATGCACGCAAGCGCGGCGAACTCATTCACCGCCTGCTGCAATCCCTGCCCGTTCTCTCTCCGGCACAGAGAAAGAGCGAAGCGGAGCGCTGGCTTGCCCAGGCCGAGCCCGATCTTCCGGCCGAGACGCGCGCCGCGCTCGCGGCCGAGGCGACCGCCGTGATCGAGCATCCCGAACTTGCCGACCTCTTCGGCGCGGGGAGCCGCGCCGAGGTGGAACTTCTCGCCCATTTGCCGGAAACGCCAGGAATGGAAATTTCCGGCCGAGTCGATCGTCTCGCGGTGACCACGGAAGCGGTGTGGATCGCCGATTACAAAAACAATGCAACCCCACCGGCGAGCCCGCACGAGGCTCCCGAAAATTACGTCAAGCAACTCGCGCTTTACCGCGCCGTGCTCGAAAAAGTCTACCCGGGGAAAGCCCTGCGCGCCGTTCTGATCTGGACCGCGATTCCCGCAATCCACGAAATCCCCGCCGCCAGGCTCGCCGCGGCATTGAAGCATGTCACTCCGGCGTGAAACGCCTTGACGCCCCGGCGGGAGCATCCCTAGGTAAGGGCCGACCCCGTTTTTCGATTCCTCCTGCCTGCGAGAGGTTGCCATGGTCGCCCAGGTTTCCGACAAGTCGTTCGAGACCGACGTGCTCCAGTCCAAGGAGCCCGTGCTGGTCGATTTCTGGGCCGAGTGGTGCGGACCTTGCCGCCAGGTCGCGCCGGTGCTCGAGGAGGTGGCGGGCGAGCTCGTCGGCAAGATCAAGATCGTCAAGCTCAATGTCGACGAGAACCCGAACACGGCCTCGAAATACGGGGTCCAGTCGATTCCGACCCTGATGATCTTCAAGAACGGCGAGATGGCCTCGCGCCAGATCGGCGCGGCACCCAAGGCCAAGATCGTGCAGTGGATCAACGGCGCGATCTCGACCAAAACCGCTTGAGCCGCTGAAATCGCCCGTCACACCGGCGGCGTGCCGTTCAAGGCGAGCACCGCGCCGGCGAGATACAAAGAACCGGTGATCAGCACCCGCGGCGGCGCCTCCAGTTGGAGCGCGCCGACCCGGTCGAGCGCCTCTTCCACGCTCGCAGCCGGCTCGGTGACGAGGCCCGCGCACTTGGCCGCGGCGGCGATTTCCTCGGGCTTCCTCGAGGCTTCCGCCGGCACCGGCACCGCGAACACATGGCGAGCGAGATCGGCGAAACAGGCGAGAAAGCCTTCGGCGTCCTTGTTGGCGAGCATCCCGGCGACGAGCACGAGCGGGCGCGGCACGCGTTCCTCGATCTCGGCCAGCGCCCCCGCGATCGCGAGCGCGCAGGCGACGTTGTGGCCGCCGTCGAGCCAGAGCTCGGCCCCTTCGGGGAGACGCGCGACGAGCCGGCCGGAGGAAAGGCGCTGCATGCGGGCCGGCCAATCGACTTCACTCATCCCCGCCTCGATCGCGGCAGGGGGCACCTTGAAGGCTTCGGAAAAGCGCAAGGCGGCGATGGCCACGCCCGCATTCTCAATCTGATGGCGGCCGAAGAGGCGCGGGCGCGATAGATCGAGGAGGCCGGTCTCGTCGGCATAGACGAGGCGGCCGCGCTCTTCGTGGGCGCTCCAGTGCTCGCCCGCGACGGCGAGACGGGCGCCGACTTTTTCCCCGATGCGCTCGATCACGGCGAGCGCGGCGGCCTCTTGGTGCGCGACGATCGCCGGCACGCCGCGCTTCAGGATACCCGCCTTCTCGCCCGCGATCTCCTCGAGCGTCGATCCCAAAAACTCGGTGTGATCGATCGAGATCGGAGTGAGAACGGTCGCCGCCGTATGTTCGATCACATTGGTGGCATCGAGCCGGCCGCCGAGGCCGACTTCCAGAAGCACCACGTCGGCCGGGTGCTCTGAAAAAATCAGAAAGGCGGCGGCGGTGGTGATCTCGAAAAAAGTGATCGGATCGCCCGCGTTCAAGCGCTCGCAGGCGGAAAGCGCGTCGACGAGCGCGGTGTCGTCCACCAGCACGCCGCCGCCCTTGCTTGCGAGGCGGATGCGTTCGTTGAAGCGCACCAGATGGGGCGAGGTATAGACCTGAACGCCGAAGCCGGCCGCCTCCAGGATCGCGCGCATAAAGGCGACGGCCGAGCCCTTGCCGTTGGTGCCGGCGACGTGGATCGCGGGCGCGATCTTCTGCTCCGGATGGCCGAGGCGCGCGAGCAGCCGCTGCAGGCGTCCGAGCGAAAGATCGATCTTCTTCGGATGCAGCCGGCCGAGGCGCGCGATCAGGGCCTCGGCCTCTTCCCGCCCGCGGGCGGCGCTTCGGCTCACACCGTCCCCGCGGGCGCCGGCAATTGGTGGGTCGCGGGCGCGGCGGTCTTGGTCATCAGGCGGCACAGGCGCGCGAGCATCGCCCGCAGCTGATGGCGATGCACCACCAAGTCGATCATGCCGTGGTCGCGCAGATATTCGGCGCGCTGGAATCCTGCGGGCAATTTTTCCCGGATGGTCTGTTCGATGACGCGCGGGCCGGCGAAGCCGACGAGCGCGCCGGGCTCGGCGATCTGCACGTCGCCGAGCATGGCGTAGGAGGCGGTGACGCCGCCGGTGGTGGGATTGGTGAGCACCACGAGATAGGGTTTTTTGGCCGCACGCAGCTTCTGCACCGCCACGGTGGTGCGCGGCAATTGCATGAGCGAGAGCACGCCTTCCTGCATGCGCGCGCCGCCGGAGGCCGCGAACAGGATGAAGGGCGAGCGTTTTTCCACCGCGGTCTCGATGCCCTTGATCACCGCTTCGCCCGCCGCCATGCCGAGCGAGCCGCCCATGAAGTCGAAATCCTGCACGGCGATGACCACCGGCAGGCCCTCGAGCTTGCCGTAGCCGAGCTTGATCGCGTCGTTCAGCCCGGTCTTGGCACGGGCGTCCTTCAGCCGGTCGCTATAGCGGCGCTCGTCGCGGAACTTCAGCGGATCGACCGGAACCCCGGGCACCGCGATGTCGAACCAGGTCTCGCCGTCGAACATCGATTTCAAGCGCGCCGTGGCACTCATGCGCATGTGATAATTGGAGCCCGGGATCACCCACTCGTTCGCCTCCACATCCTTGCGGTGGACGAGCTGGCCGGTGTCCGGACATTTGATCCACAAATTCTCCGGCACCTCGCGGCGCTGAAGGAACGAGCGGATCTTGGGGCCGACGTTGGTGATCCAGTTCATGCGGCTATTCCGCGGCGACGCGGCGGGCCGAGCGCACGCCGGAAGCAAGCGCGGCGACGAGATCGGTCACGGTCTTGATGGTCTTTGCGGTCGCGCGATTGTCCTGGTCGAGGCTCGCGCGCACCGCATCCACCAGCGCCGAGCCCACCACCACCGCGTCCGACCCCTCGGCGATGGCGCGGGCATGCTCGGCGGTGCGGACCCCGAAGCCGACGGCGATCGGAAGTTTGGTGTGGCGCTTGATGCGCGCGACCGCGGCGACGACTTTCGCGGTCTCGGGCGCGGCAGCGCCGGTGATGCCGGTGATGGAGACGTAATAGACGAAACCGGACGTGTTTTTGAGCACCGCGGGTAGGCGCTTGTCGTCGGTGGTGGGCGTCGCCAGCCGGATGAAGGCGAGCCCCGCCTTCAGCGCCGGCAGACACAGTTCCGCGTCCTCCTCCGGCGGCAGATCGACCACGATCAGGCCGTCGACGCCCGCCGCGATCGCGTCCTTGAGGAATTTCTCGACGCCATAGACATAGATCGGATTGTAATAGCCCATGAGCACGATTGGCGTGTCGCCGTTGCCCTTGCGAAAAGCGCGCACGAGCGCGAGCGTCTTCTTGGTATTGTGGCCCGCCTTGAGCGCGCGCAAGGAGGAGGCCTGGATCGCTGGCCCGTCGGCCATCGGATCGGTGAAGGGCATGCCGAGCTCGATCACGTCGGCGCCGGCCTTGGGGAGCGCCGCAACGATCGCGAGCGAGGTCGCGTAGTCGGGATCGCCGGCGGTGAGAAAGGTCACGAGCCCGGCGCGGCCTTCGCGGGCGAGGGCCTTGAAGCGGGTGTCGATGCGCACGCTCACAGCTTGCCCCCGAGATGCT
Organism: Hyphomicrobiales bacterium; assembly: GCA_023266695.1. Lineage (GTDB taxonomy): Bacteria > Pseudomonadota > Alphaproteobacteria > Rhizobiales > Xanthobacteraceae > JAUSIF01. The sequence goes on along the minus strand of JAHFPO010000015.1, from coordinate 3,404 downwards.
CGGCGACGGTGAAAATGTCCTTGTCGCCGCGGCCGCACAGATTGACCACCATCAGGTGATTCTTCGGCTTCTTGGGCGCGAGTTCCATCACCTTGGCGAGCGCGTGGGCGGGCTCAAGCGCCGGGATGATGCCTTCGAGCGTGGAGAGAAGCTGGAAGGCTTTCAGCGCCTCGTCGTCGGTGGCCGAGAGAAAAGTGATGCGGCCACTGTCGTAGAGCCACGAGTGCTCGGGCCCGATCCCGGGATAATCGAGCCCGGCCGAGATCGAATGGGTCTCGGTGATCTGGCCGTCGTCGTTCATCAAGAGATAAGTGCGGTTGCCGTGCAAGACGCCGGGCTTGCCGCCGCCGATCGAGGCCGCGTGCTGGCCGGTAGAAATCCCCTTGCCCGCCGCCTCGACGCCATAAATCTCGATATTCGGTTCGTCGAGGAAGGGATGAAAGAGCCCGATCGCGTTGGAGCCGCCGCCGATACAGGCGACGAGTGAATCGGGCAGCCGGCCCTCGGCTTGCATGATCTGCTCGCGCGCCTCCCTGCCGATCACGCTTTGAAAATCGCGCACCATCATGGGATAGGGGTGCGGCCCCGCCACCGTGCCGATGCAATAGAACGTCGTCTCGACATTGGTGACCCAGTCGCGGAGCGCCTCGTTCATGGCGTCCTTCAGTGTTTTCGAGCCAGAAGTGACGGGCCGCACCTCGGCGCCGAGCAATTTCATGCGGAAGACGTTCGGCTTCTGCCGCTCGATGTCGATGGTGCCCATATAGACCACGCATTCGAGGCCGAAGCGGGCGCAGGCAGTGGCCGTCGCCACCCCGTGCTGGCCGGCGCCGGTTTCGGCGATAATGCGCTTCTTGCCCATGCGGCGCGCGAGCAGGATTTGCCCGAGCACATTGTTGATCTTGTGGGCGCCGGTGTGATTGAGCTCGTCGCGCTTCAAATAGATTTTCGCGCCGCGCAGATGCGCGGTCAGCCGCTCGGCGAAATAGAGAGGGCTCGGCCGGCCGACATAATGGGTGAGGAAGCCTTCCATCTCCGCCTTGAAGGCGGGATCGTCTTTGGCCGCGAGATAGGCGCGCTCGAGATCGAGCACCAGCGGCATCAGGGTCTCGGCGACGAAGCGGCCGCCATAGATACCGAAATGGCCGTGCTCGTCGGGCCCGAGGCGAAGGGAGTTGGGCGGGACCTTCACGACACCTTCTCCTGAGCGGGCCGCGCGAGCGAACTCGCCGCCGCGCGCGCGGCGGCGATGAAGGCCTTGATCTTCTCCGGGTCCTTCTCGCCGGGCTTATGCTCGACCCCCGATGATACATCGACGGCGTCGGGCCGCACGCTCGCGATCGCGGCGGCGACATTGCCGGGATCGAGGCCGCCCGAGAGCATGACGGGTTTGGAGCGCTCAAGGCTGGAGAGCAGCGACCAGTCGAAGGCGCGGCCGTGGCCGCCGGGCCGGGTCGCGCCCGTAGGCGGCCGGGCGTCGAACAAGAGCCGGTCGGCGACCGCCCCATAGGCCGGCACGACCTTCAAATCCTCCGCGGCGGTGACCGCGATCGCCTTCATCACCGGCCGCCCGAACCGGGCGCGGAGCGCGGCGACGCGTTCCGGCGTCTCACGCCCATGCAGCTGGAGGAGGTCGGGGGCGACGGCTTCGACGATCTCTACGAGCAGGCGATCGTCGGCATCGACGGTGAGCGCCACCACGCCCGCGCGCCCGCGGGCAAGCTTGGCGAGTTCCGCCGCCGCCGCGAGCGAGACCGCGCGCGGGCTCGGGGAAAAGAACACGAGCCCCACGAGGTCGGCGCCGGCGGCGAGCGCCGCGGCCATCGCCGGCTCGTCATGGATGCCGCAGATCTTGATCTCGATCATGGGTTTCGATGGCATAGCGCGGGGCGTGATGTCCACCGCCCCCGGATGGGCTCACCCGCCGGGCGATATGGCCTCAGGCCGGCCCTATTCCGCTGCGGCGCGGCCGCTGGGCACGGACAGGCTGCGCATTGTGCCATAAGCCTCGGCCCGGGCGCGCTCATCGGCCTCGGCCTTGAGGCGGGCGGTCTCACGTTCGGCCCGCTGGGCGGCGAGCCGCCAGCGCAGCTTGCCGAACCAAACTACCGTCCCGCCCACGAGCACGCCCAGGATGAGGGCGGCGAAGATGACGAGGAAGAGCGGCAGCGCCACCGCATAGGCCGGCGCGGCTTGCGAGAACGGGTCGAGCGAGACCGTGACGAGCCCGCGGTTCGCGACCGCGAACAGCACGATCGCGACCGAAAGCGGCAGAAGCACGATCCAGAGGAGGAGTCTGCGCATGGTGCTTCGACTCCGGGTAAGTCGTCCGCGGCAGGAACGCGGCTCAGCGGCGCGACTTGTTCAGGCGCTCGCGCATTTCCTTGCCGGTCTTGAAATAGGGCACGATCTTCTCGGAGACCTTCACCTGCGCGCCGGTGCGCGGGTTGCGTCCGATCCGCGCGGGTCGCGACTTCACCGAGAAGGCGCCGAAGCCGCGTAGCTCCACCCGATCGCCGCGCGCGAGCGCACGGGTGATCTCGTCGAGGATCGCGTCGACGATATTTTCGACGTCGCGCTGATAGAGATGCGGATTGGCTTCCGCGATTTGTTGCACGAGCTCGGACTTGATCATCTGCGCTCGCCGCCCCCGAGCGAAAAACCCGAACGATCCGAACGAGTTGGCGGACCTCAATCCGCCAATGGAGGGTGCCAGAGGGCCAACAGCCCGTCAAGCTGCGCGCGCGCCGTCGCGTTGGCGATCGCATCGCTGCCGACGAGCGCCGCGATCGCGGGCATCCCCAGCGCTTCCGCGAGCGAGGCAAGGGCGCCGAACCAGCGGAACTCGGAACCGAGGCCGCGGCTGCGCCAGTCGCGGATCGACAAATCGATGCTCACTCCCTTGTTTTTCGCGAGCCAGTCGCGGGCCGCGCGCTCGTCGCCGATCTCGTCGATGAGCTTCAGGGGAAATGCCTGGCTTGCCGTGAAGACCCGCCCGTCGGCGGCGGCGGCGAGCGTCTTGTCGTCGAGGCCGCGACGATCCCGCACCAGCGTCTTGAACCAGTCGTAGCTGTCTTCGACGAGGCTGCGGATCGCGGCTCTCGCTTCCGGGCTGGTCGGCGCATAGCCGCTCGGCGCGGCCTTCAGCGGCGTCGACTTGATTTCCTCGACCGAGACCCCGACGTGCTTCAGAAGCTCGTACACGTTCGGAAACTGGAAGATGACGCCGATCGATCCGACGATGGCATTACGGGGGGCGAAGATGCGATCGGCTCCGAGCGCGGTGATATAGGCGCCCGAAGCTGCCACGCCTTCCACCACCGCGACCACCGGCTTTTTCTCGGCCAGACGGCGGATGCCGGCATAGAGCGACTCCGCGCCGGCGACAGTGCCGCCCAGATCGG
>JAHFPO010000107.1 GCA_023266695.1 Hyphomicrobiales bacterium | reverse complement strand
CGCAACGACCTTGCTCGTTTCCTGTGCGGCATTCGCAACGTTGTCAGAAATCTCGCCGGTTGTCGCGCTCTGTTGATCGACCGAAGCAGCGATGGCAGACGCATACGTGTTGATCTCGCCTATGCATTCCTCAATGCTACGGATTGCCTCAACGGAGCCCCTGGTCGAAGTTTGCAATGCCAAAATCTGGCCAGCAATCTCATTGGTCGCCTTGGCAGTTTGCACGGCGAGCGATTTCACTTCGGAAGCAACGACGGCGAAGCCCCGTCCCGCCTCACCAGCCCGCGCCGCCTCAATAGTCGCGTTGAGGGCGAGAAGGTTCGTCTGCCCGGCAATTTGCTGAATCAGCTTGACGACATCGCCAATTGTCTGCGCCGCCTTCACGAGCCCGACGAACTCATCGTTCGTTGCCTTGGCTTTGCTCACGGCGCTACGCACGACCTCGGTGGTCTGGCCAACTTGCCTGCTTATCTCTGTGATCGAGCCCGACAATTGGTTTGTTGCTTTCGCGGCATTTGCGACATTGATCGAGGCCTCGTTCGATGCCTGCACTACCCCATTGGCGTGCCGTGAGGTTTGCTCGGACGACCCGAACAGATCGGTCGCGGTCGATTTCATCGCGCTTGCGCTATCGCTCACGGTCTTTAGCACGCCTTCGACTCGCTTGCGGAACGACGAGATAGCAGCATCGATCGACGCACGGCGAGTTTCCTGAGAGACCATGTTGTCGCGTTGTTTCTCCAACTGCTGACGTTCGGTAACGTCCTCGTGCGTTGCGACCCAACCGCCTCCCACCATCGGTCCCCGCGTGACGCAGATCAGGCGCCCATCAGCAAGTTTGTCAATCCGATGCGAGATTTTGGTGATCGATAGCGCGCCCAATTCCGTGAGCTTCTGCTTAACGGCGGCGTCATTTTTCCCGCTTGCTATGAGGCCACTCAAGACGCGATGCGCTATGATGTCATCATGTGTTGTCCCGACTTTCTTTAACTCCGGTGGTAAACGGTACATCTCGGCATAAACGTCGTTGCAGAGAACTAACCGTTTGTTCGAATCAAACATGCAAAACCCATGCGGCATGTAATTTAGGGCGGCAGTCGTTTGCACGCTTTGACTAACCAGGCGGCGATTCATCATTGCTGCGACTATGCTCATTCCCAGAACCGTAAAAGCCGCATTTGCGATGGCTAATGCGAGTCCCATTGGTGCGATTGAGAATAAGCTGCTGACACGCGTCGGATCAGGAACAATCTCAACTGCGCCCATCGCGGTGAAGTGAAGCGATAGGATAGCAAGCGTGAGGAAAACGGCGGCAACGTTCGTGCTTAGCAAAGCATTGCGGCGAGCTGCAACCGCGAGCGCGGTAGTCCCGAACAGCATGCCGAGCACAATTGAGACCAATACCAAGTCCAGGGACCAAATTATGCGGCCAGGAATTTCCAGCGCCCACATTCCAAGGTAATGCATCGAAGCAACCCCGGCCCCGACAATACAGCCCCCGACCGGCGCTCCCCAGCGAGCCGGCATGTAAACAGCAACACCGAGACCGCCGCAAGTGACCGTCGCCGACACGACGAGGGACAGCGCTGTGAGAGTTAAGTTGAACGCAATCCCAATGCCGGGGTCGTAGGCCAGCATCGCGATGAAATGCGTCGCCCAGATGCCGAATCCGGCCGCAGTACCAGCGACCAAAATCCAGGTTGCGCGCGCCCATCCTTGCGAGCTGCATGCACGATGAAAAAGACTGACAGCACAAAAACTTGCACCGAAGCAAACCAAACCCGCGACAACGACGAGTTGCCAATCATGCTCGACTGTAAGACAATTAAAAACACGAAACATGCTTGGAGCATCATCCGCTTGTTTAGATCTGGCTAAATTGCTTTCTCGACAAAATTAGAACCTATTAGTTTCGTCGAAGTTAAAGGTAAAAAATAAGTTAAGAAATTCTTATGTCTCACCTGATCAGCCCCTAGTGAGTGGTCCAGATGGAATGCTAATTTCGCTGTGCAACGCTGATCAATTCTAATATTTACTCGCCGCCATTGAACAGCTTCGCTGACATAATTCTCCCACGAAACACGCCCACGATCCGCATGTCCGGTAAGGGTCATTCGTGTCGGTTCCGCGATGTCCGCAGGCCGTCAGGTTATGCTCCGATAGCGGTCATGCCAGTGCAATCCTATGAAGAAGTCTTGTGGCAGGGGCTCGGCCCGGGCATCCATGCGGCCGCTGTGGATAACCGGGAGAACCCCCGCGCAGAGTCCCATGGACCCATTCACACTATGAAGTCCGCGGACCCATTCACACTATAAGGAGTTGTTGAATAGGGCTGGCGGCGCCCCCGAATCGCCCCCTAGATCATCCCATGCGCTTTCCGCAGAGCTTCCTCGACGAGATCCGCGCCCGGCTGCCGGTGTCGGAAATCGTGCGCCGGCGCGTGGCGCTGAAAAAGGCCGGCCGGGAATGGAAGGGCCTCTCGCCCTTCAACGCGGAAAAGACCCCGTCCTTCACCGTCAATGACCACAAGGGCTTCTATCACTGCTTCTCGTCGGGCAAGCACGGCGACCAGTTCACCTTCCTGATGGAGACCGAAGGAGTGTCGTTCCCCGAGGCGGTGGAGCGGCTCGCCTCCCTCGCCGGCCTGCCGCTCCCCAAGGTCTCGCCCGAGGACGAGAAGCGCGAGGCGCGCCGCAAGACCCTCCACGAGGTGATGGAGCTCGCCGCCAAGTTCTTCGAGGACAGCCTGCAATCGCGCGCGGGCGCCCGCACCCGCGGCTATCTCGCCGACCGCGGTCTCGCGCCCGCGGTGATCGCGCGCTTTCGGCTGGGCTATGCGCCGGCCGAGCGCTTCGCCCTCAAGGAATATCTCGGCGCCAAGAGCATTCCCGTCGAGGACATGGTGGAGGCGGGATTGCTGGTGACCGGCGACGACATTCCTCTCCCCTTCGAACGCTTCCGCGAGCGTGTGATGTTTCCGATCCACGATTTCAAGGGCCGCGTCGTCGGCTTCGGCGGCCGCGCGCTTGCCGAGGACGCCCCGGCGAAATATTTGAACTCGCCGGAGACGCCGCTCTTCCACAAGGGCTGGCTCTTGTATCACGGCGCGCCCGCCCGCGTCGCCGCGCAAAAGGGCGAGCCGCTGATCGTGGTCGAGGGCTATATGGACGCGATCGCCATGGTGGCGGCGGGCTTCGAGGCGACGGTCGCGCCCCTCGGCACCGCCCTCACCGAGGACCAGCTCGGGCTGCTGTGGCGGATTGCGCCCGAACCGATCCTTTGTTTCGACGGCGACAAGGCGGGAGAGCGCGCCGCCTTCCGCGCGCTCGATCTGGCGCTCCCCGGGCTCGCGCCCGGCAAGAGTCTGCGCTTCGCGATCCTGCCCGAAGGCCAGGACCCGGACGATCTCATCCGCGCCGGCGGCGCCGAGGCGATGAAAGAGGTGCTGGCAGGGGCCCGCCCGCTCGCCGAGATGCTGTGGCTGCGCGAGACCGCCGATGCGCGGCTCGATACGCCGGAGCGGCGCGCGGCGCTGGAAGCAAGATTGGGAGAAATGCTCAGCGCGATCGGAGACGAGACCGTGCGCCGCCATTACCGCGACGATTTGCGGGCGCGCCTTGCGCGGCTATTTGCCCCGGCCGGGGCGGAAACCCGGCCGTTCGGCGAACCCGGCGGACGCTTCCGGCGCCCGCCCAATCCGCGCCAGGCGCTCAGCCCCCGCAGCGCCCGCCTCGGCCAAAGCCAGATCCTGCGCGGCCACCATTCGGCGGTGCCCGCGCGCGAGGCGCTGATCCTGCTCGCCGTGCTCAACCACCCGTGGTTGCTCGCCGATTATGCTGAGGAACTGGCGGAACTCGACTTCGTCCACCGCGATTGCGACGCGCTGCGGCGGGCGATTCTCGACGCCGCCGCGGCCGAATCCGCAGGCGACGCCGGGGCGCTCGCGGCGAGGCTCGCCCAGACCGGCGCCGCGGAACTCAAGACACGCATGGAACGTGCCATCACCCATGGCGGCGACTGGGAGGTGGGACCCGAGGCCGCGGCCGAGGACGTCACCGCCTGGTGGCGCCAGATCGTGAGCTTGCATCGCATGAAACGCACGCTATCTAAGGAGCTCAGGGAAGCCGAACGCGCGCTCGGAGCCGAGCCGACCGAGGCCCATTTCGCCCGGTTGCAGGAAGTCAAACGCGAGCTCGATAGGCTCGACGGCACCGAGGCCCTGATCGAGGGCTTCGGCGCGCCCTCGGGCCGGCCGGTCCGGACCCTGTAAGATCGAGGGGGCGGGACCGATTCGGCGGGGTGATGGCGGATGCGCCCCGGCGGCGCGAGAACGGCGGGATTGCGGTGAGTTCGAACAAACAGAAATCCAAGGCCAAGCAGGCCCCCGCGCGCGCCGCCAAGGCGGCGAAGAGCAAGCCCGCGGCCGAGAGCGCGCGCGTCAAGGCCGTGAGTTCCGGCTTCGGTCTCGGCAGCCTGGTGCGCGCGCTGTTCACCGGCGGCAAGACGGAGGAGAAGAAGGCGCCGCCGAAGCCGGCGGCAAAACCCGTCGCAAAAACGCCCGCCGCCAAAGCCGCCGCCAAGACTCCCGTCACCAAGACTCCCGTCACCAAGGCTCCCGTCGTCAAGGCGGCGGCGAAGCAGCCCGCGGCGAAACCGCCGGCCGCCGCCAAGCCCGTCCTCCCCGCCGTGAAACAAGCGGCGGGAAAGCCGCCCGTCGCCAAACCTTCCGCGCTCAAGCCTCCCGCGCCGAAGCCGACGGCCGGGAAGCCTGCGGCCGGCAAGGACGCGCGCCGCACCACCGCCGGCGTCGAGCAGATCCTGCGCGCCGCCCAGATCGCCGCCGCCGCCGCGGCGGTGAAGCAGCAGGCGGGCAAAACCGCGGCCGAGCCCGCCGACAAGGACGGCGAGCCGCAGGACAGCCCGCTCCTCGACCTCACCGACGCCGCCGTCAAGAAGATGATCAAGCTCGCCAAGAAGCGCGGCTACGTCACCTACGACCAGTTGAACGGCGTGATGCCCTCCGAGGAGGTCACCTCCGAGAAGATCGAGGATGTGCTCGCGATGATGAGCGAGATGGGCATCAACGTGGTGGAATCCGAGGAGGCCGAGGCCGAGGAGGCCGACGACGAGGACGAGGAGTCGGAAGGCGGCGAGCTGGTCGAAGCCACGCCCAAGACTCCGGCGAAATCCGAGAAGTCGCTGCCGTCGGAGCGCACCGACGATCCGGTGCGCATGTATCTGCGCGAGATGGGCTCGGTCGAGCTCCTCTCGCGCGAAGGCGAGATCGCGATCGCCAAGCGCATCGAGGCCGGCCGCGAGGCGATGATCGCGGGCCTGTGCGAGAGCCCGCTCACCTTCCAGGCGATCATCGTGTGGCGCGACGAGCTGAACGAGGCCAAAGCGCTCTTGCGCGAGATCATCGATCTCGAAGCGACCTATGCCGGGCCCGACGCCAACAAGCCGGCGGTGCCCGCGCCCGAGACCCCGCAGGAGGCGGTCGCCGCCGACGACGGCATGATGGCGCCGCCCGAGAAGCCGGACGGCAACGGCGGCCAGCCGATCGCCCCCGGCATGCGCCCGGAGGAGAGCGATGAGGACGAGGACGATCTCGAAAACGCGCTCTCGCTCGCCGCCATGGAAGCCGAATTGAAGCCGAAGGTGGTGGAGACCTTCGACCGCGTCGCCGACGCCTACAAGCGGCTGCGCCGGCTGCAGGACCAGAACGTCGAGAACAAGCTCAAGAACTCCTCGCTCTCGCCCTCCCAGGAGCGCCGCTACAAGAAGCTGCAAGAGGAGATCATCGTCGAGGTGAAGTCGCTGTCGCTCAATCAGGCGCGCATCGATAGCCTGGTCGAGCAGCTCTACGAGATCAACCGGCGGCTGATGGCGCTCGAAGGCCGGCTGATGCGCCTCGGCGAGAGCCACGGCGTCGAGCGCGAGGACTTCCTGAAGAATTATCATGGCTCCGAGCTCGATCCGAAGTGGCTGCTGCGCACCTCCAAGCTCGGCTCCAAGGGCTGGAAGGGCTTCATCGGCGAGGAGCGCCACCGCGTCCGCGAGCTCAGGCAGAACATCCACGCGCTCGCCACCGAAACCGGCCTCGAGATCCAGGAATTCCGCCGCATCGTGCACATGGTGCAGAAGGGTGAGCGCGAGGCGCGGCAGGCGAAGAAGGAGATGGTGGAGGCGAATCTGCGCCTCGTCATCTCGATCGCCAAGAAATACACCAACCGCGGCCTGCAGTTCCTCGACCTCATCCAGGAGGGCAACATCGGGCTGATGAAGGCGGTCGACAAGTTCGAATACCGCCGCGGCTACAAGTTCTCGACCTATGCCACCTGGTGGATCCGCCAGGCGATCACCCGCTCGATCGCCGACCAGGCGCGCACCATCCGCATTCCCGTGCACATGATCGAGACGATCAACAAGATCGTGCGCACCAGCCGCCAGATGCTGCACGAGATCGGCCGCGAGCCGACGCCGGAGGAATTGGCCGAGAAGCTCGGCATGCCGCTCGAGAAGGTGCGCAAGGTCCTGAAGATCGCGAAAGAGCCGATCAGCCTGGAGACCCCGATCGGCGACGAGGAGGACAGCCACCTCGGCGATTTCATCGAGGACAAGAACGCGATCTTGCCGATCGACGCCGCCATCCAGTCGAACCTGCGCGAGACCACCACCCGCGTGCTCGCGTCACTGACGCCGAGAGAAGAGCGCGTGCTGCGCATGCGCTTCGGCATCGGCATGAACACCGACCACACGCTCGAGGAGGTCGGCCAGCAGTTCTCGGTCACCCGCGAGCGCATCCGCCAGATCGAGGCCAAGGCGCTGAGGAAGCTGAAGCACCCAAGTAGGAGTAGGAAGCTCAGGAGCTTCCTCGATAACTGACCATCGTCGTCCCGGCCGAGGCGCACCGATCTCGGGTTTACCCGAGATCGGCACGTTAAATTACGCAAGTCGGCTAAAGCCGACTTGCGTGCGCCGAGAGCCGGGATCGTTCTCCGCATGCGGATGACGGTCCCCGCTTTCGCGGGGCGCTGCCGCGCGCCGCGGCGCGTCTTGTCAAGGAATGGGCACTGGCGCGGCAGGACCAATTGCGCGAAAATTGGCGTCGCGCCCGGGCGGGCGAGCAGCCGGAGAAGATTGCGGGGCTCGATGCTGACTAAGGTGACGCAACTGGAACGTCTCGGCGGCTTCCGCCTACGCGTCCACTTCAATGACGGCAGCGAAGGCGTGCATGATTTCGCGGCCATGGTCCGGGAGCCGGGACCGATGCTCGCGCCGCTGCGCGACGAGGCCTATTTCGCGCGCGTGTTTCTCGAATTCGGCGCGCCGACGTGGCCGAACGGATATGACATGGCGCCGGAATGGCTGCGCCGCGAGATGGAGAAAGCCGGCGAGCTTACGCGGGTCGCCGCGGAATGAGGCGGCGTAATTTCCATTCAATTGTCATCCCGGGCGCAGCGCAGCACCGCCGCGCTGCCAAAGGAGCCAGCGTGGCAATTCTAACCGCGCGGTGCGCCGCAGACCCGGGATCGCCCTCAGCCCGTCAATCCATTCTTATCGCCTCATCCTTCAGGCTCATATCCTTGTCTGCAATCCTAGGTTTGCTATGATCGTTTCGTAGGTATTGATTAGGGGGGGATCCATGCGTTTACCTATCATCACGGGAGTGTTCGCTGTCGTTCTTAGCGTGGTCGCCGCAACACCGGCGCTCGCCGCGCCGGCCGGCGGCACGGCGATCGGAAAAGCCGCCGCCACCATCGGCCACGTCGAACCGGTTTATTGCCTGTGCACGCGGCGGGAGAACGGACAGTGCCGGCGATTTTTCTGCTCGGATATTCTGCTGCCTGTTCCTCTTCTTCCCGTCATCGCTCCGCCGCCTTCGCCGAAGGACTGCTTGTGCACGCTCGAGCGGTCACAGAGCATCTTCGGAGCATCGGGCACAAAATGCGCGAGATGGGTGTGCGCGCCGGGCGACTTCTCTAGGATTCCATAAGTTGAAGTCTCGGGCCGCCTAGCTGAGGTGGAACGGCGTCGTATCGCCGGCTTACTTCACCTTCAGTTCCTTGCGTGGATCGAGCGTGCCATTGAGCGCCTGATTGACGATGTCGAAGACGCGCCGCGCGTTCGTCACGCGAATGGCATGTCCCTGTTCAAGCCGATAGATGGAAGCGATGCTTGGCCTGTTAC
>JAHFPO010000218.1 GCA_023266695.1 Hyphomicrobiales bacterium | reverse complement strand
TGAGCCTGATCGGGCTCGCGCGCGACCCCTCGAGCATGACCATCGAGGAGCGGGTGCTCGAGCGTTATTACGAACGGCTTTCCGTCAACCAGGTCGAAAAGTCGCGGGTGATCGCGATCGACTTCCAATCCGAGGATCCCTACCTCGCGGCCAGTGTCGCCAACGCGATCGCCGAAGGTTATCTGACGGTTCAGCAGGCGGCCAAGCAGGAAGCCATGCGCCAGGCAATCCAGTGGCTCGCCGGCGAGATCGAGCGGCTGCGCGGCAAGGTCGCCGAAGCCGAGGCGCGGGTCGAGGAATTCCGCGCCAAGTCGAACCTCTATATCGGCAACAACAACAATTCGCTGAGCGCGCAGACGCTGGGCGAGCTCAATTCCCAGCTCGTGCTCGCTCGTTCGCAAAAGGCCGATGCCGAATCGAAGGCCCGCCTTATTCGCCAAATGCTGCGCTTGGGGAAGCCGATCGAAGCCTCCGATGTTCTGAATTCAGAATTGATCCGCCGCCTCAACGAGCAGCGCGTGACGCTGCGCGCGCAGCTCGCCGAGCAATCCTCGACGCTGCTTGCCCAGCATCCGCGCATCAAGGAGCTCAAAGCGCAGATCGCCGATCTTGAGGCGCAGATCCGCACCGAGGCCGAGAAGCTCGTCCGCACCCTCGAGAACGACGCCCGCATCTCCGGCGCGCGGCTCGAGTCGATGATGGCGAACCTCGACCAATTGAAGGGCCAAGCCTCGGCGCTCGGCGAGCAGGACGTACAGTTGCGCGCGTTTGAGCGCGAGGCCAAGGCCCAGCGCGATTTGCTCGAATCCTACCTCTCGCGCTATCGCGACGCGACCGCGCGCGAGACGCCCGACGCGGTCATGGCGGACGCGCGCATCGTTTCCCGCGCGGTGGCGTCCTCGACCCCCTATTACCCGAAAAAGACGATGATCGTGCTGCTCGCTTCACTGGCGACGTTGATGGTCACCGTCACCTTCATCGCGCTCGGCGAGTTGCTGAGAGGCGGCTACTATCCGGGCGAAACGGGCGCGGTCGTGCGCCCGATGCCGGCGACGCTTGCGCCGAAGGCGTCCCGATCCCGGATCGCCGCCGCCGGCGGAAAGGTCGCGGCGTGGAACATGGAGACGCCGACGAAGACAGAGGCGCGGCGATTGAGTACGCTCGCCGATCATGTGCGCGGCCTCGGCCGCGGCATTGTCGTGGTCGCGCGCGCGGGCGACGACGAACCCTCGCCGATGGTCGCGGTCGAGCTCGCCCGCGATCTCGCCGCTCTGGGCGCACGCGTGCTGTTTCTCGATTTCGACGTGACGGCGGCGCCCTCGGCCGGGCTCGTCCCTGATCCGCGCGCGCCGGGTCTCGCCGATCTCCTTTCCGGCGTGGCGAGCTTCGGCGAGGTGATCCACCGCGACCGAACCTCGCGCATCCATGTGATCGCCGTCGGTCGCGGCGTGCACGATACCGCCGCGTTGCTCTCCGCCGAGAGGCTTTCGATCGTGCTCGGCGCGCTGTCGCAAACCTATGAACACGTGATCGTGGCGGCGCCCGCGCTCGCGCATCTTGCCGGCGCCGACCGGCTCGCGCGCTTCACCCGCGCGGCGGTGCTGGTCGCGGCCGAAGGCGGGGAGGGGACGGGAGCGGCCGCCTCCGACGCGCTCGCGGCCAAGGGCTTTCCCAATGTGATGGTGGTGGCGATGGGTCCCGATACGGCCCCGCCCGATACGTCCCCTGGCCGCGCCGTCGCCTGATCGTCATCGACTGCCCGCGACGGCGCTCCATCCTTGCGCTATGATCGCGCACGGGCTCCGGAGGCAAGCATACAGTCGTAGAGGCCGATATGCGCGCGCGAAGTTTGATCCTTGGGTCGCTCGCTGCGGGAATATGCACGGGCGCCATGATTGCATCGACGCCCTCCGCCGCGCTTACGCCGGGCGGCAGGGTCGGGGAGGCCCGGCAGTATGGACTCTTCGTTCTCCAGATCGCGACACGATTGAAGAAGGGCCAATGCGTCAAAGGGCGAAAATACACCATGACCAAGGACGGCGTCTTCTACCGCTGCTATGAGCAGACCTGCGGCATGGGGCCAGGCCTTCCGAACAGCGATAAACCGAGCTGCACCGCCGCATCCACCAGCACACCGAGTAATCCGCCGGCCGCGACAGCTCCCCCGCCGGGCCCGATCCGGACCGGTCCGGGCGGCGGCACGGCTGGCGGCGAAACTTCGGGGGCAACGGGCCCTAAATGATCGGGCTCTTCGGCCAGCAACCGACAGCTTCTGGCTCGAACGGCGCATTCGGTATCCCGACCGGCCGCCGGCGCGCGCCGGGCGGGCGGAGGCAAACAATTTTCAAGATTTGATCGCTATATGGTCGGTCTCGCTGAGGCCCCCCGCGACGGAGCAACCATGGCCAACCTTCGCTACGCCGCCTACCGCGCCGGGCTCGAGGCGCTCTATTTCTTCGGCGTGCACCATACGCTGCGTCCACTCTCCGGCGGCGTCGGCGTCATCTTCACGCTCCATCACGTGCGGCCTTCCCGGCGCGGCGGGTTCCAGCCCAACCGGATACTCGAGATCAAGCCCGAATTCCTCGACCGCTTGATCCGGCACTTGCGGCGCCGGGGCGTCGATCTCGTCAGCCTCGACGAGCTCACCCGGCGGCTCAGCGAGCGCGACATCACCCGCCAGTTCGCCGCCTTCACCTTCGACGACGGCTATCGCGACAATCTCGAACATGCCTGGCCGATCCTGAAACGGCACGAGGTGCCGTTCGCGCTCTACCTCGCCACCAGCTTTTCCGACCAAATCGGCGAGCTGTGGTGGGTCGCGCTCGAACGGGTGATCGC
>JAHFPO010000014.1 GCA_023266695.1 Hyphomicrobiales bacterium | reverse complement strand
TTGCCGCAATGCTCGCATTCGAAGCACCGGCGGCCTTTCACGCGGTAATAGGCCGCTTCGCGGTTGCAGCGGCACATAAGCCGAACGCCGTAGCGGGTCCGCATGAGGTGATCGAGACAGGCATCATCGTCGGGGAATCGACGGTTGAAAGCCTTGATATTCAGAGGTTTCTGTTTCATGCCACTTTTATAGCAGGTTCCTGGTTACATGTCTATAGGGGATAATTGCGCCGCTTCAGCACAAGAACATTTAGGGAACGAAATATCAGGAGCGATTCGCGGGTTTTCGCAAGCGGTCCAAGAGCTTCTCGAGACTCCCCGCGAATGCCGTGAGTTCGAAATTCTGCGGGTCGTCGTGCTTGTCGTAGATCCCCTCGTCGATCACGGCGTGATAGGCCGGGATCAGCCAGAATTGGGCGCGAACGCTGGCGACGACATAGGTGAGCGCCAGCCGGTCATATTGCGCGGGCGTGAAGCCTGGCTCGGGAGCGAGGAAATCATTATGCCGCCCGCGTCCCGGATAGCGTCGCCGCGGCTGGATGAGCTCAACGTGCAGGAAAAGCCCCTTCAGGGCCGAGCTGAAATTGGTCGCCATTTCGAACTTCGTCGCTCGCCAGGGAACCTCGTAGTCGTGACCGAGCAGCAATTCGCCGGAGCGATTGATGAAGACATGGGCTCGCTCGATCTTGTTCGCGCAGGCATAACGGCCAAGATTGTTGATCTTCGGATCTTGATCGATGTCCTTGGGCCAGGGTCTCGCGCCGAAATTCGGCGCGCTCGTATCGTGGATCACGAAATAGCTGGCCGAGCGCGCGAGCGGGTCGTTGTCTTGGGCGTGCGCGACCGGCCGCGAAAGATTTTCTCCGAAATCCGTATCCAGATTCTGCTCGCGCAGGAAGGCGCGGACGGCGTCGCGGGCGGGAAGCTCGAACGAATTCCCGACCCGGCTTGCCAGAACCGCGGGAAGGCTGCCGAGCGGAGGCTCGAGCTTTCCAATGGCGCGAACCGGGCTCAACAGACAGGCGGCCTGTTGCGCGGGTTCGCCGGCGAAGCTCAACAATTCCGGATCGAACCCGCAGATCCCCATGTTCTTGAGAACGACCGGCGGGCGCGGCGGGAAGCGGCACTCGCCGATCCCCCAGGCGTCGAAGGGCGCACACAGCATCGCCATTACAACGCCCGCGGCAATGAGCGCCGGCCGCAAGCGCCTCTTGGTCTTGCCCTTGAATGCGACCGTCGAAATACGCAGAACCAAGCCCCGTCCCTCCGCCGTCGAGGGTAGCGGAAGGTTCGGTGAAGCACAAAGAGAGGGGAGTAAGAGTATCGCCGCCATCAAGCGATCAGGCACGTTTCCGAAGTCCCTCGATCCTGTCCCAGATCATCGCCGCCACGTCCGGCCCGCCGAGCTTCTTGATGGCGCGGATGCCGGTGGGCGAGGTGACGTTGATCTCGGTGAGAAACCCGTCGATCACGTCGATGCCGACGAACAGCAGCCCGCGGCTCTTCAGCGCCGGCCCGATGCGCTCGCAAATCTCGCGTTCCCGTTTGGTGAGCTCGGTCGGCTTGGCGATGCCGCCGCGCACCATGTTGGAGCGGAGATCGTTCAGCGCCGGCACGCGGTTGACGGCACCCGCGAACTCGCCGTCCACCAGGATGATGCGCTTATCGCCCTCCTTCACCGCCGGCAGGAATTTCTGCACCACCCATTGCTCGCGGAAGGTGGTGGCGAAGAGGTCGTAGAGCGAGCCGAAATTCAGATCCTCGCGCTCCACGCGAAACACCGATTCGCCGCCCTTGCCGTAGAGCGGCTTCATTACGATGTCGCCGTGACGCGTGCGGAACGCCTTTATCTCGTCGAGGTCGCGGACGAGGAGCGTCGGCGGCATCAGCTCGACGAACTCGGTCACGAACATCTTTTCGGGCGCGTTGCGCACGGAGGCCGGATCGTTGACTACCAGCGTCTTCGGGTGAATGCGCTCCAGGATATGCGTCGTGGTGATATAGGCGAGATCGAAGGGCGGGTCCTGGCGCAACAGCACCACGTCGAGGCTCGATAGCTCGATCCGCTTGGCATCGCCGAGGGTGAAATGATCACCTTCCTTGTCGCGCACTTTGAGCGGCTGCACGGTCGCGAACACGCGCCCGTCGAGCATCACGAGCCGATCAGGCGTGTAATAGGAAAGCGCATGGCCGCGCGCCTGCGCCTCCAGGAGCAGCGCGAAGGTCGAATCGCCCGCGATCTTGATCTTCTCGATCGGGTCCATTTGGACGGCGACTTTGAGCGACAACGATCCCTCCCGGCTCAAGCCTCGGCCTCGAAGGCCGCAATGAGATGCTTCGGCAGCCGGCCGGGCGCCACCAGCACGGCGTCGAAGCGCATGTCGTATCCCGCATGTTCGGGGTGGGCCGCAAGCCAGGCCTCGGCGCCGGCGACGATCCGCTGGCGCTGGCGGACCGTGACCGCCTCGGCGGCATCCTCGAACCGGTTGCGCGCCTTGACCTCGACGAAAACGAGCATGCGCCCGCGCCGCATGACGAGATCGACCTCGCCCACCGGGCTTTTCCAGCGCCGCGCCAGCTCGCGATAGCCCTTGGCGAGAAGAAAAAGAGCCGCCCGGCCTTCGGCCGAGACGCCTAACCGAAAGGCGGCCTGCTTGCGGGCGTTGCGGACTTTCTCCTCGCTCATTCCTTGCTCCCTCGTGCGCCCGCGAGCGCCAGCGCGCGGCGATAGACCTCGCGCCGCGGCAAACCGGTCTCGGCGGCGATGGCGGCGGCCGCGTCTTTGAGCGACAATTTGGCGAGCGCCACCTCAAGCCGCCGATCGAGCTCTTCGAACGAAGCCGCCGGCGCGTCGGCATCGGGTGGCCCGATCACGATCACGATTTCGCCCTTGGGCGGACCAGCCTTCGCATAATGGGCGGAAAGCTCCGCTAGACTGCCGCGGCGGATTTCCTCGTAGAGCTTGGTGAGCTCGCGGCAGACCGCGGCGGGTCTTGCTCCGAGACCGGCGGCAAGATCGGCGAGGCTCCGGGTGAGGCGCGGTCCGCTCTCGTAGAGCACCAGCGTCGCCGGCACGCTCGCGATCTCGCCGATGCGCGTACGGCGTTGCCCGGCCTTCACCGGAAGGAATCCTTCGAACAGGAACCGATCGGTCGGCAAGCCCGCCGCGACCAGCGCCGCGAGCGCGGCCGAGGGTCCCGGCACCGGATAGACGCGATGGCCGGCTGCGATCGCGGCTTCCACCAGTTTGTAGCCGGGATCGGATATGAGTGGGGTGCCGGCGTCCGATACCAGTGCGACTGCCGCGCCCTCGCCGAGGCGTGCGAGCACGCGCGGGCGCACCGCTGCGGCATTGTGGTCGTGATAGGCGAGAAGCGCGGGCTTCAGACCATAGCGCTCGATGAGCCTGCGCGTGACGCGGGTGTCCTCGCACAACACCAGATCGGCGCTCGCCAGCACCTGCAGCGCGCGCAAGGTCACGTCGCTCAAATTACCGATCGGGGTTGCGACCACATGAAGCCCGGGCGCGAGCGCGGCGGGCTCGAGACTGAACGAATGCTCTCTACGGGCGTCTCGGCTTTGCGGGTCGCGGTTTTGAGGCATGGCAGGCGGCCAGCTCGAACTCTAGCGGTCGCCGCGGGCAGGGGACAGCCGGGTAGAGCCTCGAAACTGGTTGGAAACTTTGACATGGGCATCCTGCTGCCGCAGATTGCCCCGTAAAAGGGGGGCGCTCGCCGATAGCCGAGGATCGGATGTTTTTGCGTGCCGACGGGACGACGAGTTCGGGCGCGAGGGGGCTCCCATGCTGGCTGCGAGGCCTGCTCGCCATTCTCGGGCTCGCGGTAGCGGGCTGCTCCAGTTCATTCAGCCCTGATTTCGGCCCGACGATCGGCTCTCCGCTCCCGTCGCCGGAAGTGCAGCAACAAAGCAACCTCGGCGCGTTTGGCGGGGTCCGGGTGGGTCTCATCCTGTCATTGAGCGCCGAAGGAAATGCCGGCGCCGCGGCCCAGTCGATGCGCAACGCCGCCGAGCTCGCGCTCGCCGAGTTCGCCAATCCGAACATCCAGCTCATCGTCAAGGACGACGCCGGCACCGCGCAAGGCGCGCAGGCTGCGGCGCAGGCTGCGCTCAGCGAAGGCGCCGAGATTATCCTCGGACCTCTGTTCAGCCATTCCGTCGCGGCGGCGGGTCAGATCACGCGCAATCGCGGCATACCGATGATCGCTTTCTCGACCGACACCAATGTCGCCGCCCGCGGCGTCTATCTGCTGAGCTTTCTGCCCGAATCCGACGTCGAGCGAATCGTCGGCTATGCCGTCGCGAACGGAAGAAAGTCGTTTCTAGCGCTGGTGCCCGACAATGCCTATGGCACGGTGGTCGAAGGCGGCTTCAAACAGGCGGTGGCGGCGCGCAAGGCTCGCGTCGTCGCGCTCGAGCATTATCCGAGCGAGACCGCGAGGATAGCCGACCAAGTGAAGAAGGTCGCCGCCTCGGTCAGGCAAGCCGACGCCGTCTTTATCGCCGATGCCGCCGATACGACGCCGCAAGTGGTCCAGCTCCTCAATGCCAATGGGGTTTCCTCGCGCCGCCTCCAGTTCATCGGCACTGGCTTATGGGACGACCCCAAGCTGTTCTCCGATCCGAATCTCAATGGCGCCTGGTTCGCCGCGCCGGACATCACCGGCTATCGCGCCTTCACGCAGCGCTACAAGGCGCGCTTCGGGCGCGACCCGGTGCGCACGGCGAGTCTTGCCTATGACGCGGTCTCGCTCGTCGCCGCCCTGGTGAGAACCCAGGGACCGAACCGATTCTCGGAAGAGGTGCTGACCAATCCGTCGGGCTTCAACGGCATCGACGGCGTCTTTCGGTTCCGCTCCGACGGCACCTGCGAACGCGGCCTTGCCGTGATGGAGATGCGCAACGGCGCCGTGCGCGTCATCAGCCCGGCGCCGCGCGGCTTCACCAGTGCCGCGCTCTGAAGCTCAAGCCGCGAGATCGGCGACGATCGCATCGAGCAGCGGAAACCCGGCGGCCGTGACGCGCAGCCGGCCCGCCGCGGTGGTTTCGACCAGTCCTTGCTCCTCGAGCGCGGCAACGCGCCCGGGATCGAAATCGCGCCCCGCCAGGCGGGTGTAGCGCAGGCGGTCGACCCCTTCGGCAAGCCGCAGCCCCATCAGCAGAAACTCGTCCGTCCGCTCGATCCGACCGAGCGGCTCGTCGACGATGAGACCGTGACCGATTTGCTCGACGCGAGCGAGCCAGCGTTCCGGATGACGCTCGGTGGCGGTGGCGCGGCGCGCGCTCCCGTCCTCGATCCTACCGTGCGCGCCGGGACCGACGCCCGCATATTCGCCGGACCGCCAATAGACGAGATTGTGACGGCACTCCGCGCCCGGCCGGGCATGATTCGAGATTTCGTAGGCGGGAAAACCGGCGGCCTCGCAAGTTTCCTGCGTCACGTCCCACAGCGCGCGGGCATCCTCGGCGGCGGGGACGACGAGACGCCCCGAGCGATGGAGCGCCGCGAACGGCGTGCCGTCCTCGATGGTGAGCTGATAGAGCGAAAGATGCTCGGCCGCCTCCGCGAGCGCGCGCAACAGCTCTTCTTTCCAGGCCGTCGGCGTCTGGCCGGGACGGGCATAGATGAGATCGAAGGAGACGCGCGGGAACGCCGCCTTGGCGACGGCGACGGCGGCGAGCGCTTCGGCGGCCGTATGCAGCCGGCCGAGCGCCTTCAGCGCATCGTCATCGAGCGATTGCACCCCGAGCGAGACCCGGTTTACGCCGGCCGACCGATAGCCGCGGAAACGATCGGCCTCGACGCTCGTCGGATTGGCTTCGAGCGTGATCTCGACACCGGGCGAGAACGACCAGTGCCGGGCGATCGCCTCTAGAATCGACGCGACCGTCGCCGGCTTCATCAGCGAGGGCGTGCCGCCGCCGAAGAAGATGCTCGCGACCTCGCGCGGCCCAGTGCTGGCAGCGGCATGGGCGATCTCGACCGCAATCGCACGCGCGAACCGGGCCTCGTCGGGCGCTTCATGGCGGACGTGGCTGTTGAAATCGCAATAGGGGCATTTCGACAGACAGAACGGCCAATGCACATAGACTGCGAAGCCCGCTCCATCCGGCGTGACGGCGGTATCGTGACGCTCGAGGGTGAGAGCTTCAGTCAAGACAGGCCTCCGCCAACGCCATAAAGGCGCGCGCACGATGCGACAAGCCGGCCCCGCGCGGCGGCAACCCGTGTTTTTCCTCGGCGCTCATTTCACCGAAGGTCCGTTGATGTCCGTCGGGCAGGAACATCGGATCATAGCCGAAACCGCGCGTGCCCCGCGGCGGCCAAATGAGCGTTCCTTCGACCCTGCCTTCGAAGCTCTCGCCATGGCCGTCGGGCCAGGCCAGCGCAAGCACAGAGACAAACGCCGCCCGCCGCCGCTCCGGGGCGGTGGCACCACGGGCGGCGAGCTTCTCTTCGACCAGACGCATGGCGCGGGCGAAATCCTTATCGGTACCGGCCCAGCGGGCGGAATGGATTCCGGGTTCGCCGTCGAGCGCTTCGACCACGAGACCCGAATCATCGGCGAGCGCCGGCAGCTCTGCGCCGGCTGTCGCCGCGGCTGCCTTGATTCGCGCATTCTCGGCGAAACTCGCGCCGGTCTCCTTGGGTTCGATGAGGTCGAGCTCGCTCGCCGAGACCGCCTTGACGCCGTAGCGCGCGAGCAGATCGCGCATTTCGGCGAGCTTGCCCGGATTATGAGTCGCGATGACGACGCGCCCCTCGAGCCGGCGGGCCATGGAGCGCTCAGGCGACGGCGAGCTTCTGCAGCTCGATCAGACGCGCGGTGCCCTTCTTCGCGAGCGCCATCAGGGCTGCGAGCTCCGCTTCCGAGAACGGCGTTTTCTCCGCCGTGCCCTGAATCTCGATGATGCCGCCGGCACCGGTCATCACGAAATTCATATCGGTCTCGGCCTCGGAGTCCTCCGCATAGTCGAGATCGAGCACGGGCTCGCCCTTGAAGATGCCGCAGGAGACGGCCGCGACATGTTCCTTGAGCGGGTTGCCCGTGAGCATCGAGCGCGCCTTCATCCAGGCGATGCAATCGTGGAGCGCGATCCAGGCGCCGGTGATGGCGGCGGTACGGGTGCCGCCGTCGGCCTGGATCACGTCACAATCGATGGTGATCTGCCGCTCGCCGAGCGCCTCCAGGTTTATGACCGTGCGCAAGGAGCGCCCGACCAGACGCTGGATCTCGAGCGTCCGTCCCGACGGCCTCCCGGCGGTCGCCTCGCGGCGGGTGCGCTCCGTAGTCGCGCGCGGCAGCATGCCGTATTCGGCGGTGACCCAGCCCCGGCCCTGATTCTTGAGCCAGGGCGGCAGCCGCTCTTCGAGCGAGGCCGTGACCAGCACGTGAGTATCGCCGAACTTGACGAGACAGGAGCCCTCGGCGTGGCGGGAGAGGCCGCGCTCGAACGTGACCGAGCGCATCTCGTCGTTCGCGCGCCGGCTCGGCCGCATGGATGTTCTCCCCCTTGATCGAGGCCCTTGTACGGGGCGGGAGCGGGGGACGACAAGGCCGATCAACGACGATTCCGTGACGCCCTTGCCCGCGCCGCCATTGAACGGCAGATAGTCGCGGCAGGGGGTCGCGGGGTAGACCCGGATTCCGGAGGAAGCCATGTCCGTCGATGTTCGAATCGGCTCGGCCCATATCAGCCTAGCGCAGCTCGACGAACGCTCGCGCGAGATCTTCCGCCGGATCGTCGAGAATTATCTCGCCACCGGCGAGCCGGTCGGCTCGCGCAATATCTCGCGCCTCATCCCCATGACGTTGTCGCCCGCTTCCGTGCGCAACGTCATGGCCGACCTCGAGGGGTTGGGTCTGATCTATGCGCCACATACGAGCGCGGGGAGGCTTCCAACCGAGCTCGGTCTTCGCTTCTTCGTCGACGCGCTGTTGGAGTTCGGCGATCTCGCCGAAGATGAACGTCAGGCGATCGAGGCGCAGGTCAGGGCGGTGCGTGGGGAAAACCTCGATACCGTACTTGCCGAGGCGTCCACGCTGCTCTCGGGGCTCGCGCGCGGCGCGGGCGTCGTCACCGCGACCAAGACCAATCTCCGCCTCAAGCACGTCGAGTTCGTCCAGCTCGAACCGGGCCGCGCGCTGGGGGTGCTGGTCTCCGAGGACGGTCAGGTCGAAAACCGCCTGCTCGCCTTGCCGGCGGATTTGCCGGCCTCGGCGCTCATCGAAGCGACCAATTTTCTCAATGCCCGCATTCGCGGCAAGACGCTCGGCGAAGCCAAGGCCGAACTCGAACAGGCGCTCACGGCCGCCCGCGCCGAGCTCGATGAGCTGACGCAAAAGATCGTCTCCGCGGGGCTCGCGAGCTGGTCGGGCGGCGACAGCGGCGAGCGCAAGCTGATCGTGCGCGGCCAGGCCAAGCTCCTGGAGGATCTGAAGGCGGTGCAAGACCTCGAACGGGTACGGTTGCTGTTCGACGACCTCGAGACTAAGCGCGAGGTGATCGGGCTCTTGGGCAAGGCCGAGGAGGCGGAGGGGTTGCGCATCTTCATCGGCTCCGAGAACAAGCTGTTTTCGCTATCGGGCTCCTCGACCATCGTCGCCCCCTACCGCGACGGGTCGGGCCGGATCGTCGGCGTGCTCGGGGTGATCGGGCCGACCCGGCTCAACTATGCCCGAGTGATCCCGATGGTCGACTACACCGCCCAGGTCGTGAGCAAGGTGCTCAGGGGCTGAAGCATCCGGCTTGATTTTTCGCGACCGCGACCTGATATGCGGATTGATACACCTCCGCACGAGAACGACGGCATGTCGATGACGGATGAAACCAAACGCTCGCAGAATCCGGAGACCGACGCGTCTCCGGCCGAAGCGGCCGCGAACGATCCGCTTGCCGCGGCAAGCGCCGAAAAAGCCGAGCTCATGGCCGCGGTCGACGAATTGCGCGACAAATATCTGCGCGCAGTGGCCGAGACCGAGAACGTGCGCAAGCGCGCCGAACGCGAGGTTGCGGAATCGCGCGCCTATGGCTCCGCGCTCTTGGCCCGCGACGTTCTCGGCGTTGCCGACAATCTCACCCGCGCGCTCGCGGCGGTCGACCCTGAAGCCCGCGCCACCGCCGAAGGCACGCTCAAAGCACTGCTCGACGGCATCGACCTCACCCAGCGCGAATTGCGGAAGGCGCTGGAGAAGCACGGCATTCGCCGGCTCGATCCCGTCGGCGAGAAGTTCGATCCCAATTTCCACCAGGCCATGTTCGAGGTGTCCGACCCGGACGTCGCGGCCGGAACCATCGTCGAGGTCATGCAGACAGGCTATGCAATTGGCGACCGGGTCTTGCGCCCCGCGCTTGTTGTCGTCGCCAAGGGCGGAGCAAAGCCCGCTTCTGCTTCCGCGCCGGAACCTACGGCGCCGGCGACCGAAACCGGAAGCTAATCGTTCGACGGCGGGTGCGTCACTCGTCTCAGCGTCAGGCTGATCCGGCCGCCTTCCGGCAACAGCATCGAGGTGCCGGGCAGAATCCGGTCGACGCCGTGGAAGGCAAGGCGGCTTTCGCCAGCAAGCACCACCGCGTCGCCCGAAGCGAGCCGGAAAGTGCGGGTCGGCTGCGAGCGCTTGGTCCCGCCGACGCGGAACAAGCAAGTGTCGCCGAGCGAAAGCGAGACCACCGGCGCATCGAAATCCTCCTCGTCGCGGTCCTGATGCTCGGCATCCTGTGGTCCCTGCCGGTGACCGCGGTCCTCCGGGGGCTCGTGGGCGCGCCCATATCGGCGCTTCTGCTCGTCCTGTTCGCACTTTGGCTCGTCCGAGAAATCATCCGGGCCGATTAGCCCTGGCGCCTTGCGGGCCTATCGCCGCCCTCCTATATGATCCGCGAATGCCGCGGAGACGCGGAAAATCCCCACGCGGGGGCCGTGCGGGGACGGTCGCGGGCTCATTGAGCTTGGTCCTGTTCTCAATCCGGGCGCTTCCCCAGGCCCGGACGGCCTGCCGGAAACATGAGGTTCTGCAATGTCCAAGGTCATCGGTATCGACCTCGGCACCACCAATTCGTGCGTCGCCGTCATGGAAGGCTCGATCCCCAAGGTGATCGAGAACGCGGAGGGCATGCGCACCACGCCTTCGATCGTCGCCTTCACCGAGGACGGCGAACGGCTCACCGGCCAGCCCGCCAAGCGCCAGGCGGTCACCAATCCCGAGCGCACCTTCTTCGCGGTCAAGCGCCTGGTCGGCCGCCGTTATGACGACCCCATGGTCGCGAAGGACAAGAAGCTCGTTCCCTATCAGATCGTACGCGCCTCCAACGGTGACGCCTGGGTCTCGGACGGCAAGGATCAATATTCGCCTTCACAGATATCCGCCTTCATCTTGCAAAAGATGAAGGAGACGGCGGAAGCCTATCTCGGCACCAAGGTCGAGCAGGCGGTGATCACCGTTCCCGCCTATTTCAACGACGCTCAGCGCCAGGCCACCAAGGACGCCGGTAAGATCGCCGGCCTCGAGGTGTTGCGCATCATCAACGAGCCGACCGCGGCCGCGCTCGCCTATGGCCTCGACAAGCAGAAGACCGGCACGATCGCGGTTTACGATCTCGGCGGCGGCACCTTCGACATTTCCATTTTGGAGATTGGCGACGGCGTGTTCGAGGTGAAGTCGACGAACGGCGACACCTTCCTCGGCGGCGAGGATTTCGACATGCGCCTCGTCAATTATCTCGCCGACGAGTTCCAGAAGGAGCAGGGTATCGACCTGCGCAAGGACAAGCTCGCGCTCCAGCGCCTCAAGGAGGCGGCGGAGAAGGCGAAGATCGAGCTCTCCTCGACCACCCAGACCGAGATCAATCTGCCCTTCATCACCGCCGACAAGAGCGGTCCGAAGCACATGACCATGAAGTTGACGCGGGCGAAGTTCGAGGCCCTCGTCGACGATCTGGTGCAGAAGACGGTCGAGCCGTGTCGGCAGGCGATCAAGGACGCCGGACTGTCGGCGGCCGAGATCAACGAGGTGGTGCTGGTCGGCGGCATGACCCGCATGCCGAAAGTGCAAGAGGTGGTGAAGCAATTGTTCGGCAAGGAGCCGCATAAGGGCGTCAATCCCGACGAGGTGGTGGCGGTCGGCGCCGCGATCCAGGCCGGCGTCCTGCAGGGCGACGTCAAGGACGTGCTGCTCTTGGATGTGACACCCTTGTCGCTCGGCATCGAGACGCTGGGCGGCGTGTTCACGCGGCTGATCGACCGCAACACCACGATCCCGACCAAGAAATCCCAGGTGTTCTCGACCGCCGAGGACGGCCAGAACGCGGTCACCATCCGCGTATTCCAGGGCGAGCGCGAGATGGCGGGCGACAACAAGTTGCTCGGACAGTTCGATCTCGTCGGCATTCCGCCCGCGCCCCGCGGCGTGCCGCAGATCGAGGTCACCTTCGACATCGACGCCAACGGCATCGTCAATGTTCAGGCCAAGGACAAAGGCACCGGCAAGGAGCAGCAGATCCGCATCCAGGCCTCGGGCGGCCTCAGCGAGGCCGATATCGAGCGCATGGTGAAGGACGCCGAGGCGCACGCGACCGAGGACAAGAAACGCCGCGAAGAGGTCGAAGCCAAGAACCAGGCCGATGCGCTCGTCCACACCACCGAGAAGTCGCTCAAGGACTACGGCGACAAGGTCTCTGCCGCCGATCGCACCGCGATCGAGAACGCCATCGCCGAACTGAAAGAGGCGCTGAAGGGCGATGACGTCGATGCCATTCGCTCCAAGGCGCAAGTGCTCGCCCAGGCTTCGATGAAGCTCGGCGAAGCCATGTACGCCGCCCAGAAGCAGGGCGGGGATGGTGACGCGGGCGGCGCGCCGGGAGACTCGGGCGCGAAGAAAGAGGACGTCGTCGACGCCGAATTCACCGAGGTCGACGACGACAAGAAGAACAAGAAATCGGCATAACGTCCGGAGACCGGCGCGATGCCGAAAGCCATCGAAATTGGCCGGCCCGGCGCCATTTCGCGCCGGGCTGCACGTTTCGGGGCAGGGGGATAGCGATTCGTAACGCCTCTCTCCATCACAGAGAGGCGGAACATCGCAACGCGAAGGCATGTCGGGAATGGCCAAGCGCTGCTACTACGAAACGCTGGAAGTCGCGCGCAACGCGAGCGATGACGACCTCAAGGCCGCCTTCCGCAAGCTCGCGATGAAATGGCACCCGGACAAGAACCCTGGCGACAACGATTGCGAACATCGCTTCAAGGAAATCAACGAGGCCTACGACGTCCTGAAAGACGCCGACAAGCGCGCGGCCTATGACCGCTTCGGTCACGCCGCCTTCGAGCATGGCGCGGGCGGCGCCCACGCCCACGGCTTCGGCACCGATTTCGCCGCGACATTCTCCGACATCTTCGACGATCTGTTCGGCATGGGCGGCCGCCGTGGCCGCGCCTCGGGGCGCGAGCGTGGCGCCGATCTCCGCTACAATCTCGAAATCACGATCGAGGAAGCCTTCAGCGGCAAGGCCGCGCAGGTGCGGCTGCCGACCAACGTCACCTGCGAGGCTTGTTCCGGCAGCGGCGCCAAGCCCGGCACCCAGCCGATCACCTGCCGCACCTGCAGCGGCACCGGGCGCGTCCGGCATTCCCAAGGCTTCTTCACGCTGGAGCGAACCTGCCACGCCTGCCAAGGCCGCGGCTCGGTCATCGAGACGCCTTGTCAGAACTGCGCCGGCGCCGGCCGCGTCACCAAGGAACGCACGCTCGAGGTCAACATTCCGGCCGGCGTCGAGGACGGCACCCGCATCCGGCTCGCCTCCGAGGGCGAGGCTGGTTTGCGCGGCGGCTCGCCCGGCGATCTCTATATTTTTCTCTCCATCAAGCCGCACGCAATCTTTCAGCGCGAAGGCGCCGACCTCTATTGCCGGGTCCCGATTTCGATGGTGACCGCGACGCTCGGCGGCAATTTCGAGGTTCCTACCATCGATGGCGGACGCACCCGCGTGAAGATTCCGGAGGGCACGCAGACCAGCAAACGCTTCCGGCTACAGGGCCAGGGCATGCCGGTGCTTCGCTCCAAGGCCCGCGGCGACATGTACGTGCAAGTGTCGGTCGAGACCCCCCAGAAACTCACCAAGCGCCAGCGTGAACTGTTGAGCGAGTTCGACAAGGAAAGCTCGAAGGACACACAGCCGGAAACCAGCGGTTTCTTCTCCAAAATGCGCGAGTTATTCGATTGATCGAGCAAGCACAAAGCGCCGCCCGCTCACCCCGATTGACCGTGGTACGCGACGACGAAATTATGTATCCTTCATTTCCCTCGGGAGCTTGACGGTCCCCTTCCATGCAGCGCGCGTTAGCCAAGAAGCAGCCGAAACTGCGCCTCGACGACGAGGTGCGCTTCATTTCCACCTGGCTGCAGCATCCGCTCAAAATGGGCGCCGTATCGCCTTCCGGACGCATTCTGGCGCGGGCGGTGGCGGCCGAGGTCGATCCGGCCGTTCCGGGCCCGGTGGTCGAGCTCGGCCCGGGCACGGGGCCCGTCACCGAGGCGCTGATCGCGCGTGGGGTCGCTCCGGAGCGGCTCGTGCTGGTCGAGTACGATCCCGAATTCTGCATGTTGCTGCGCCGGCGTTTCCCCGGCGCGACCGTGATCGAAGGCGATGCCTATACGCTCGGGGAGACGCTCATGGGCATCGTGCGCGAACCCTTGGCGGCGGTGGTGTCGGGCTTGCCGCTGATGACGCGGCCGCTGAACAACCGGGTGCGGCTGCTCAATGCGGCCATCCGCCTGCTCCGGCACGGCGCGCCGTTCGTGCAGTTCACCTATGGGGCGACGGCGCCGATCCCCTCGCGTCAGCGCCGCTACCGGATCACTTCATCGCCGCGCATCTGGCTGAATTTGCCGCCCGCCCGCGTCTGGGTCTATCGCGCCGACTGAGTATCGATGCCGCAACCGCGCATCCTGGTGTTCGCCGGTTCGATCCGAACCGGAGCGTTGAGCGCCAAGCTCGCGGCCCTTGCCGCCAAGGAACTCTCGCTTCTCGACGCCGAAGTGAGCCTCATCTCGCTCGCCGATTATCCGATGCCGGTCTATGACGGCGATCTCGAAGCGCGCGAGGGACCGCCGGAGACGGCCCGCAAGCTGCGCGCACGCTTGGCCGCCCATCGCGGTGTCTTCATCGCGACGCCCGAATACAACGCCTCGATCCCGCCGCTCCTCAAGAACACCATCGATTGGGTCTCGCGCGTGCGCGATCCGGTCGATCCGTTCAAGGAAGGCGTGTTCGCGATCGGCGCGACCTCGAACGGCCGGCTCGGCGGCTACCGCGGCTTGATCGCGCTTCGCCAGGTGCTGGAACTCGGTCTGGGCGCGCTCGTCCTGCCCGAGCAGGTGGCGATCCAGGAAGCCAGCCAGGCCTTCGACGAGGCCGGCAGCCTCCGGGACGAGCGCTCGGCGAAGCTCCTGCGCGCCGCGCTCACGCGGCTCATCGTCATGGCCGAAGCCGATCTCTGAGGAACAAGGTGCCGAACTCCGCCCGCGACCGCCTGATCGTCGCCCTCGACCTGCCGAGCGTGACGGCGGCGGAGCAAATGGTCGCGAAACTCAGCGAAGCGGTTTCCTTCTACAAGATCGGCTACGAGCTCGTCCTCGCCGGCGGTCTTCCGCTCGCCGCCGATCTCGTACGCGCGGGTAAGAAAGTCTTTCTCGATCTCAAGCTCCACGACATCGCCCATACAGTGGCGCGCGCGACCGAGCGGGCCGCGGCGCTGGGGGCGACGTTCCTCACCGTCCATGCCTATCCGCAAACCATGCGGGCGGCGGTGGAAGGCCGCGGCGGCTCTCTGAAGCTGCTGGCCGTGACCGTGCTGACTTCCTGGGACGAATCCGATCTGAAGGAGGCAGGTTATGCGGGCCCCTTGCGCGACCTCGTGCTGAGAAGAGCGGAGCAGGCAAAGGCGATCGGCATCGACGGGCTGGTGGCCTCGGCAACGGAAGCCGCGGACTTGCGCCGCAAGGTCGGACGCTCGCTCGTCCTCGTCACGCCGGGCATTCGTCCCGCCGCCGGCGCGGCCGGAGATCAGAAGCGGGTGGTGACGCCCGCCGCCGCCATTGCGGCCGGCGTCGATTATCTCGTGGTCGGGCGACCGATCCTCGGCGCCGCCGACCCGAAAGCGGCGGCGCGGGCGATCGTCGCCGAAATCGAATCCGCCATGACATGAACGGGAGAAACCGATGCCCAAGGGGTACTGGATCGTACGCGTCGACATTGCCGATCAGGAACAATACAAGAAGTATGTCGCCGCCAATGCCGAGCCGCTGAAGAAATACGGCGCCCGCTTCGTTGTTCGCGCCGGCAAGTTCGAGAATGTCGAAGGCGGCAGCCGGACCCGTAACGCGGTGATCGAATTCCCGACCTATCAGGCGGCGCTCGATTGTTGGAAATCGCCCGAATACCAGCGGGCGATCGCGCTCCGCAACCACATCTGCACCATCGATCTGATCGTGATCGAGGGCTACGAAGGCCCGCAGCCGGGCTAAAGCGTTTTCAGGCAAAGTGTGAAGCGGTTTGCCGCAGAAAACGCGACAAAACAAATATTTAGAGCGCGGTCCGTTTCCACTCAAACTGACCGCGCTCTTAGGGACGCGGGCGCGCTTCCCCCGCCCGCCCGCGCACGTTATACCCCGCGCGGACTTTGGAGACCGAAATGGCGGATTTGCGCCTGGTGATCGCCGGTGCTGGCGGCCGGATGGGGATCACCCTCGTGCGCGCGCTCGCCGAGACGGCGGGCATGCGGCTCGTGGGCGCGCTCGAGCGCAAGGGCGCGCCCGCTATCGGCAAGGACGCGGGCGAGCTCGCGGGTATCGGCGCTTTGGGCGTCAAGATCGTCGACGATGCGCGACCGCTCGTCGCCAAGGCCGACGCCGTTCTCGATTTCACCTCGCCGGCGGCGACGGTCGAGCTTGCCGCCCTCGCCGCCGGGGCGAAGATCGTGCATGTGATCGGCACCACCGGGTTCGCGGCGGCGGACGAGGCGAAGATCGAAACCGCCGCCCGTCACGCGGTCATCGTCAAGTCCGGCAACATGAGCCTCGGCGTCAATCTCCTCGCGGCGCTGACGAAGCGCGTCGCCAAGACGCTCGGTGACGAATATGACATCGAGATTCTGGAGATGCACCACAACAAGAAGGTCGACGCTCCTTCCGGCACCGCGCTGCTCCTGGGTCGCGCGGCGGCGGAAGGCCGCGGCAGCTATCTCGACAAGCGGAAAATTGCGGCCCGTGATGGCCATGTCGGCGAGCGCAGGTCCGGCGATATCGGTTTTGCCAGCTTACGCGGCGGCACCGTGGTGGGCGACCACAGCGTGATCTTCGCCGGCCCGGCCGAGCGGATCGAGCTTGTCCACAGGGCCGAGGACCGCATGATCTTCGCCCGCGGCGCGCTCGCCGCCGCAGCCTGGGGCAAGGGCAAGAAGCCCGGCCTCTATTCCATGGCCGACGTGCTCGGCCTCGCCGATTTCTGAGCGTCAGGAAAGCCCATGACCGATCGCCTGCTCGTGCTCGTCCGCCACGGCCAAAGCGAGTGGAATCTCAAGAACTTGTTCACCGGCTGGCGCGACGTCGACCTGACCGATGAGGGCGTCGCCGAAGCGCGCGCCGCCGGCAAGCGCTTGAAGGCGCAGAAGATCAAGTTCGACGTCGCCTTCACCTCGGCGCTCGTGCGCGCCCAGCGCAGCCTCGATCTGATCCTCGAGGAAATGGGCCAGACGAAAATTCCCACCTTCAAGGATCAGGCCCTGAACGAGCGCGACTATGGCGACCTCGTCGGCCTGAACAAGGACGATGCCCGCAAGAAATGGGGCGCCGAGCAGGTGCACCTGTGGCGGCGCTCCTATGACGTGGCCCCGCCCGGTGGCGAGAGCCTGAAGGACACGGTCGCCCGCGCGCTCCCCTATTTTGTGCAGGAAATTTTGCCGCGCGTGCTGCGGGGCGAGCGCACCCTCGTCTCGGCGCACGGAAACAGCTTGCGCGCGCTCGTCATGGTGCTGGAACGGCTTTCACCCGAGGAGATCGTGAAACGCGAGCTCGCGACCGGCGTGCCGATCCTCTATCGGCTGGAAGCGGATTCGACCGTCGCTTCGAAGCTCGACCTCGCCGCCTGAGCGCGCCCCGCCTCCCAGCCCAGCATCGCGCGCTTGCGCGTGAGGCCCCAGTGATAACCGGTGAGGTTGCCGCCCTTGCCGAGCACGCGGTGGCAGGGCACCACGAAGGAAACCGGATTTCTGCCGACCGCGCTGCCGACCGCGCGCGCGGCCTGTGGCCGGCCAATGCGCGCAGCGATGCCGGAATAGCTCGCCGCCCGTCCCATCGGGATCGCGAGCAGCGTTTCCCACACCCGGATCTCGAAATCATTGCCGATCATGACGACTTTCAAGGGCGTCTCAGGCCGCCATTGCGACGGCTCGAAAATCCGCCGTGCATAGGGGGCGGTGCGCGGGCCGTCCTCGACATAGCGGGCGTTGGGCCAGCGCCCGCGCATGTCGTCGAGGGCGATTTCTTCCTCGCCCGCATCGGCGAAAGCGAGGCCGCACAGCCCGCGCTCGCTCGCCATGACGAGCGCCGATCCGAACGGGGAGGGATGGAAACCATAGGCGATCGCAAGACCCGCGCCGCCCGTCTTCCATTCGCCCGGCGACATCGCCTCGTGCACGACGAAGAGATCGTGCAGGCGGCCCGGCCCCGACAGGCCGAGCTCGTAGGTCGCCTCCAATACGCTCGGCGTCTCCACCAGCACCCTCCGCGCATGATCGAGGGTCACCGCCGCCAAGAATTCCTTGGGGGTTAGGCCGCACCAGCGGCGGAAGAGTTCGGTAAGCGCCCGCGGCGTGGTGCCGACCGCATGGGCGACCGCCTCCACCTCGGGCTGGTCGCGGAAATGTTCCGCGACGTAAGCGAGGGCGCGCCGCACGGTCTCGTAATCGGCGGCGGCCTTGCCGAGCGGCAACGAGTGAACGGTTTTGGCGGCGAGCATCGGCTGTGCGTTCATGCGTCGAGCCAAGCAGACTTCAGTGCGGCCTGCCACCCGATTCCACGGGAGAGGGAAAACTAACGCTTGGCGGTGGTGAGCGCCGCGGCGAGCGAGTTCGCGAGCTCCTCCTTGCTGAGCGGCGGGAGAAATGCGCCGATGACGAGCGGCACGCCGCGCGAGACGAGCGCCACGCGGGTAATGCCCGAAAGCTCGTCACGGGTGGTCTCGAGCCGGACCCAGCGCGGATTGAAGGTCGCCTCCCGCTCCTTGCCGCGGGCCGAGACCTGGCGCACCCGGATGAGGTTCGGTGTCACGCTGATCTCCTCGAAAGCGCGAGCCTGGCGATAGTTCACGCGAAACGCCCACCACACCAGCACAACGTCGAGCCCGAGGAAGCCGAACACCGGCCAGGCGCCCATCATGAGAAAGGCAATGCCGGCCGTGAAGCTCGCGCCCGCGAGCACGGCCATCAGCGCGATGAAGCCCGCAGGCGCGAGCGAGCGGTAAGGCGCGAGCTTCGCCGCGAACAATGTCGGCTCATGGAAATCGTTGCCTTCTCTCATGCACCCTCACTATAGGGGATCGATGGCGAGAAAGAAGACCGTATCCAAAGATAAACGACCCAAGCGCACGACGGTACGCCGGAAGCGCGCGCAAGCTTGGAGCGCCTCCGAGGTCGAAGAGGCTTTTAGACGCTTCGCCCGCGCCAATCCCGAACCCAAGGGCGAGCTCGAGCACCGCGACCCCTATACGCTCCTCGTCGCCGTGGTGCTCTCCGCCCAGGCGACCGATGTCGGCGTGAACAAGGCGACGCGGGGGCTGTTCGCGGCCGCCGATTCGCCCGCCAAAATGATCGTCCTCGGCGAAGAACGCCTGCGCGAACTGATCAAGACCATCGGGCTCTATCGCAACAAGGCGAAGAACGTGATCGCGCTCTCGCACATGCTGATCGCCGAGCATGGCGGCGCGGTGCCGCGCACGCGCGCGGCACTCGAGGCACTGCCCGGCGTCGGCCGCAAGACCGCGAACGTAGTACTGAACACCGCTTTTGGCGAGCCGACCATTGCCGTCGACACCCACCTCTTCCGGGTCGCGAACCGCACCGGCCTCGCCCCCGGCAAGACGCCGCTCGAAGTCGAAGCCGGGCTCGAGCGCGCGATCCCCGCCCATTTCAAGCGTCATGCCCACCATTGGTTGATTCTGCACGGCCGCTATGTCTGCAAGGCGCGGGCGCCCGAATGCCCCCGCTGTCTGATCCATGATTTTTGCCTTTGGCCGGAAAAGCGAATCTGAATCAGGCGCGATCTATCGGCGGCAGCAGCTCGCGTGCGGGCCCGAGCCGCTTGTGTACATGGACCATGAAAGCGGTGGCGAAGACCGGCGTGATCAAATTCAATACCGGCACGATGAGGAGCCCGGCGATCACCAGCCCGGCGAGAAAAATACGTACGGCATTCGCCTGCCGCAACGCCTTCGCCTCCTCCACCGGACGAAAGCGCATGGCGGTGAGCTCGAAATATTGGCGCCCCAGCAGATAACCGTTGGCGACGAAGAACACCGAAATATTGATGCCGGGCACCAGCAGCAGCAACAGCGCGATGAAGTTCACCGCCAGCACGAGACCGAAAAATTTCATCGACAGCATGATGGCTTGCGCGATCGGCAAGGCGCGCCCGACCGCATCCGCCGGATAATCCGTGCGCTCGACTTCCTCGGCGACCTCGTCGAGGAATAGCGCCGCGATGAGCGAACTGATCGGCCCCATGAGATAGATCGCGCCGGCGATCATGCCGAGACCGGTCACGATGGCGAGCGCCATCTCGAAAGGTTGCGGCAGCGCGGCCATGCGCGCGATCACCGTCTGCAGGATCACCCCGAGCACGAGCAGAAGCAGGATCGCGAGCGCGATCGTCTTGAACAGAATTCGCCTGAGCGGCGGCGAAAAGGTCTGGGCGAAGGCGCGAATGACATCGTCGATCATGGAACCGATCCCGCGCGGACTTAGCAGCAAGCGTCAAAAAATGAAACGTCTTCTGAAAATATTTTCGCGGCGAAAAAAGGGAAGGCCGGATCAACCCGGCGAGTTCAAGGTTGCGCGCCGAGAGCCGCGATGCGTTCTTCTTGATCTGCTCGTTCTGGCAGGTCGGGCGCGAGCGGCGCACCGGCGCCATTTGCCGTCTGAGCGGCAGCATCGGCATCCACGGAGTGCTTCGCCCAGCGCACTTTCTTGTAATTGAAGCCTGCTTCGATCGTCGGCTTCACCACTGCGAAATAGGGCGAGATGTCGAAATCGCGCGGCATGTAAAGGGAATGATGGCGGATGTGGAGAATTTCGCGCCGGGTGCGCCGGTTATCGATCAGCTGGATCTTCGGCAGGATTGGATAGCGCACGGTCTCGAAGGCCTGGGCGATCAGCGTCGAACAGATCGCCTTGGTGGGATCGCCCGATCCGAGCGCGATCAAACGCCTGCGCCAGCGGGTCGGAACCGGCATCGGCACGAGGAAGCGAATGAGGTCGACGATGTTCTTGACGTCGTATTCGTAGCCGAGCCGCTCGAGCAGGTAATTCACGACGCGCTGGCAGTCGCGCGCGGTAAGCCCGATCGGCCGGCAGACACGGGTGTGGAACGGCGCGTATTTCGATAACGGCGCGGAAATCACCCCGTCGCCGAGAATGGCCTCGACCAGCACGTGCGGCTCGCCGGTGTCGGTCTTGGCGCCGATCCGGTCGCCGACATAGAGCGCCGAATGCGACCAGGTCGATTGGGTAAGATATTTGATGACGGCGGAAATCCGGCTATTGCCCTCGATCAGCATCACGTCGCCGGGCCGCAGCACGCGCACGAGCGTCTTCAGATCGCTCGGCGTGAACGGCTCGTAGCCAGGCGAAGGCTGATCGAGATAGCGGACGATTCGTTGGCCGACGAAGCCGAGGAACCGGTCACCCATGACACTGACCCGGACCCGCAAATACGCGCGGGCCCTCCCCCTTGGTTTTTTCGTCCCGAGAGCTTAACCGGAGCAGGTTTCCGTAAGGTTCACGCCCGCCTTCGGGGGCATCACGGAGCCTCCGCCTTCGTGCTAACTGGCTGGAGTTGAAGCGCTTTTTGCCATGAACCCGCGCCCGAACCGACGCCAGTTTCTGACCGCAGCGGCCGCGTTCGCTGCCGCCCCCGCTCTCGGTCAGGTACCTGCCTCGGGTGAGGTGGACATCGCCATCATCGGGGCGGGGACCGCGGGTATCGCCGCCGCCCGCCGCATCGCCGCCGCCGAACGCAGCTATGCGCTGCTCGAGGCATCGGAACGCATCGGCGGCCGTGTGACGACCGGCACCGGGGTGTTTGGAATCGCCCACGACCGTGGCGCTCATCGGCTCTCGGCGTCGGGACGCAATCCGCTCGTCGCGCTGGGCCGTCTCGAGGGATTACGACTCCACGATCCATCGCCGATCCGGCGACTCAATATCGGTGCACGCGAGGCCCGCGACAGCGAGTATGACGATTTTACCACCGCCGTGCGGCGCGCAAGCCGCGCGATCATCGCCGCCGGTGAAGCCGGCCGCGATATCGCCGCTGCCCGCGCGTTGCCCGATCTCGGCGATTGGCAGGCGACGGTCGCCTTCGTGCTCGGCCCGCTCAACACCTCCAAGGACCTCGACCAAGTCTCGGCCGTCGATTTTGCCCGCGCCGAGGAGCGCTCCGACGATCTTGTCTGTCGCGAGGGACTGGGCAGGCTGATTGCCGCCGCGGCGAAGCCGCTCACGGTCAGCCTCGATACCCCGGTCCGGCGCATCGATTCGTGGGGGCGTGGACATATCATCCTTGAGACCGCTCGCGGCACCGTGCGCGCGCGCGCGCTCATCATCACCGCATCGACCAACGTGCTCGTCTCCGAGCGCATCCGCTTCGACCAACCGTTGCCGAAACGAACGGCCGATGCGCTCGCCGCCCTTTCGCTCGGAACCTACGACCGGGTCGTACTGGAACTCTCCGGCAATCCGTTCCGGTTGGTGGATGACCAGCGCGTGATCTTCAAGACGGCCGATGCCCACACGCTGGCGCTGGTCGGCCGTGTCGGCGGCACCCAGCTGGCCTATGCCGAGCTCACCGGCGGCTTCGGCCGCGAATTGTCGAACGCGGGCGAAGCCACGATGATCGCCTTTGTCGGCGATTTTATCTCGGCCCATTTCGGCGCCGAGGCGAGGAAACGCATCGGTCGGACCGAGGCGGTGCGCTGGTCGCGGGAGCCGTGGATCATGGGGGGCGTTTCGGCGGCGGCGCCGGGCAGCGGCGCGAACCGCCGCGTGCTCGCCGAACCCGTCCATGATCGAATCTTTTTCGCAGGCGAAGCCGTCCATGAAACATGGTGGGGCACGGTCGCCGGCGCGTGGATTTCCGGCGAGCGGGCGGCCATGGCGGCGCTTCGTCAGGTCGGAGGCGCATCGTCGCGGAGCGGCCCGGCCGCGGGCAGGAAGAAAAACAAATGAACGGACCGCGCGCCGGGACTCAAGCCCTGAGCGTCGCGCCGGTCCTCTTCTTCACTTCCTCGATGATCTTGGCCGCGACCGCGTCGATCTCGGCATCGGTGAGCGTCTTTTCCCGCGGCTGCAAGGTGACCGCGAGCGCGATCGATTTCTTGCCGGCTCCGATTCCCGGCCCCTCGTAGAGGTCGAATATTTCGACCGCGGCGACGAGATTCTTGTCGGCGTTCTCGGCCGCGCGCACCAACTCCGCCGCCGCCACCGCGCGGTCGACCACGAAGGCAAAATCGCGCGCTACCGGCTGGAACGACGAAAGTTCGAGCTTGGGCTTGGTGCGCATCGGCCGCGCCTTGGGCTCGGGCAGGCGGTCGAGGATTACTTCGGCGACTGCGATTGGGCCAGCGAGATCGAGCGCCTGGAGCGTCGCCGGGTGCAATTCACCGAACACGCCCAGGACCAGTTTCGGCCCGAGCTGGATCGTCCCCGAGCGTCCCGGATGCAAATAGGAGGGGCCTCCGGTGACGATCTGCAATTTTGCGACCGGGGCGCCCAAGGCGGCGAGCACGGATAGCGCATCGGCCTTGGCGTCGAATAGATCGACCAGACCGGAGGAGCCGGACCAGTGCCGCCCGGGGCCCGCGGTCTTGGCGGTGCCGCGCCGCACCACCGTCGCGGCGATGAGCTGATCCTCGGGCCGGTCGCCGGTGAAAATCTGGCCGACCTCGTAGAGAGCCACATCGGGATAGCCGCGATCGGCGTTCTTCTGCGCCGCGGCGGCAAGGCCGGGGATGAGACTCGGCCGCATGTCGGAGAGGTCGGTCGCGATCGGATTGACGAGCGCCAAGACGGGCGCGCCGCCGCCGAAAAGTTCCGCCGCCGGCCTGGATATGAAGGACCAGGTCACCGCCTCGACCAGCCCGTTTGCAGCGAGCGCGCGCTTGGCTGCGCGCGTGCGCTTCTGGATCGCCGTGAGCACGGGGCGGCGCGCGGCATCGCCGCGATCGAACGGCACCGCGGGCACGCGATCGACGCCCAGGATGCGCACGATCTCCTCGACGAGATCG
>JAHFPO010000013.1 GCA_023266695.1 Hyphomicrobiales bacterium | reverse complement strand
CGCGGGTTCTCGTTCTTCGGGGTCTCCTTCGTCTATGTGATCTTCGAGGACGGTACCGACCTCTATTGGGCGCGCTCGCGTGTTCTCGAGTACCTCAACGCCGCCACACGAAGGCTGCCCGTCGGCGTTGCACCGACGCTCGGACCGGATGCGACCGGCGTCGGCTGGGTCTACCAGTACGTCGTCCGCGGCGCGCAGAAGAGCCTCGCCGAGCTGCGCAGCGTCCAAGACTGGCAGATTCGCTACGGCATCGCCAAGGCGGAAGGTGTCGCCGAGGTCGCGAGCGTCGGCGGCTTCGTCAAGCAGTACAGCGTGGTCGTCGATCCACGGCGGCTCCAGGCTCTCGGCATCCCGCTCGCCAAGGTCCGCGAAGCAATCCTCGCAAGCAATCTCGATGTCGGCGGGCGTACTGTCGAGCTGGCCGAGACCGAGTACGCGGTACGCGGGCGCGGCTACGTGAAAGGCATTGCCGACCTGGAACAGATCGTCGTCAAGAGCGACCGAGGCGTGCCGGTGCTTCTCAAGGACGTGGCGCGGATCGAACTCACCCCCGACGAACGACGAGGTATCACGGAACTGAACGGAGAGGGCGAGGTCGTCTCCGGCATCGTGCTCCAGCGCTTCGGCCAGAATGCACTGTCCGTTATCAGCAGTGTAAAGGATCGCCTCGCGGAGATCGCGCCGAGTCTGCCTCAAGGCACGACCGTCGAACCGGTTTATGACCGCTCCGATCTCATCTACCGCGCGATCGAGACCCTCAAGCGCACGCTGATCGAGGAGAGCATCATTGTCGCCCTCGTCTGTGTCGTGTTCCTTCTTCACGTCCGTAGTGCGCTCGTCGCGATCATCACCCTGCCGATCGGGGTGCTGATCGCGTACCTCCTGATGCATCTTCTCGGACTCAGCTCGAACATCATGAGCCTCGGCGGCATCGCCATCGCCATCGGCGCGATGGTCGACGCCGCCATTGTCATGATCGAGAACGCTCACAAGCATCTCGAACGAGCCGCACCCGACAAGCCCAGGACCGAAGTGCTGATCGAGGCTGCGCGGCAGGTCGGACCGGCACTCTTCTTCAGCCTCCTGGTCCTCACCGTCTCGTTCCTGCCCGTGTTCACGCTCGAAGCGCAGGAAGGCCGCCTCTTCAAGCCGCTGGTCTATACTTACACTTTCGCGCTGGGGGGAGCCGCCCTGCTCTCGGTGACGCTGGTCCCGGTGTTGATGGTGCTGTTCGTGCGGGGGCGCATCCTGCCGGAGCAGCGAAACCCGCTCAATCGATTCTTGATCTGGCTCTACCGTCCGATCATCCAGGTCGTGCTGCGCTGGCGGAAGCTCACCATCGCGCTCGCCGTGGTCGTCCTCGGGGTGTCCGTATACCCGATGACCCGCATCGGCAGTGAGTTCATGCCCACTCTCAACGAGGGCACGCTCTTCTACATGCCGACCACCCTTCCTGGTCTCTCGGTCACGAAGGCGACCGAGTTGGTGCAGACGCAAAACAAAATCATCAAATCGTTTCCCGAGGTCGCATCCGTGTGGGGCAAGGCGGGCCGCGCCTTGACCGCTACCGACCCGGCTCCGACCGAGATGTTCGAGACCGTCATCAACCTGAAGCCG
Organism: Hyphomicrobiales bacterium; assembly: GCA_023266695.1. GTDB lineage: Bacteria > Pseudomonadota > Alphaproteobacteria > Rhizobiales > Xanthobacteraceae > JAUSIF01. Next base: position 22,080 of record JAHFPO010000013.1, on the reverse strand, counting down.
GAGACCGAATGGCGGCCCGGCATGACGGTAGACAAGCTGATTGCCGAGATGGACAGGTCGCTGCAATTCCCGGGCGTCTCCAATGCGTGGACCATGCCGATCAAGGCCCGCATCGACATGCTCTCGACCGGCATCCGCACGCCGGTCGGCGTGAAGGTGTTCGGCACGGACCTCGCCGAGATGGAAAAACTTGCCCGGCAGATCGAGGCCATCATCCGGACGGTACCGGGCACGACGAGCGCCTTCGCCGAACGGGTGATCGGCGGCTACTACCTCAACATCGATCCGGACCGCGCCCAGCTCGCCCGCTACGGGCTCATGGTCGGCGACTTGCAGAGTGTGGTCTCCATGGCTCTCGGGGCGGAGCCGGTAACGACAACAGTCGAGGGACGGGAGCGCTACACGGTCAGCATCCGCTATCCACGCGACTTCAGAAGCGATCCGCAGGCGATCGCGACCCAGGTGCTGATCCCGACCGGCGACCGTGGGACCGTCCCGCTTGGCCAAGTCGCCAAGGTTAGCCTCGCTGAAGGGCCTGCCAGCATCCGTACCGAGAATACGCAGCTTGCGGTCTATATCTTCGTCGATTACCGCGATCGTGATCTTGGTGGCTACGTGGCAGACGCCCAGAAGGCGGTAGCAGCACAGGTCAAGTTCCCGCCGGGCTACTACGTCGCCTGGAGCGGCCAGTTCGAATACCTGGAGCGGGCCAAGGCGCGCCTCCAACTGGTCGTGCCGTTCACGCTCCTCATCATCTTCCTGCTGCTCTATCTCAATTTCCGCCGGGTAACCGAAACCCTGATCGTGATGCTCTCGGTGCCGTTCGCGCTAGTCGGGGGCCTATGGCTGATGTGGTGGCTCAATTTCAATCTGTCGGTCGCAGTCGCAGTCGGATTCATCGCGCTTGCTGGCGTTGCCGCCGAAACCGGCGTCGTCATGCTGATCTATCTCGACCACGCCTTCTCGGAACTGCAAGCTCGCCGCAGCGCCGAAAGGCAGCCGTTCACTCGCGATGATCTCCATGCCGCGATCATGGTCGGCGCGGTCGAGCGCGTGCGACCGAAGATGATGACGGTTGCCGCCATCATGGCGGGTTTGCTTCCGATCATGTGGAGCCACGGTACCGGCGCAGAGGTGATGCAGCGAATCGCGGTGCCTATGATCGGCGGCATGGTGTCCTCGACCGTGCTCACCCTGATTGTCATTCCGGCAGTCTATGCACTGGTCAAGACCTGGCTCATTCCGAGACAGGGGCGGAAGGCCCCGCGCGGCGCTTGAGATCGCGCGGCCTTGCCGCAATTCGTCAACGAAGTATCAATCCTGTTCGGAGAGGAAGCGTTTAGCCTGCAATTTAAGCCTTCCTTTGCGCGTGTTCGCTATAAGTCACGCCCAAGAGCGGGAGAAAAAACACCCGCCGGTCAAACAAATTTGGTGAGGCGTCAAATGAAAAATGTCGCGCGCGCGGTCGAGGCCGCCGCTCCTCAGGAGCGTCCTCAGGAATTGAAGACGCCCTATCTCGAGGCCTTGACCCTCGTCGAGCGCCTGCACCGCCGGCTGCTCGACGTGATCAAGGACGAGTTCGACCGGCGCGGACGGTCGGACATCAACAGTGTCCAGGCCCTGCTCCTGTTCAATATCGGCGACAGCGAGCTCACCGCCGGCGAGCTCAGGACCCGCGGCTACTATCTCGGCTCCAACGTCTCCTACAACCTCAAGAAGCTCGTGGAGATGGGCTATCTGCATCATCAGCGCTCGCGGCTCGACCGCCGTTCGGTGCGCATCAGCCTCACCGACAAGGGCAGCGAGGTGCACGAGATCGTGAAAGAGCTCTACCAGAAGCACGTCCGCACCCTCGAACAGGTGGGCGGCATCAACAACGCCGACCTGCAGGTGCTGAACAAGGCGCTGCAGCGGCTGGAGCGCTTCTGGACCGACCAGATCCTGTACCGGCTCTGAGCCGGTCCCCAACGCATGAGCTTGAAGCCCCGGCCCGTGGCCGGGGCTTCGGCTTTCTAGGGCGCGAACGGCGATCACAAGCGCGCGAAAGCGGGCTTGCGTCAAAGTCTCGCCGCGTTGTTCCGCGACCAAGCCCGTGATACCCGGGGAGAGAAACCGAGCCGAACTGGACTGTCCAGATCGGTTCGAGGGGACAAGGCCAGTGTCACAGAAGCCAGAACACCCGCTTCACCCGTCGCGCCGAAAGGTGCTTCGCCAGCTCGTGGGCGCGGGGGCGGCGGCGACCGCCTCGCTCCTGCCGGGCGCTCTCGCGCTTGCCCAGAACCGTTCCGACGCTTTCGGCCCCAGCCAGGGCCTCGAATGGAGCCAGGGCTTTGACAGCGCGTCCCGCACCATCACCATGCCGAGCTCGCGCTTCGCGACATTGACGGCGACCACGGTGCAATCGCTCGAGCGCGCCATCCAGGAATACGCGAATATCGTCCAGCGCGGCGGCTGGAAGTCGGTGCCGGCGAGCGAGCGGCTTCGCGTCGGCATGAATCATGGCAGCGTCGTTCCCCTGCGCCAACGGCTGATCGTGACCGGCGATCTCGACCGTTCCGCCGGCGTCACCGACATTTTCGATTCCTATGTCGAGGCGGGGGTGAAGCGCTTCCAGGCCCGCAACGGGATTTCCGCCGACGGGGTGCTGCGCGAGTCGACCATCGCCGCATTGAACGTGCCGGCCGAGGTGCGGTTGAAGCAACTCGAGACCAATATCGTGCGCGTGCGCTCGATGTCCGGCTTTCTCGGCGACCGTTATGCGGTCGTGAACATCCCGGCGGCGCACCTGGAGGCGGTCGAGCACGGCACCGCGCTCCTGCGCCATACCACCATCGTCGGCAAGCCCGACCGGCCCTCGCCGGTGCTGCAGGCCAAGATCGTCGAAGTGAATTTCCACCCGTTCTGGACGGTGCCCGTCAGCATCATCCAGAAGGATCTCATTCCGAAGATGCAGTCGGAGCCCGAATATCTCGCCAAGAACAAGATTCGCATCTACGACCAGCGCGGGCGCGAGCTTGCCGCCAACAACGTCAATTGGCAGTCGGACGAGGCGGTGAATTACATGTTCCGGCAGGATCCGGGCGAGCTGAACTCAATGGGCACGATCCGGGTCAATATGCCGAACCCGCATGCGGTCTATATGCACGATACGCCCTCGAAGAACCTGTTCGGCGAGGACTTCCGCTTCCATTCCTCGGGCTGCGTGCGCATCCAGAACATCCGCGAATTCGTGGTCTGGCTCTTGAAGGACGCGCCGAATTGGTCGCGCACGCACATCGACGCCGTCACCAAGAGCGGCGAGCGCATCGAAGCCAAGCTCGCGAAACCGGTTCCGGTCTATTGGGTCTATATCACCGCCTGGGCCAACCCGGACGGCATCGTGCAGTTCCGCGACGACGTCTACGGCCACGACGGCCTGGGGATCAAGCCGGTGGCGACGCGGGCCGGCTGACGGCCGGACGCGATCCGCTCACGAAGGTTTCAGCGTATTCGCTCCACGCGCACGTTGCTCCGGCCAGCCGGCGAGCCCATGCTCGCGCGATCGAGTCGCGAGCGAGGGATCGATGCCGGACAAGCCCCCGGACCAGGGCGAAGTCATCATCGAAATGCGGCCGGTCGGTTCGGTCGTCAGGGTCGCGGCCGTCGATGTGAAGACCGGGACCGAAGTCATCGTGTTCGGCCCCGCCACCGCCGCCGAGCGCGCGCTCGAGGAACTGGCGGTTGCCAAGCTCCGCCGCCGTCTCTCCACCGATAGGGGCGGATAGGGCCCCGACACGCTTCATTTTGGGGGGGTATTGTGCTATCCGGCCTCTAGCGCATGATCCGGCGAAGTGGGAACCGGTTCGCCGATAAAGATCATGCGCCAGATTCATCAGTCAGCGCGCGATCGGGCGCAAAACCGGTACCCACTTTTGCTGATCGCGCGCTAGGCCGCCGTCCGGAAGGGCGCGGGCGGCGCCCTCCCGACGCGTTCGCCGGAGACCAGGAATGCCCGTGACCAAGGTCACGACGGATCGCCGTGCGGCCGACGGCTTCTTCACGGCGGGTCTCGCGGAGAGCGATCCCGAGCTTGCCGCCGCGGTCGTGGGCGAGCTCGCGCGCCAGCGCAACGAGATCGAGCTGATCGCCTCGGAAAACATCGTCAGCCGCGCCGTCCTGGAGGCGCAAGGCTCGGTGCTCACCAATAAATATGCCGAAGGCTATCCGGGCCGGCGCTATTACGGCGGCTGCGAGTTCGTCGACGTGGCAGAGAGCCTCGCCATCGAGCGGGCGAAGAAGCTCTTCAACTCAGCCTTCGCCAATGTGCAGGCGAATTCCGGCAGCCAGGCCAACCAGGCCGCGTTCATGGCCCTGATGCAGCCCGGCGACACCTTCATGGGCCTCAATCTCGCCGCCGGCGGCCATCTCACTCATGGCTCGCCGGTGAACCAGTCCGGCAAATGGTTCAAGGCGGTTCCCTATAATGTGCGGCGCGACGACCAGCGCATCGACTACGACGAGCTGGAAAAGCTCGCGCACGAAACAAAACCGAAGGTCATCATCGCCGGCGGTTCGGCCTATCCGCGCATCATCGACTTCGCGCGCTTCCGCGCGATCGCGGACGCAGTCGGCGCTTTCCTGATGGTGGACATGGCGCATTTCGCCGGCCTGGTCGCCGGCCATGTCCATCCGAGCCCGCTGCCCTTCGCCCATGTCGTCACCTCGACCACGCACAAGACCTTGCGCGGCCCGCGCGGCGGACTGATTCTCACGAACGACGAGGAGATCGCGAAGAAGATCAATTCGGCGATCTTCCCCGGCCTGCAGGGCGGGCCGCTCATGCATGTGATCGCGGCCAAGGCGGTCGCCTTCGGCGAGGCCTTGCGACCCGATTTTCGGTTCTATGCCAAGAACGTGGTCGAGAACGCCCGGGCGCTCGCCGAGAACCTGCGCGGTCACGGCTTCGCCATCGTCTCCGGCGGCACCGACACCCATCTGATGCTGGTGGATCTCAGGCCCAAGCGGCTCACCGGCAAGATCTCCGAGGCGGCGCTGGGGCGCGCGCGCATCACCTGCAACAAGAACGGCGTGCCGTTCGATCCGGAAAAACCGACCATCACCTCCGGGATCAGGCTGGGGACGCCGGCCTGCACTACTCGCGGCTTCGGCGTGAAGGAATTCCAGCAAGTCGGCGACCGCATCGCCGAGGTCCTGGACGTGCTCTCGCAGAAGGGAGCCGACGAAGACGCCTTGGTGGAAGCGGTGGTGCGCGAGAAAGTTTCGAAATTACTTGCCCGTTTCCCGATTTACGGCTGAGCCGGAGAGGAGCGGGGAGGCCCGATGCGCTGCCCCTATTGCCAGAGCCTCGATACCCAGGTGAAGGACTCCCGTCCGAGCGAGGATTCGGCGGTGATCCGGCGCCGGCGCATCTGCACCGCCTGCAACGGCCGCTTCACCACCTTCGAGCGGGTGCAATTGCGCGAACTCACGGTCTTGAAGCGCAGCAGCCGACGCGTGCCGTTCGATCGCGACAAGCTCTCGCGCTCGGTCGAGATCGCGCTGCGCAAGCGCCCGGTCGATCCCGAGCGGGTCGAGCGCATGATCTCCGGCATCGTGAGGAAGCTCGAAAGCTTGGGGGAGAGCGAAATCGCTTCCTCGGTCATCGGCGAGCTGGTGATGGAAGAGTTGAAGCAGCTCGACGACGTCGCCTATGTGCGCTTCGCCTCGGTCTATCGCAATTTCCGCGAACCCAAGGACTTCGAAAAAGTGCTCGGCGAGCTCGCCCCCGACGGCGGCCGCAAGAGCTCCGGGTCGGGGGGATGACTGCGCCCGCCCGCGTCGCGGACGCGCCGCTCCCGGCGGAGGCTTGGGACGAGCGCTTGATGGCCGCGGCCCTTTCGCTCGGCCGGCGCAATCTTGGGCGCACCCGCCCCAATCCCTCGGTCGGAGCGCTGATCGTGCGCCACGAGGGCGGCCGGCCGATCGTGGTCGGCCGCGGCTTCACCGCGGTCGGCGGCAGGCCCCATGCCGAGGCCGAGGCCCTGCGCGCAGCCGGTGAAGCCGCCCGCGGCGCCACCCTCTATGTGACGCTCGAGCCTTGCGTTCCCCACGGCCGCGGCGCCCGCCGCGCCGACGCGGTGATCGAGGCCGGCATCGCGCGCGCGGTGGTGGCGATGGACGACCCCAATCCGCGCATGAAGGGACGAGGCATCGCCCGGCTGCGCGAAGCCGGCGTCGCGGTCACGCTCGGGGTCGGCATCGCCGCGGCGAGGATCGCGCACGCCGGGCATCTCCGCCGCATGACCGACGGGCGCCCCCAGGTCATCCTCAAGCTCGCGGTCTCCGCCGACGGCAAGAGCGGATTGCCCGGCCGCCGCCCGGCCGAAATCTCCTGCGAGGCCTCGCGCGCCGAGGCCCATATGCTGCGCGCGACCGCGGACGCGGTGCTCGTCGGCAGCGGCACGGTCGCGGCCGACGATCCGCGGCTCAATTGCCGGCTGCCGGGGATGCGCGATCGCTCGCCCGTCCGCGTCGTGCTCGATGGCCGATTGCGCACGCCGCTGGAGACGAAACTGGTGCGGACCGCCAAGGAAATTCCGCTCTGGCTGATCGCGCGGCAGGACGCGGACGAGGAGGCCGAAGCGCGATTGAAGGCCGCCGGTGGCGAGGTCATCCGGGTCGCGGCGAAGGCGGATGGCAAGGTCGATCTCGCCGCCGCGCTGCGTTATCTCGGCGCGCGCGGGATCACCCGTCTCCTGGTCGAGGGCGGGCCGATCCTCTCCGCGGCGCTCATCCAATCCGATCTCGTCGACGAGGCGGTGATCGTGCAGTCGCCGAATTCGCTCGGGCGTGATGCGATCCCGGCGCTCGAAGGCTTGCCGCTCGAGGCGCTCACCGCTTCGCCCAAGCTCAAGCCGATCGAGCGCCGCATGGTCGGCGCCGACGAGCTCGTGCGTCTCATCCGGAGCTAGCCCTTGTTCACCGGGCTCGTGAGCGAAGTCGGCCAGCTCGTCTCGGTGAAGGGGAGGGACGGGCTCAGGCGCCTGCGGGTCGCGTGCAAATATCCCGCGCGCGCGCTCGCCGTCGGCGCCTCGATCGCGCTCGACGGCATCTGCCTCACCGTCGTCGCCAAGGGAAAGAAGGGAAAGGGGAGCTGGTTCGAGGTCGAGACCGGCGCCGAGACGCTCGCACGCACCACCGCCGGGCGCTGGGCGGTGGGGAAGAAGCTCAATCTCGAGCGCGCAGTGAGGCTCGGCGACGAACTCGGCGGCCATATCGTCACCGGCCATATCGACGGCGTCGCCAGAATTTTGGCATGCGAAGATCTCGGCGACATGGCGCGGCTCACACTGGTTGCGCCCGCCGGGCTCGCCCGCTTCATTGCCGTCAAGGGCGCGGTCGCGCTCGACGGCATTTCGCTCACGGTGAACGAGGTCGCCGGCGCCGAGTTCACCGTGTTCATCATACCGCACACGCTCGCCGCCACCCACTGGAACGCGCTCAAGCCGGGCGACGAGGTGAACCTCGAGGTCGATCTCGTCGCGCGTTATCTCGCCCGCCTTGCGGAGGCGCGCTGAGCGCTGTACCTCACGGGAGAGCGCAACACCGGAACCTGCCATGGCTCAATCGCGCCCGTCACGACCGGCCGAGGAGGCGCCCATCCTGGGCGCCCGCATCCTGCTGATCGAATCCCGCTTTCACGAGGAACTGGCCGACGAGCTGGCGGCCGGCGCGCTGGCGCAGCTCGAATCCGCGCGCGTCAAGTTCGAGCCCATCGCGGTGCCGGGCGCGCTTGAAGTCCCGATCGCCGCGGTGATCGCGCTCGACGCCGCCGTTCAGGCCGGCAAGCCGTTCGACGGGATCGTGGCGCTCGGCTGCGTCATCCGCGGCGAGACCGCGCACTTCGACATCGTGGCGCAGGAATCCGCGCGCGCTCTCATGGATATCGCGGTCACGCGCCGGATCGCGCTCGGCAACGGCATCCTCACGGTCGAAAACGAGGCGCAAGCCTGGGCGCGCGCGCGCCGGGGCGAAGGCAATGCCGGCGGCGCCGCGGCGTCGGCGGCGCTCGCGCTCGTGCGCATCGCGCGGGCGCATTCGAACAGGTGAGCCTTTCATGGCCGCCGCGAAACTCCTCGAGCGCAGCGCGGCCCGGCTCGCCATCGTCCAGGCGCTCTATCAGATGGACATCGCCGGGACTCCGCTCTCCGACATTCTCGCCGAGTTCGAGAGCCATTGGATCGGCCGCGAGGTCGAAGGCACGCACTATCCCGACGCCGAGGCGGCTTATTTCCGCGACATCGTCACCGGCGTTCTCAAGGAGCAGCGCGCGCTCGATCCGCGGGTCGACGAGGCGCTCGCCAAGGGCTGGCCGCTGAGGCGGATCGAGACCGTGCTGCGCGCGATCCTGCGCGCCGGCGCCTACGAGCTCATGCACCGGCCGGACGTGCCGGCGCGCGTGGTGGTGAGCGAATATGTCGATATCGCCGCCGCATTTCTCGACCGCGAGGAGACCGGCATGGTCAATGCGGTGCTCGATCAACTGGCGCGGCGCGCGCGTGGGCCAGAGTTCCCGAAACCCGCCGCGGGGTGAAACCATGAGCGGCAAGCGGCCGCCGATGAGCGGAGAGGATCGCCTGATCGAGCGTTTTTTCCGTCCGCTCGCCAGCGATCCCGCAGCACTCGGACTGATGGACGACGCGGCGTTGCTCACGCCGCCGGCGGGCGCCGATCTGGTGCTGACCGCCGACGCGCTGGTGGCGGGCGTGCATTTCTTCCCCGACGATCCGGCCGATGCCATCGCCAAGAAGGCGCTCCGGGTCAATCTTTCCGATCTCGCCGCCAAGGGCGCCGAACCGATGGGCGCGCTCCTCAGCCTTTCGCTGCCCGAAAATACCGGCGAGGGATGGCTCGAAGCCTTCGCGCGCGGGCTCGGCGAGGATTGCGCGCTCTATCGCTGCCCGCTCCTCGGCGGCGATACCACCAGGACGCCGGGCCTCCTCACCCTCTCGATCACCGCGCTCGGCCGGGTTCCATCCGGAAAGATGGTGCGGCGCAAAGGCGCGCGCGCGGGCGATGCGGTGGTCGTCAGCGGCACCATCGGCGATGCCGCGCTCGCGCTCCTCATCCGGCGGGGGGCGAAGCATTCCGCCTTCGCGCGGCTCGACGGCAAGGCGAAGGCGCATCTGCTCGAGCGCTATCTCCTGCCGCAGCCGCGGCTCGCGCTCGCGCAAGCGCTCCGCGAGCACGCCTCGGCGGCGATCGACGTTTCCGACGGGCTCGCGGGCGATCTCATGAAGCTCGCCCGCGCCTCGGGTTGCGGCGCGCGCATCGAGGCGAAGCGCGTGCCGTTCTCGGCCGCGGCGAGGACGGTCATCGCGGCCGAGCCGTCGCTCGTCGAGAGCGCGCTCACCGGCGGCGACGATTACGAGATCGCCGCCACCGTGCCGGCGGACCGGCTCGCCTCGCTGCAGGCCGCGGCCAAGGACGCGGGGGTGGAACTCGCCGTGATCGGCCGTACCGAGGCGGGCGAGGGCTTCGAAGTCATCGCCGCGGACGGCCGGCCGCTCGCGCTCGCGCGTCCCTCCTTCAGCCATTTCTGAGCGCTCCGGTGCGTCCCGAAAAGCAGGGGCGAAGAGGTGGAAGCCATTGCTTCGGCAGGGCGTTTTTGGCAATGTCCGCGCCGCTCGGTGCCGCGCGGGGAAGGGCGCCGGGGCCGACCGTGATCGCTCTTCCGCCTGCGCGGAAACAGCCTGAACAATCGAACCCGAATCCGAGGTGGGGTCCATGAATCCTTTGTGGCTGATCATCCTGTGCGGCCTGGCATCGATCGTCTATGGCGTCTGGGCGATCAAGTCGGTGATGGCGGCCGACGCCGGAACCGCCCGCATGCAGGAGATCGCCGGCGCCATCCGCGAGGGCGCGCAGGCCTATCTGCGCCGCCAGTACAACACCATCGCGGTGGTCGGCGCCGTGATCTTCCTCGTCGTCGGCTATTTCCTCGGCTGGCCGGTGGCGATCGGCTACGCCATCGGCGCGCTGCTCTCGGCCGCGACCGGCTTCATCGGCATGAACGTCTCGGTGCGCGCCAACGTGCGCACGGCGCAGGCCGCGACCCAGTCGCTCGCCGCGGGATTGGAGCTCGCCTTCAAGTCGGGCGCGATCACGGGGATGCTGGTGGCGGGTCTCGCGCTGCTCGGCGTATCGGGCTATTTCTTCCTTCTCACCAGCGGTCTCGGCTATCGGATCTCCGATCGCGTCGTCGTCGACGCGCTGGTGGCGCTCGGCTTCGGCGCCTCGCTGATCTCGATCTTCGCCCGTCTCGGCGGCGGCATCTTCACCAAGGGCGCCGACGTCGGCGGCGATCTCGTCGGCAAGGTCGAGGCCGGCATTCCCGAGGACGATCCGCGCAACCCGGCGACCATCGCCGACAATGTCGGCGACAATGTCGGCGACTGCGCCGGCATGGCGGCGGATCTGTTCGAGACCTACGCGGTCACCGTCGTCGCCACCATGGTGCTGGCGGCGATCTTCTTCGCCGGCTCGCCGGCGTTGAACTCGATGATGATCTATCCGCTCGCCATCTGCGCGGCCTGCATCCTCACCACCATCGCCGGCACCTTCTTCGTCAAATTGGGCAGGCGCCAGTCGATCATGGGCGCCCTCTACAAGGGCCTGATCGCCTCGGCGGTGCTCTCGCTCGCGGGCCTCGCCGTCGTCACCCATTATCTTATCGGCTTCGACACCACGTTGAGGACCGCGAGCGGCGTGGTGTTCACCGGCGAGAAGCTCTACTGGTGCGGGGTGGTCGGTCTGGCGGTGACCGGACTGATCGTGTGGATCACCGAATACTATACCGGCATCGGCTTCCGGCCGGTACGCTCGATCGCGTCCGCCTCGATCACCGGCCACGGCACCAACATCATCCAGGGGCTTGCCGTTTCGATGGAGGCGACCGCGCTGCCGGCGCTCGTCATCATCGCGGGCATCATCGTCACCCACATGCTCGCCGGGCTATTCGGCATCGCCATCGCCGTCACCGCCATGCTCGCGCTCGCCGGCATGGTGGTGGCGCTCGACGCTTTCGGGCCGGTCACCGACAATGCCGGCGGCATCGCCGAAATGGCGGGCCTGCCGAAGGAGGTGCGCAAATCGACCGATGCGCTCGACGCCGTCGGCAATACCACCAAGGCGGTGACCAAGGGCTATGCCATCGGCTCGGCCGGCCTCGGCGCGCTGGTGCTGTTCGCGGCCTATACCTCGGACCTCGAATATTTCATCAAGAACGCCGCGCAGTTTCCTTATTTCCAGGGCGTGAAACTCGATTTCTCGCTGTCCAATCCGTACGTGGTGGTGGGTCTCTTGTTCGGCGGCCTGTTGCCCTATCTGTTCGGCTCCATGGGCATGATGGCGGTCGGCCGCGCCGCCGGCGCCATCGTGGAAGAAGTACGCCGCCAGTTCCGCGAGAAGCCCGGCATCATGCAGGGCAAGGACAAGCCCGATTACGGCCGCGCCGTCGACATGCTGACCAAGGCGGCGATCAAGGAGATGATCGTGCCCTCGCTGCTGCCGGTGTTGTCGCCGGTGGTGGTCTATTTCGCGGTGTTCTGGATCGCCGGCAAGAGCCAGGCGTTCTCCGCGGTCGGCGCGCTGCTGCTCGGCGTCATCGTCACCGGGCTGTTCGTGGCGATCTCGATGACCTCGGGGGGCGGGGCGTGGGACAATGCCAAGAAATACATCGAGGACGGCCATTACGGCGGCAAGGGCTCGGACACCCACAAGGCCGCGGTCACCGGCGACACCGTCGGCGATCCCTACAAGGACACCGCCGGCCCGGCGGTGAACCCGATGATCAAGATCACCAATATCGTGGCGCTCCTGCTGCTGGCGGTGCTCGCGCACTGAACGCGCCGCCCGGCGGCTAAAATAAAAAGGCCCGCGGGATTCCCGGGGCCTTCTTTTTCGGGCTCACTGCCCGGACGCGGTTTTGCGCGTCCGCTGCTATTGATATTTCTCCCATGTGAACAGGCCGCTGAAGATTTGCCGCAGCAGATTCAGGTCCTCGCCGCCCGTCATCGTGGTGCGGCTCACGAAATCGAACACCTTGCCGTCCTTGAGGCCGTAATTGGCGACCCGCTCGACGCGGCGGTTTTGGTCGAAATAGATCGCGAGCACGCGCTGATCGACCACCTCGGACTTCAAAAAGTTGGCCTTCCTCTCCGCTCTCTGCGAGACGTAATAGAACACCTCGCCGCTCACGGTCGCGATCGTCGAAGGGGTGCCGAGGACGAGCAGCACCTGTTCCTGGCTGGCGCCGACCGGGACCTGGTCGAGCGATGCCTGATCGAACACATAGCCGCGCTGGAAGCTCGCTTCCAAGCAGCCGGCGAGCAGCATGGATAGACCGAATACGGCAGCGTATCGGCGGGCGGAGCGGCAGAACGGGTCGGGAAGCAGTGCGAAACCCATGAAAATTCTCACGTCCACAGACTTGTCACGACCCCGCGCCTCAATTACCCCGCGCATGGCGGAAACGCAACGCCGGAGCATTCCGGCGAGCGGCCGGTACGGGATCAGAGCCATGTTCCTCGCCCGCGGACAACGCAGAGAGCGGCAGGCGACCATCGAACGGCTCTATGGCGCGATCGTGACGCAGGCGCGTTTACCAAACTTCTATAGCGCCTTGGCGGTGCCCGATACGGTCGAGGGTCGTTTCGAATTGATCGTCCTGCACGTCCATCTCCTGTTCCGGCGATTGATGGGCGAGGAAGGGACGATCCGTGCGTTCGGCCAGGAAGTTTTTGACCTCTTCATCGAGGACATGGATGCTTCGCTCCGCGAGCTCGGTGTCGGCGATTTCGCTCTGGCGCGCAAGATGCGCGCTGTGGGCGAGGCATATTATGGCCGGGCCGGCGCCTATGAAGCGCCGCTCGCCGGATGCGATGATGCAGCGCTCACGGCGGCGCTCCACCGCAATGTCCACGGCGGCGAACCGGGCGCGGAGGAGGCCGCGCGACGGCTCGCCCGTTACGTGCGCCGGGCTGATCGGGCGCTCGCCGGGCAAGAAGCCGCCGCGATCATCGCCAGCGGGCCGGTTTTCCCCGCGCCCGAAGGAGCGTGAGCGATGGCGGGAGAACTTTCCTGGACCCATCCGATCGTGGTCGCCGAGCTGCCGGAGGAGGGGATCGATCTCGAGCTCGTGCCCGACGATGAGAGTCGGGCAGCGCTTGCGCGCCATGTGGGCGTGCTCGCCGTGCCCAGGTTCAGCGCCCGGCTCTCCGTCAAGCCCGACGGCCGCGGCGGCGCCATGGTCGAGGGCGCGATGGAGGCGACGGTGCGGCAAACCTGCGTCGTCACCCTCGAGCCGTTCGACAATGCGATCGCGGAGGCGATCTCCGCGCGCTTCGTGCCGGCGAAGAACTCGATGCCCGGGCGGTCGGGAGCGATCGAAGCCGGCAAAGACGACCCACCCGATCCGCTAATCGGGGGGAGATTGGATGTTGCCGCAGTGATCGCCGAATTCCTGATACTGGCGGTCGACCCCTATCCGAAGAAGCCCGGAGCGGTATTCATTCCGCCGGCCGAAGGCGAGGCCGCCGAGCAGCCCACCGCCTTCGCGGCGCTTGCGAAGCTCAAGCGGCGGGCGGACAAAAAGGGCTAAATCTCAATGACTAGCGCCCGGCTGTTGTGTCCCCGGCGCGAACCGCTATTGTCGCCCAACTCCGGCCTAGGCCGGGCAATCCATCACCCTGAGGCTGGACCGCCAGGCTCTCGACCCTCCGAATGACCCGACCGGTGCGTATCGCGCTCGATGCCATGGGAGGCGATCACGGCCCCACTGTTGCCGTGGCGGGCGCCGGCATTGCCGCCGTCCGGCATCCCGATACGGAGTTCATTTTGTTCGGCGACAAGGCCGTCCTCGATCCGCTGGTGAGCGAGCATCCCCAGCTCGAACCGGTCACGCGGGTCGTGCATACCAATATCGCGGTGCGGATGGGCGACAAGCCGAGCCAGGCGCTGCGTCAGGGCCGCCGGCGTTCCTCCATGTGGCTCGCGATCGATGCGGTGAAGCAGGGCGCGGCCGACCTCGCGGTTTCGGCCGGCAATACCGGCGCGTTGATGGTGATGGCGAAATTATGCTTGAAGACCATGCCCGGCATCGACCGGCCGGCGATCGCCGGGGTGTGGCCGACGCTGCGCGGCGAGAGCATCGTGCTCGATCTCGGCGCCTCGATCGGTGCCGATGCGCAACAGCTGGTCGACATGGCCGTCATGGGCGCCGCCATGGCAAGGATCGTGTTCGAGTTGGAGCGGCCGACCGTGGGCTTGCTCAACGTCGGCGTCGAGGAGATCAAGGGCGTCGAGGAAGTCCGCGAGGCGGGCCGGATTCTACGCGAGCTCGATCTCGGTGGGCTCGAATATCACGGCTTCGTCGAGGGCGACGATATCGGCAAGGGAACCGTCGACGTGGTGGTGACCGAAGGCTTTTCCGGCAATATCGCGCTCAAGACGGCGGAAGGCACCGCGCGCCAGCTCGGTGAATATCTGCGCGCCGCTCTCAACCGCACCTGGAGGGCGAGACTCGGCTATCTGCTCGCGCGCGGGGCGCTGCGCATGGTTTGGGAGAAGGTCGATCCACGCAAGGTCAATGGCGGGATTTTTCTCGGTCTCAACGGCGTCGTCGTCAAGAGTCACGGCGGCGCCGATGCGGAGGGGTTCGCGAGCGCCATCGACATCGGCTACGACGTCGTTCGCCACGAGCTGCTCGATCGCATCAGCCGAAGCCTGTCGCAGGCCGGGACCGGGATGCGTTCGCCCGCAGCCGGACGGGTCGCGTCGTGAGCGTGCGCCGCTCGATCGTCCGGGGCGTTGGTGGCTATCTGCCGGCGCGGGTGATGACCAATCAGGAAATCGCCAGCAGGCTTGACACCTCCGACGAGTGGATCGTCCAGCGCACCGGCATCCACGAGCGCAGGATCGCGGCCGAGGGCGAGACCACCTCCGATCTCGGGCTCGCCGCGGCACGCGCGGCGCTCGCCGACGCGGGGATGGGCTCCGATGCGGTCGATCTCATCGTGCTCGCCACTTCGACGCCGGATCAGACCTTCCCGGCGAGCGCGGTGACGATCCAGGCCGAACTCGGGATCACCCGCGGCGCCGCCTTCGACCTGCAGGCGGTGTGCTCGGGCTTCGTCTTTGCGCTCGCGACCGCCGACCGCTTTCTCAACTCGGGCGAATTCCGCTGCGCGCTGGTAATCGGCGCCGAAACCTTCTCGCGCATTCTCGACTGGAACGACCGCTCCACCTGCGTGTTGTTCGGGGACGGGGCGGGGGCGCTGGTGCTGGAGGCGGGCGAGCAGCCCGGCGAGCGTACCGACCGCGGCGTGCTCACCACGCATCTGCGTTCGGACGGCCGTTACCGCTCGAAGCTCTATGTCGACGGCGGCCCGTCCACCACCGGCACCGTCGGGCAGCTGCGCATGGAGGGCCGGGAAGTCTTCCGCCACGCCGTCGGCATGATCACCGACGTGGTGGAGGACGCCTTCAAGGCGACCGGCTATGGCGCCAAGGATATCGACTGGTTCGTGCCGCACCAGGCCAACAAGCGGATCATCGACGGTAGCGCCCACAAGCTCGGCATTGCGCCCGAAAAGATCGTCTCCACCGTCGACCGCCATGGCAATACCTCGGCCGCCTCGATCCCGCTGGCGCTCGCCGACGCTCGCGTCGACCGGCGGATCAAGCCCGGCCACCTCGTCCTGTTGGAAGCGATGGGCGGGGGCTTCACCTGGGCCTCCGCGCTCGTTCGTTGGTGAGCCTTGTTGACCGCGTCGCCCGAGCCGAATATCGTTTGAAATTCAGAATGATAGTTGCATTGCCGAAACGACGGGGGGAACGGCGATGGCGGCGAAGACGGTTACGCGTGCGGATTTGAGCGAAGTGGTCTATCAAAAGGTCGGCCTGTCGCGCACCGAATCGGCGGCATTGGTCGAGCTGGTGCTACGGGAGATCACGGACAGCCTCGCCAAAGGGGAAAACGTGAAGCTCTCTTCGTTCGGTTCGTTTATCGTGCGACAAAAGGGTCGACGAATCGGACGCAATCCGAAGACCGGCGAGGAAGTTCCAATCGAGCCGCGCCGGGTGATGGTGTTCAAGCCTTCGAACATACTGAAGAGCCGCATCAACGACCGCCACGAAGGCAGAAAGCGCTGAGCAACCAGTTGGGTTGGTGACGTGGAGAAAGGGCCGGACGCCTTCCGCACCATCAGTGAGGTCGCCGAAGACCTCGATTTGCCCCAGCATGTGCTCCGTTTCTGGGAAACGCGGTTCGCACAGATCAAGCCGCTGAAGCGCGGCGGCGGCCGGCGCTATTACCGGCCCGACGACGTCGATCTTCTACGCGGCATCCGCCACCTGCTCTATGGCGAGGGCTACACCATCCGCGGCGTGCAGCAGATTTTGCGCGAGCAGGGGGTGCGCCACGTGCAGTCGATCGGGCACGCCATCGAAGGCGAGGAGAAGCGTTCGGCGCCGGCGTTCGTGGATGCCGGCCATCCCGGAGGGGCGCGTGAACGCGGAGAGCCGGCTGTGCGTGCGGCCGGCGCCGGTATCCTCGACTTGTTGCCATCGCTCAGATCCTCGCGCGGCGCCGCGCCCGAGCTGCCGCGGGTGGTCGAGGTTCCGATCCCGCCGCGCGCACCGTTGGGAACGGGGGCCGCGGACGAGGAAGACATCCCGCCGTTTCCGTTCCGCAAGGCTTCCGAGCCGGGGCGTCCGGCGCGGCAGGGAGTGCGTCCGGTGCTCGACGACGACGCGCCGGCCGCAAGCCGCCGCCCGGCCGCGGCGGCGCGCGCGGGCGATCCGCGCGGTGCCAGCGAAAATCCAAAGCTCACGCCGGAGGCGATCCGCTTGCTCAAGGCGACGCTCTATGAGCTCGGCGAATGCCGCCGGATGCTCGATCAGGCGAGCGACGAGGAATCCTGAAGGGGAGCGATCGGGCCCCGTCCGGCCGTCGCCGGGCGATTGAAACCGGTCAGAGCAGCAGCGGCGCGCCGTTCCACCCGGTGGAGACCGCCGGGGTCGCGTCCGCCGTCGCGGGTGCTGTTTCCTTGCCGCTAGCTGCGCGCGCCACCGCCGGCGTCACCACCAGCATGACGCCCTCCTGGCCGAAGGCGAACAGCGGCGCGTATTGCGGCAGCTCGCTCGCCTCGAGCAGCAGCAGCCGGCGATTGTCGAGGATGAGCCAGCGCCCGTCATGGCGGGCGGCGAGCACTAGATGATCCTCGCGCACCGTCCGGTCGTACACCAAGAGCAGACGCAGATCACTTTCGGCGACGCCGGCCTCGCGCAAGGCCGCGTACTTGGCGATCGCATAGTCCTCGCAATCGCCGCGGCCGGCGGCGAAGGTCGCGAGCGGCGAGCTCCAGCGATCGGGCACGCCGTGCTGGACGAGATCGCTCACATAGCGGATCGTGCTATTGACCGCCCGGTTGATTTCGCCGAACCGCGCGCGGCCGGGGCGCATACGCCCGGCTTCTATCAGCGCGAGAAAGCGAACGGCGGCGGGCGAGCAGCTTTCAGGCTCGCGGCGGCAGCGGGCAAGCGCGAGCGTGTCGGCGCGGATTTCGGCCTCGACCCCGCGCCACTTTTCCCACAATAGCCCTTCGGGCGCGCGCAATGCGACGAGCCCGAACGGTTCGTTGTTTTCTTCCCGGACTGCGGGCGGGCGATCCGCCGGCGCAATCGTCACCGTCGTGGCCGGATCGACGGCGGCGAGGCGGATCGGGCCGGCGGCGTCGGCGCGCTCATCAGGCATCGCCGGTGCCATGGCGGCGGGTTCCGCCGCGCCCTGCGACTTCTGGCCGTCCGGCTTGGCCGTCGCGCCGATGGAGAGGGCGCCGACGATCGCGAGGATGCACGCGATCGTCAATATGAACGCCGGGCAATTTGCCCGGACCGAGACCCACATGTTCGACGCCCCTGTCGTCCGGGGCATCGGCCGGCGTTCGAACGCACCGATCCTCGCCCCGGATTTGTCGGGGCGAGAGATAAATCCGGGCCCTATTCGGCCCGGTTAAGCCGCCGCCGGCGGCGGCCCGATTGTCCGCAACAGGGTGAGCCGGTTGTGATCCGAATGATTCAAATTGTAACGATCGCCGCCCGCATATCCGAAACGGCCGGCGCGGCGCGCGAGCGCGTCCGTGCCAAGGAAAATACGAGGGATCGCCGATTCATGGGACTGGTCGGAGCGGCGGGATTTGAACCCGCGACCCCTAGTCCCCCAGACTAGTGCGCTAACCGGGCTGCGCCACGCTCCGACCGAGGGCGCGACTATAGTTAGTGCCCGGTAACCGCGCAACACGACGCGCATTCTCGGTCGCAACCGAGAGCCCCCAGATGATTCCCATCAGCAGATAAAAATGGCGCCAGTGGTCGGTATCGACCACGAAGCCTTCGACCGCCGTTCCGGCGAACGTCGCGATGGCGGGGATCAAGAAGCGCTGCCACGGCGTTCGCATGAATGCGTATCGAAAGCCCATATAGAGCGTCGTGAGCACCAGCAGCACATAAGCAATGCCGCCGACCCAGCCGTAGGAGGCGAAGGCATTGATATAGACGTTGTGCGGATCCTGCTGGAAATATTTGTAGAACTGGTACGGGCCGAGCCCGTTGGGATGCTCGATCAGGGCCGGCAGGCTGTCGGCCTGCCGGTCAAAGCGGCCGGAGCCGCCGGCATCGTATTCCTGCAGCACGCTCGCGCGCTGTTGGAACAGGTTTCCCACCGCGTCGAAGGTGAGCAGCACGTTGAGGAGGCCGATGACGCCCATCATCGCGATCAAGGCGAACGCGACGATGCGCATGCGGAACCGCAGGGTCGGGGCCGACACGAACAATAAACCCACCATCAAAACCGCCGAGACGACGAATTGCATCCAGGCGCCGCGCGAGAAGCTCAGGAACAGTCCGGTGACAATGATCGCGGCGGCGGCGAGACGACCGAGCCTGATGCCGTCCGACAGAATCCGCTCGATCATGAACAGCAGCGGCAGCACCAGGAACGGTCCGAACACGTTCGGGTCCTTGAAGGTCCCGCGCGCGCGGTCGGCCAGCAGGAAGAGGTCGGCGCCCGGGATCAGGCGGAAATATCCGGCGATGCCGATCATCGAGACGATCATGGCCGCGAGCAGATAGGCGCTGCGCATGACCATGAGCCGCCGCACGCTGTCCTCGGCGAACAGGCAGGCGAACAGGATGGCGGAGAGGGCGAGATAGAACGATATCGCCATGAACTTGATGGCGTCGCCGTCGTGAAGCACGGGAAGGAGCGAGACGAGGCCGCTCATGTTCCAGGCGAACAACAACAGAATGAGCGGGATCAGCTTGCGGTCGACGGTGAGCCCGAGGAACAGGCAAGCGAGGCCTAAGAGGCCGACAAAGCCCTCATAGGGCGACGGCTCGATGAAGACGAGGAAGCTCGAGAGAATGGTGACGAAGAGGAATACATGCAACAGACGGTCGGCGAGTTGGACTGCCTCGTAGGCCCTTCCCGACGGCCGCGAGGGTGCTGCCAGGTCGCCGGCGGCCATCAATAGGCGCTCTCGGTCTTCATCAGCGCGAACGGCGTCAGCGCCAGGATGTACAGGTCGAACAGCACCGACCAGTTCTCGATGTAATAGAGATCGTGCTCGACGCGGCGCTGGATTTTCTCCTGGGTGTCGGTCTCGCCGCGCCAGCCGTTCACCTGCGCCCAACCGGTGATGCCGGGCTTGACGCGGTGGCGGGCGAAGTAGCCGTCGACCACCTGGTCATAGAGCCAATTGGCGGCCTTGGCGTGGATCGCATGCGGGCGCGGGCCGACCAGCGAGAGATTGCCCTTGATCGCCACATTGATGAGCTGCGGCAGCTCGTCGAGGCTGGTCTTGCGGATGAAGCGGCCGACGCGGGTGACGCGCGGATCGTTCTTGCTGACGAGCTTCAGCGCATTCGCATCGGTTGCTTCGGCGCGCATCGAGCGGAACTTGAAGACCTCGATCAGCTCGTTGTTGAAGCCGTAGCGCTTCTGCTTGAAGAATACCGGACCGCGGCTGTCGAGCTTGATCGCAAGCGCAACGAGCGCCATCAGCGGCAGGGCGGCGATCAGCATGAGCGAGCCCACGATGCGGTCGAACAGCCACTTGATCACCACGTCCCAATCGGCGATCGGCCGGTCGAAGACGTCGAACACCGGAACATTGCCGATGTAGCTGTAGGCGCGCGGACGGAAACGCAGCCGGCTCATGTGGGCGGCGAGACGCAGATCCACCGGCAGCACCCAGAGCTTGCGCACCATCTGCAGCACCCGCTCTTCGGCGGTGATCGGCAGCGACACCAGCAGAAGATCGATGCGGGTACGGCGCGCGAACTCGACGAGGTCGTCGACGGTGCCGAGCTTCGGCACGCCGGCGATCTTCGGCGGCGAGCGGTCGTCGGCGCGATCGTCGAATACGCCGCAAATCTGCAGATCGGAATCGGCCTGCGCCTTGAGGGCGGCGACCAGCGCCTCGCCCGAGCTGCCGCCGCCGACGATGGCGGTGCGGCGCACGAGACGGCCCTCGCGCGTCCAATGGCGCACCAGCGCCGAGAGCGCGAGCCTTCCCGCGAACAGCATGAACAGACCGCTGCCGTACCAGGTCGCCGCCCAGACGCGCGAATACATGCCGTCGAATTTCGCGAAGAACGAAATCGCGAGCGCGATCAGGAACACGGTCACCCAGGCGGCCGAGAGTCTGCTCAGCTGATAGACATGGGTGCGCATCGCCGCCACGTCGTAGATTTCCACCCACTGGAAAGCGAAGATCGCCGCCGCCGAGATGGCGCCGGTCGCCCACACATAGCGCCAGGCCGAGCCCTCGTCGGGAACATAGGCCGCGTAGATGACAAGACCGAGCGCGGCGATGGCCAGGAATTCGGCGAGCCGCACGAAACCCGCAAGCACGACCTGGGAAATCGCCGACGCGATCGGCTGGGAGGCGATCCGGTGCGCGAGCGGTCCGAGTTCGGTGACCTTCGCGCGCACGGGTACGAGAGCGATGGCACTCGAGCGAGCGGCTTGTGCCTCCATCTCCCGCTTCACGTCGCGGGCGCCGATCTCGGTCATGGTCCTCGCGTCCCTGAACCGGGCCGGTGTTTGCGTCGATCGCCGGCTCGCGATGGTGGAAACGCGTAGAATTTAGTGGGTATTTCTGTCGGAAAGTTTAATTCTTGCATTAACCATTAATCGGATACCGCCACGCGCGCGTCTTCGTAAGCGGCGAGCACGCCGTCGGTCATCGCCTCGACGGTGAAGGAGCGCGCAACGCGCTGGTGCAGCCGGCGCACGAGATCGGCGGCACCTTCGTCGCGCATCCGGCCGAGCGCCGCGGCAAGCGCTGACGGATCACTAGGCGGAATGAGGGCGCCGGCATCGGGGCCGAAGATTTCCGCAATGCCGCCGACCCGGGTCGCCACCATCGGCACTTCGGCCGCCGCGGCCTCGAGCACGATATAGGGCAGGGATTCCGCCCGCGACGGCACCACCAGCACGTGCCCCGAGCGGAAGGCCGCGCGCGCGGGCAGGGCCCCGAGAAAATGGACGCGATGGAGGATGCCGAGGGCAGAGGCGCGCGCTTCGAGCGCCTGGCGGTCGGGGCCTTCGCCGACCAGGATCGCGCTGCCGCTCCAGCCCTTGGCGGCGAGCAGCGCCAACGCCTCGATCAGCACGTCGACGCCCTTGAGATGGCGCAATTCGCCGACGAAGACGAAATCGGCGGCGTCGGCATCGGGCGCGACCGGTTCGAACTCGGCGGCGGTCACTCCGTTATGGACCACGCGCGCCCGTCGCGGCTCACCGATCTTGCGGCGGAAGGTCGCGAGCCCGAATTCGCTCTCGAACAGAAAGAGATCGGTACGGAATTTGAGCACGGTTTCGGCGATCAGATAGAGAAATCCGAGCGGGGAGAGGAGCGAATAATGCAGGCTGCCGCCGTGGGGCGTATAGACGCGCAAGGCGCTTGCGCCCGCGAGGCGGACATAGGCGCCGCCCTTGGCGCCGTGCCCATGCAGCACGTCGGCCACGCATTCGCG
>JAHFPO010000217.1 GCA_023266695.1 Hyphomicrobiales bacterium | reverse complement strand
TCACCGCCCTCGCTGCTGCATTCAATTCCCAAGCACAGCCGCTCGCGCGTTGAATCCAGCGGTTCAGTCCAACTGACCGTATCCGTCATGCGCTCGCACGACGGATACGATCCTGTTCGTTGGGCAGCCCAATGGTGATGCCGCGACGATTAACATCCCAACGGTCCCCTTGAGCCTTCCGTAATGCACGATAATCCACTGATTTCGCGGCGCCGGTTTGTCGTCGCGTCGCTGGCGGCCCTGACCTTGCCGCGAGCTCGTGCCGCTCAGCTGGCGGCGCGGGTCGGATTTCTCTCGCCGTTCACGGCGTCCGTGGCGGCACCGTGGCACGAGGCGTTCCGCCAAGGCCTCCGCGAGCTCGGGTGGACCGAGGGCCAGAACATCACGATCGAGTACCGCTACGCGAATGGCAACAACGACCGCCTCCCCGAGCTCGCCGCCGAGCTGGTCCGTCTCAAGGTCGACGTGATCGTGGCTTCGGTCGGGACCGATGCGGCGATCGCCAAAAGCGCCACGACGTCGATTCCCATCGTGATGGCGTCGGGTGGCGATCCGGTCGCCGGCGGGCTGGTCGCGAGCCTGGCCCGACCCGGCGGCAACATCACGGGCCTGACCCAGATGGCTCCGGAGCTCACCGGCAAGCGGCTCGAGTTGCTCAAGCAGATCGTTCCGAAGCTGTCCCGCGTGGCGGTGTTGTGGTACCCGCGCGGCACCACCTCACCGCTCAGCTGGAAAGAGATGCAGTCGCCGGCCCGGAAGTTGGGCATCCGCCTGCAAT
Organism: Hyphomicrobiales bacterium; assembly: GCA_023266695.1. Classification (GTDB taxonomy): domain Bacteria; phylum Pseudomonadota; class Alphaproteobacteria; order Rhizobiales; family Xanthobacteraceae; genus JAUSIF01. The sequence goes on along the minus strand of JAHFPO010000217.1, from coordinate 2,098 downwards.
CGCTGGAGGTCCAGAGCCCCGCCGATTTCGCGAAAGCTTTCCACGATGCGACCACGGCGCGCGCCGGCGCCGTGGTCGTCCTGCCCGACCCGTTGTTCGCGGGGAATCTGAAGCAGATCGCTGAGCTCGCGACGAAGACCCGCCTGCCGTCGATATTTCACCTCAGGGAGTTCGCGGACGCGGGCGGTCTCGTCGCCTACGGCGTCCATCGGGCCGACATGTACCGACGCGCCGCCGCCTACGTCGACAAAATCCTCAAGGGCGCCAAGCCGGCCAACCTTCCGATCGAGCAGCCGACCAAATTCGAACTCGTCATCAACCTCAAGACGGCCAAGGCGCTCGGACTCACGATTTCACCGTCGCTGCTGCTCCGATCAGATCAAGTCATTGAGTGATTCGACAGCTGCCCAACATTCCGCTCCGAGGGTCATGGAGCGGTCGAAGGCGAGCAGCAAGCTGTTGGAGGAAAACGAGCGCGTCGTCATCACTGAGTGGCGGCTAGCGCCGGGCGCGGAGACCGGATGGCACCGGCACGCGCATGACTACATCGTGGTTTGCTTGACTGCGGGAAAACTGCTGGCTGAAACGGCGAGCGGGAACGGCGAGACCGAGTTGAAATTCGGGCAGACCTACGCGCGGCCGGTTGGCGTCGAGCACAACATCGTCAATTCCGGCGCCGGGGAGTTCGCATTCATCGAGGTGGAGTTGAAGTAAGCGAGGTCGGAATCCAGACCTCGCCGTGCAGCGTCCGGTGCACCGGGCACTTGTTGGCGATTTCGAGCAGGCGCGCGCGCTGCGCGTCGTCGAGGTCGCCCTCCAGCGTGAGGACGCGCTCGATCTTGTCGATCCTGCCTTCCGTGGTTTCGCAATCGGCGCAGTCGGCGGCGTGGACCTTGTCGTGCTTCAGGTCGACGGTGACGCGCGCGAGGGGCCATTTTTTCTGGTCGGCGTACATGCGCACGGTCATCGAGGTGCAGGCGCCGAGGCCCGCGAGCAGGAGGTCGTAGGGGCCGGGGCCGCTGTCGTCGCCGCCCGCGGCCGCAGGCTCGTCGGCGCGCAGGCGGTGGCGGCCGGCCTGGATGAGCTGGGCGAATCTGCCTTCGCCGGCTTCGACCACGCGGACATTCGCGATGGCTTGAGGCTCTTCAGCGGGCGGGTCCAAATAACGTGACGCCCAGGCTGCGAGCACCGTGGCGGCGTACTGCGCATCCTCATGCCGGGTCAAGAGGTGGTCGGCGCGCTCGAGCGAGACGAAGCTCTTCGGGTGCTTGGCGGCGAGGAAGATTTTCGAGGCATTGTCGATGTCGACGATGGTGTCGCGCGGCGAGTGGAAGACGAGCAGCGGCTTGCGCAGCGCGCCGATAGTCTCGGCTGCCTTCTGCTTGCCGAGGTCGTCGAGAAACCGCCTGCTGACGCGCACCGGCCGGCCGCCGAGATTGATGCTTGCTTCTCCCTTGGAATTGATTTCATCAATAGAAGAAGAAAACAGATGGGACACATGAGAGGGCTCGAAAGGCGCACCAATCGTTGCAACGGCACGCGCCTCGGCAATCCGGCCTGCGGCGGCGAGAACGGCGGCGCCGCCGAGGCTGTGACCGGCGAGGATCTGCGGCGCCATGCGGTTCTTGCGCAGCCAGTCGGCGGCGGCGACCAGGTCGTCGATGTTGGAGGAAAACTCGAGGCTGGAGAAATCGAACCTCAGCGTCGCGATGCCCTGGCCGGCGAGCGCCTGGCTGACGTAGGCCGCGGCCTTGCTGTCCTTGGAGCAGGTGAAGCAGTGCGCGAAGAGCGCGTAGGCGCGCGGCGGGCCGGCCGGCGTATCGAGGCGCGCGGCGATTTCGGCGCCTTGGGCGCCGGGAAAACGGATGGTCTCGGTGGGCATGGTCTAGACTCGGCGGGATGAAGGAGCACGACATTGTCGCGCCATCCGCCTGGGTCGTTCGCTGGGCGCCGCTGATTACACACGGGACGGTGCTGGATGTCGCGTGCGGGGCCGGGCGGCACTCGAAATTGTTTCTGGACCGGGGCCTGAAAGTCGTGGCGCTCGACCGCAAGCCGCAGCAGATTCCCGGCGCGCGCTTCGTCCAGGCCGATCTCG
>JAHFPO010000106.1 GCA_023266695.1 Hyphomicrobiales bacterium | reverse complement strand
GAAGCCCAGGCCTTTCTTGTCGGTCTCAGCCTTTATCCGCTGAAGCTGGCGGTCGGCGGTTTGCTGCTCGCCTTGTTCGAAATCTCGATCGCCAAGATGCGGGTCTTCCGGGTGCCCGAGTTTCTCGGCATCGCCTCGATGCTGGGACTGCTCGGAACGCTCCTGCTGTTCGTGTCGCGGGGCCTCTAGATGCGCGGTCTCATCTTCGACATCGCCCATCTGCTGGCGGGTTCGCTGGTGCTGGTGAGCTTCATCCAGCTCTACCAGGACCGCCTCACCGCGCTCCTCAACGTCTTTGCGCTCCATGCCGTGGTGCTCGCGCTCTCGGTCGCCTGGCAGGCCTTCATCCAGGGCGCGCCGCACCTCTTCGTCACGGCGGCGATCGCGCTCGTCTTCAAGGGAGTGATCGTACCCTTGGCGCTGCACCGGATCATCGTGCGCCTCGGCATTCACCGCGAGATCGAAACCGTCGGCGGCATCGGACTCACCATGCTCGCCGGCATGGGGCTGGTCGCGCTTTCGATGGTGGTGATGCTCAAGGCCACCGCCGGAGCCGACCCGCTCGCGCGCGAGGATTTGGCCTTCGCGCTCTCGGTGGTGCTCATCGGCCTCCTGATGATGGTGACGCGGAGAAACGCCGTGAGTCAGGTAGTCGGCTTCATGTCGCTCGAGAACGGCCTCATCCTTGCCGCCACCGGCGCCAGGGGCATGCCGTTCGTGGTGGAGATTTCGGTCGCCTTCTCGGTCCTGATCGCCTTCATCGTGATCGGCATCTTCCTGTTCCGGATTCGCGAACGGTTCGACACCGTCGATGTGAGCGCGCTCGATCGCTTCCGGGGAGACCGGGGATGAACGAGTATTCCCATCTCGCCCTCGCGGCGGTGCTGGCAATCCCGGCTAGCGCGGCGGCGCTGCTCGCGGCTGTGCCGGGCTATCGGGTCTCGGCGCGGCTCAACATGCTCGCCGCTTTTCTCACGTTTCTCGCCGCGGCGTCGTTGCTCGCTGGGCGGCCGGTACCCGGACAATATCTAATCGTCGACGACCTCAACAACGTCTTCATCGTGTTGACCACCTTCGTCGGATTCACGACAAGCGTGTTCAGCGCCAGCTACATCGCGCACGAACTCGAGAGCGGAAGGCTCACGCCGACTTATCTGCGTTTCTATCACGCCATGTACCAGATCCTGATGTTCTCGATGAACCTGGCGCTTATCGCCAACAATATCGGCTTGATGTGGGTCGCGATCGAGTTCGCGACACTGACGACCGTGTTGATGGTCGGCATCTACCGCACCCACGAGGCGCTGGAGGCGGCCTGGAAATATTTCATCCTCGGCAGTGTCGGCATCGGGCTCGCCCTCTTTGGCACCATCTTGGTCTATCTCGCGGCCCAGCCGGTGGTCGGTGAAGGGCTCGACGCCATGGTCTGGACCGTGCTGATCGAGCACGCGGCCAAATTCGACGCGGCACTCCTCAATATCGCCTTCGTGTTCCTGCTCCTGGGCTACGGCACCAAGGCCGGTCTGGTGCCGCTGCATGCTTGGCTGCCGGACGCCCATGCCGAAGGTCCAACCCCGATCTCGGCCGTGCTTTCGGGATTGTTGCTCAATGTCGCGCTCTACGCGCTCCTGCGCTTCAAGGTGCTGCTCGCGGCGAACGCCGACGCGGTGACGCCCGGCCCCTTGATGGTGATCCTGGGGCTCGCCTCGCTTATTTTCGCGGGCTTCATGCTCTACCGGCGGCGCGACATCAAACGCTTCTTCGCCTATAGCTCGATCGAGCACATAGGCATCGTCGCCTTCGCCTTCGGCATCGGCGGACCGATCGCGAACTTCGCCGGGCTCCTGCACATGACCATGCATTCGCTCACCAAGTCCGCGATCTTCTTCGCCGTCGGCCATATCGCGCAGGCGAAAGGCACGCAGAGGATCGCCGAGATCCGCGGCCTGTCGGTGAGCCATCCGGCGCTCAGCGTGGCTTTCGGGCTCTGTGTGGTCGCGATCGCCGGGCTGCCGCCGTTCGGGATTTTCACCAGCGAATTCATGCTGGTGACTTCGACCTTCGCGCGCCAACCATTGCTTGCGGTCCTGTTGGGTCTCGGCCTCTTGGTCGCCTTCGGCGCGCTCATCTGGCGCCTGCAAGGGGTGCTGTTCGGCGAGCCAACCGGGCCCTCGGAACAGCCGACGGCAACGCTGGTGCCGATCTATATCCACATCGCGATCGTCTTGGTGGCCGGCGTCTGGCTGCCGTGGCCGTTCGTGCGCTGGTTCGAACAGGTCGCTCGGCTGCTCGGGTGAGAGGATGGCTGAACCTCGCCGCAAGACCACCATTCAAGGCTCGCCGCGCCGCCATATCGACGCCAAGGCGTGGATCGAGCGCTCCGCGGCGCTCGGACGCGGCGAGGGCGAGCTGATGGCGCTTTTCGCCGACACCGATTGCGTTCACATGGTCGTGCGCGCAGCCGGCGACAAGGAACTTGAACAACTGACCGTCGCGGTCGAGGGCGGGCGTTATCCCTCGGTCGGCAACCGCCACGCCCCCGCGATCCGGCTTGAGCGGGCGATCCGCGATCTCTTCGGCTACGAGCCCGATGGACTTGGCGACGTGCGGCCCTGGCTCGACCACGGTGCCTGGGAGCGCGCGGCGCCGCTCTCCGGCGGCAAGCGTGCCGCGGTGAAGCAAAAGGACTATGCCTTCCTTCCGGTCGAGGGCGAAGGTCTGCATCAAATCCCGGTCGGACCGGTGCACGCCGGCATCATCGAGCCGGGTCACTTCCGCTTCACCGCCAATGGAGAGGCGGTGGTACGGCTGGAACAGCGCCTCGGCTATGTCCACAAGGGGATCGAGGGGTTGATGGCGGGCGCCACACTCGACCGCGCCACGACGCTCGTCGGCCGCGTCTCCGGCGATTCCACCGTCGCCTATGCCTATGCCTTCGCGCACGCGATCGAGGCCGCCCTCGAGATCGAGCCGCCGGCGCGGGCCGTCCATATTCGCGCGCTCATGGCCGAGATCGAACGCCTCGCCAATCACCTCGGCGACTTCGGAGCCATCTGCAACGACGCTTCGTTCGTGTTGATCCATGCCCATTGCGGCATTCTGCGCGAGGAAGTGCTCGCCGCCGCCGACTTCTGCTTCGGCCACCGGATGATGCGCGACTGCATCGTGCCGGGCGGGCTGACGGTCGATCTTTCCAAGGATGGAGCGACGCGCATCCGCGCCCTCGTTGAGGAACTCGCGCCGCGCTTCCGCGAGCTCGTGGCGCTCTATGACGGAACGCCTTCGCTGCTCGACCGCACGGTGACGACCGGAGTGGTCGCGCCCGAGCTCGCCCGCCGTTTCGCCCCCGGCGGCTACGTCGGCCGCGCCGCTGGGCGCAATTTCGACGTCCGGCGCGATCTCGCCTATGCGCCCTATGACACGCTCTCCTTCAAGGTGCCGATCTATCACGCCGGCGATGTCGACGCGCGTCTGCGCGTGAGGATCGACGAGATCGAGGCGAGCCTTTCGCTCATTCTGCAGATTCTCGATTCACTTCCGCGCAGCAAGATCGAAGCCGTGATCGCTCCCGCGAACGAGGCGCGGGAAGGAATGGCGCTGGTCGAAGGTTTCCGCGGCGACGTGCTGGTGTGGGTGCGGCTCGCCGTCGACGGCACCATCGCCCGCTGCCATCCGCGTGATCCGTCCTGGTTCCAGTGGCCGCTCCTGGAGGCGGCGGTCGAGAACAACATCGTCGCCGACTTCCCGCTCTGCAACAAATCCTTCAATTGCTCCTATTCAGGGCACGATCTCTGAGACGACCATGCGCTCGCTTCTCATCCGCTCGATCATCAAATCGCCCGTCACCATCGACGGTCCGGCAGCCGACGAGCACGCGGTGAAGGAACTCGTCGCCAAACTCGACAATGCCGCGCGCCGCGTGCTGGGGCGTTCATTGTCGATCCGCGAGGTCGACGCCGGTTCCTGCAACGGCTGCGAGCTGGAAATCCACGCCCTCAACAATCCGGTCTACGACCTCGAACGCTTCGGGCTCAGATTCGTCGCCTCGCCGCGCCATGCCGACGTGCTCTTGGTCACCGGGCCGGTGACGAAGAACATGCGGGTGGCGCTCGAGCGCACCTGGAATGCCACGCCCGATCCGAAATGGGTGGTGGCGCTCGGCGACTGCGCCTGCAGCGGTGGCGTGTTCGCGGGAAGCTATGCCTGCGCGGGTGCCGTGAGCGAAGTGGTGCCGGTCGATCTCACCATTCCCGGCTGTCCGCCGCGGCCGATCGAGATTCTGAAGGGCCTGCTGACCCTGATCGACGCCGCCTCGCGCACGGGCGCGGCCAAAGGCGCCGGGCGCTGAGGCTCGCGCTGCGGCCGCCGATCGGCTAGATTTCCATCATGCGCCGTTCTCTCCGTTCGCTGATCGCCCTCCTCGCCGCCTATGGCCTTCTCCTCGGGGCGCTATTCGGCGCGATCGCCTCGACCCATTCAGCCGGGAGCGCCCATTTCGCGCTTTGCCTCGCCGGCGCGCCGTCGGGCGACGATCCGGCGACGCCGGCAACTCCCAGGGATCACGGGCTCTGTTGTCTCGTATGCACCGGCAGCGGCGGGGCGACGCCTGCGCTCGCGCCAGACGAAATCGGGGCGATCGCCCCCGCGCCCGGCGGATTCTCACCGTGGCGCTCGTTCGCGACGGAACTTCCATCCTCGCTGCTGCGCGGATCGGCGGCGCCGCGCACGCCGCCCCCTGGTGCCTGATTGGCGCCTCTGGGCGCGAAGATTTCCGCTCATTCCATTCCATCCGGGCCGTCTTATGCGGGCGGCCGCAAGCGCCATGGAGGAAACCATGCGCCTAATGACCCAGATCGCTTTTGCCCTCGCTCTCATCGCCGCGCCAACACCGGCCTTCGCCCACGACTACACCGTCGGCTCGCTCCGCATCGACCATCCGTGGTCGCGGGCGACGCCCAAAGGCGCGTCCGTCGCCGCGGGTTACCTGGTGATCGAGAACAAGGGATCGGTCCCCGACCGGCTCGTTGGCGGCTCGTCCGCGATCGCGGACCGCTTCGAAATCCACGAAATGAAGATAGATGGCGGCGTGATGAAAATGCGGCCGCTCACGCGAGGACTCGAAATCGCGCCGGGAGAGAGCGTCAAGCTCGCGCCCGGCGGCTCTCACCTCATGTTCGTCAATCTCAAAGAACCGCCGGTCGAGGGAAAACGCTTCAAGGCTACGCTCGTATTCGAGAAGGCGGGTGCGGTCGAGATCGAGTTCGCGGTCGAGAAAATAGGCACGACCGGCGGCGAGCACAAACACTGATCATGTCCGATCGGCATGGTATACACACCGATCCGGAACAAGCGATCCGCGACAGTGGGCAAGCAGGCTCACATCATCAAACGGGAGAAACGCCATGAAAAACGCGGCAACGGCCCGCTGGGACGGCCCGGTTAAGGACAGCTCGGGCAAGGTCACGGCCGCGAGCGGCCTGTTCAAGAACGCACCCTACAGCATGAAGGCGCGGTTCGAAGGTGGCGCGCCCGGCACCACGCCCGAGGAGCTGATCGCCGCGGCCCACGCCGCTTGTTACACCATGGCGCTGGGCGTCGGTCTGATGAAAGCCGGCCTCGCTTCGAAATCGATCGAGACCACCTCGGTGGTCGAGGTCGTGCTCGGCGAAGGCGGCGCCAACATCACCACGAGCGCGCTCCAGTGCAAAGTTGAAGTGCCAGGAGCCGACAAGGAAAAGGTGCGCGCCCTCGCCGAGGGCGCCAAGACCGGCTGTCCCGTTTCCAAGGCGCTTGCCGGCGTGAAGATCACGCTCGCGGTTGATGTGAAGGTCTGATCCGGCCGCAAGCACCTGTCGCCGAGCTTGGCGTCGTCCCATCCCATCCCGCTCCCAGCCTGAGGTCGGGGGCGCGGTTTGAGACGGGGTGCGCTTTGGTCTGTCAGGGCTGGACCGGCCACGACTGGGCATCGGAACAGCCTTCACCGGGGCCCCAATGGGCGGCTTGTATGGGGATAGCCGGCCTTGATTTTCAATGGGTTGGGTGATATTATCCTTACTTTAGTAAGGAAAATATAAGGAGAAGCGATGCCTTATCGGCGGCCCTACCGCTTGAAGGCCACCCTCACCAGCAAGGGCCAGCTCACCGTGCCGGTCGAGCTGCGCCGGCGCTGGGACCTGCAAGCCGGCGATCAACTCGACTTCACCCTCGAGGACGATCGTGTGGTGCTGCGCAAACGCATCCGCCTGTCGATCCGTGAGGTCGCGAACGCGCGCCCGCCCGATCGCGCGGATTGACCCTTTCATCTTCATCGGCCCGCCTAGGGAAGCCCGCTTCGGCCCGCGTCTCGATCTATCGTTCATGGTATGTTCAGGTTCTCGCGATAGGCTCGCGCGGTCGTGTGAGCCGACGGCAAGACAGTTCGAGTTCCTGCATGTTAAATCCAGCCAAGAGCGACGGATGGTAGAAAAACGCGGACGGATTTGGCGTCTGCAGACGCGCGACTATATCCGTCGAGTGGGTCAGGCCATTCAAATGAAATTCTCGGCAAGGTCTGAGCTCGCGACCATCGCGCTCGGGGTGGCTCTGCTCGCCGCCACGGGCGGCGTTGCCTGGTGGGCTTTGTCCGGGGGCAGCGGCGCGGTCGCGCAGAACACCTCGCCGCGTGAGCGCGTGGTTCCGGTTCTGGCCGGCAAGGCCGAGCGCAAGGACGTGCCTTATCGCCTCGAAGCACTCGGCACCGTGCAGCCGCTGATCAGCCTCCCGGTGCGCTCGCGCGTCGACAGCCAGATTGAGAAGGTCCATTTCAAGGACGGCGATCCCGTCAAGGCCGGCGACATCCTGTTCACTCTCGATTCACGCACGATCGAGGCCCAGCTCAAACAATCCGAGGCCCAGCTTGCCCGCGATCAGGCCCAACTCGAAAAAGCCCTGCGCGACGTCGAGCGCATTTCCGGTCTGCTCGAGCGCAAAGTCGCCTCGCCTGTCCAGCTCGCCGACGCTCGCACCAATGCCGACGTGCTGAAGGCGACGGTCGCCCAGGACGAAGCGCAGTTGCAGAATCTCCGCGTGCTCCGCAGCTATTATGAGATCCATTCGCCCGTGACCGGCCGGATCGGCGTTTCCGGCGTGCGGCCCGGTACGGTGGTGCGCGCGACGAGCGACACCGCCCCCGCGCTCGCGACCGTGAACCAGCTCTCGCCGATCTATGTCGTCTTCGCAATTCCCGAGCGCTATTTGCCGGAACTGCGCATGACCGGCGACAAGGCGAGAGTCGAGGCGGGGCCGGAAGGTCCTGCGCCGGTCGAGGGACGGGTCGCCGGCGTCGACAATGCGGTCGATTCCACCACCGGCACCATCAAGGTTCTCGGCCTGTTCGAGAACAAGGACGAAGTGCTGTGGCCGGGGTCGCTGGTGGCGGTGCGCTTGACGCTCCGGATCGACCAGAATGTCGTGGTCGTGCCATCCATGGCGGTGCAGACCGGCCAGCGCGGCACGTTCGTCTATGTGATCGAGAGCGGGATCGCGCTCATTCGTCCGGTGAAGGTCATCCGCACCAGCGCAGGCGAGACCGTGCTGTCGGAAGGCCTCGCCGGTAACGAGACCGTAGTGACCGATGGGCAGCTCGCGCTGCGCGACCGCGCCCGCGTCGAGGTGCGTCCGGCGCGCGGGGTCTGAGGTGATGCCGTGAATCTTCCTGAACTCTGCATCCGCCGTCCGGTCATGACGACGCTGTTGATGGCCTCGCTCATCGTCGGTGGCATTTTCGGCTACCGGCTGTTGGCGGTTGCCGCCCTGCCGCGGGTCGAATTCCCCACTATCAGCATCACCGCGACCTTGCCGGGCGCGAGCCCCGAGACCATGGCTTCCGCGGTTGCCACTCCGATCGAGCGGCAGCTCTCCACCATAGCCGGTATCGACTCGATCACCTCGTCGAGCACTACCGGCTCCACCCTGATCACGGTTCAGTTCTTTCTCGACCGCAATATCGACGACGCGGCCCTCGACGTGCAGTCCGCCCTCTCGGTCGTTCAGCGCCAATTGCCGGTGGAAATGACCATTCCGCCGAGCTTCCGCAAGGTCAATCCGGCGGATCAGCCGATCCTGATCCTGTCGGTGATTTCCGACACGCTGCCGCTCTCGGTGGTCAACGAATACGCCGATACCCTGCTTGCCCAGCAGATTTCGCAGCTTCCGGGCGTGGCCCAGGTCAATATCTTCGGCGCGCAGAAATACGCCTTGCGCGTACGCATCGATCCCGATGCGATCGGCGCCCGCAACATCTCGCTCACCGAGGTGCGCGACGCCATC
>JAHFPO010000216.1 GCA_023266695.1 Hyphomicrobiales bacterium | reverse complement strand
TCCCGAGAGGACTCGAACCTCCGACCTTCGGTTTAGGAAACCGCTGCTCTATCCTGCTGAGCTACGGGACCATGCCTGAAAACGGGGGTTGTGAATCCCCAATTTCCTCGGCTCAGTATAGGCTCTTCGCTTGGGCTTGAGCGTATGAAACACTTGAGGCTCTGAATATCAGAGCGCCGCGGCGAGAGCCACATCTCAGTTGGCGCTGGTCGATTCTAGTGTTCGGGGTTACACGAAAGGCTGGTAGTCTCTCTTGCATTCCGCGCCTAACCCCCTTGCACCGCCTCCACATGTCCAAAACCTCCTATCGCTCCTTCGATCAGCCGGCGTCCGATCTTACAGGCGCCTCGATTCTCATTACCGGCGGTACCGGTTCATTCGGTCGCGCCTTCGTCCGCAAAGTCTTATCGGGTCCGCCGCCGCGCCGGCTCATCGTATTCTCGCGCGACGAACAAAAACAGGATGCAATGGCGCAAGAGCTGCATCTAGCCTATCCGAAGCTCTTCGATCGTCTGCGCTTTTTCATCGGCGACGTGCGTGACAGCTCACGGCTCGAGCTCGCTCTGCGCGAAGTCGATATCGTCGTCCACGCTGCGGCGCTCAAGATCGTGCCGACGGCCGAGTATAATCCTTTCGAATGTATTCTGACCAATGTGCATGGCGCAGAGAACGTGGTGAAGGCCGGGCTCCGGACTTCCGTCAAGAAAGTCGTTTCGCTCTCGACCGATAAAGCGGCGAACCCGATCAACCTTTATGGCGCCTCGAAGCTTGCCTCCGACAAGATCATGGTGGCCGCGAACAATCTATCGGGCAGTCGAGGCGCCCGGTTCGCGATCGTGCGATACGGCAATGTCATCGGATCGCGCGGGTCGGTGGTGCCGCTGTTCGAGGATATGGTGCGGCGCGGCGTCAAGGCGCTGCCGATCACCGATCCGCGCATGACGCGGTTCTGGATTACGCTCGAGCAGGGTGTTGCCCTCGTGCTGTCTTCGCTCGCTCTGATGAAGGGAGGCGAGATTTTCGTGCCGAAGATCCCCTCCATGCGGATCACCGACCTTGCGCGCACCGTCGCGCCCGATCTCCCGCACGAAATCATCGGTATCCGTCCGGGCGAGAAGCTTCACGAAGTGATGATCACCGAAGACGACGCGCGGATGACCGTCGAACTCGACGATCGCTACGTCATTTGTCCGTCGATTTCCGATTGGAACGGCGAACATCTCAAGGCGCTTGGTGCGCGGCCGGTTGCCGACGGCTTTCGTTACTCTTCTGACCGCAATGCCGAATGGCTTGACGGCTCCGACCTCGCCGACCTCGTCAAGAAAAAGGCCGCCTGACCGGGGCTCTAACCGAAAGCCCGGCGTGATGATGACCGAACGCTTTCTTCCATACGCCCGCCAGACCATCGAGGACGACGACATCGCCGCGGTCGCGGCGGCGTTGAAGTCCGATTTTCTCACCACCGGACCTCTGGTCGAACGATTCGAGACCGCCTTTGCCGCAGCGACGGGCGCAACCCATGCGGTCGTTTGCAATTCGGGGACGGCGGCGCTGCATCTGGCGGCGCTGGCGCTGGATCTGAAAGCCGGAGACGCAGCGGTCGTGCCGGCCATGACTTTTCTTTCCACGGCCAATGCGGTGCGCATGACCGGCGCCGAAGTCGTATTCGCCGATGTGGATTCGGATACGGCACTGCTGACGCCGGAGACGCTTGAAGCCGCGCTCACGCGCGGCAGATCTGCCGGTCAACAAATTCGCGCCGCCTTTGCCGTTCATCTCAATGGGCAAATCTGCGACATGGCGGGCCTTGGCGCGGCGGCGAAACGGGCCGGCATCCGGCTCGTCGAGGATGCCTGTCACGCGCTGGGCGTCAGCGGCATCGGCGCCGCCGGTCATTCGGCAGCGGCATGCTTCTCGACCCATCCGGTGAAGGCGATCGCGACCGGGGAGGGAGGCGTGGTCACGACGGGCGACGCCGAGATCGCGGCGCGCATGCGCCGGCTGCGTACGCACGGCATGAGCCGGGAGGCGGCAGGTTTCTCCGATCGCGTGCGCGGTTTTGAGGATGACGCGCCCAATCCCTGGTATTATGAAATGGCGGAGATCGGTTGGAACTACCGGATGCCGGATGTTCTTTGTGCGCTCGGGCTCTCGCAGTTGAAGAAGCTCGAGCGCTTCGCCGCGCGCCGGCGAAAAATCGCCGCGACCTATGGGCGTTTACTCGCCCCGCTCGCGCCCGTCATCCGTCCGGTTTCGCGGGCAAGCGATCCGCACGGCTGGCATCTCTATGTCATTCACGTGGATTTTCCGGCGCTCGGGACCACGCGGGCGCGCCTCATCAAGGCTCTCCATGACGAAGGCATCGGGAGCCAGGTGCACTATATCCCGCTGCACCGGCAGCCCTATTACCGGCGCCGCTACGGCGAACTCTCGCTGCCGGGCGCCGAAGCCTATTATGCTCGCTGCCTGTCAATTCCGTTGTTTCCGGCCATGACCGACGCCGATGCCGAGCGGGTCGCGGCCACGCTCGCGCGGCTTGCAAAGAAAGCCGCGGCGTGAGCAGACGACGCGACGCCTATTGATGAATGACGATGTCCAGGAACATAAACGCGCGTGTCAGCTGTCTGCTTGCCCCAGGCAAGCTGGTGTTCGAGGAGGAGATCATCGATCCGGCCTCGCTTGCGCCCGGAGATGTGGTGGTTGCGACCGAGTTCAGCGCTATATCGCCGGGCACCGAGCTTGCCGCCTATTCCGGAGCGCCGCCCTTGCGGCCGGGCAATCCCTATCCGCGTCTCGTCGGCTATTGTAATTGCGGGCGCGTGATCGCAGCCGGCGGGGACGTGGAAAAAATACGCGCGGGCGACCGCGTTCTGACCTTCGCCTCTCA
>JAHFPO010000215.1 GCA_023266695.1 Hyphomicrobiales bacterium | reverse complement strand
TCGCCTCCGATCGCGTGCGCGCCACCGCCATCGAGGCCACCGAGTTCCCCGATCTCAGCCGCGCCTACCGGGTGATGGCGGTGCCGAAGATCGTGATCAACGATCGCGTGCAGTTCGAGGGTGCGCTCCCCGAATCGCAGTTCCTGGCCGCGGTCCTGCAGGCTGTCGAAAGCGCGTAGCGCGCTCCTCTTCGCCTACGGCACGCTGATGCGCGGGTATCCGCTCCACCGGCTGCTCGTCGGTGTCGCCACGTTTCTCGGCGAAGCCAGCGTGCGTGGAGACCTGCTCGATCTGCGCGGCTATCCGGGGCTCGTCGACGGTCAGGGACGTGTCTGCGGCGAGCTGTACCGGCTGCATGATCGCGAACTTCTCCACGTCCTCGACCGCGAGGAGGGGTACAATTTCGAGCGTCGCCGCGCCGGCGTGAGCCTCGCCGACGGTTGCCGGTCGCGCGCGTGGGTCTATCGGTACCGTGGGGCGCGAGACCGCGCGGTCCTGATCGCCCACGGCGACTATCGCCGGGCTCACCCGGCCGCAGTAGGAGGTGAGCCGCGGTAGCGGCGAGCCGACGCTTCAATGGCTCGAAAATCACCCGAGGAGGATCCGATGGCGCTCACCGCCGCCGAGCTGGTCAAGGCCGATCAGGAGCACCTGATCCACCCGCTGCATCATCCCGTCGACAACGCGGAGCCGATGATCTACGTCCGCGGTCGCGGCGCGACCGTCACCGACATCGGGGGCCACGAGTACCTCGACGGCCTCTCGGGTCTCTGGAACGTCAACGTCGGCCACGGCCGCACCGAGCTGGCCGAGGCCGCGGCGGCACAGATCAAGGAGCTGGCGTACTTCACCGGCTACGTGGGCTCGTCGAACGTGCCGGCCATCAGCCTCGCGAACAAGCTGATCGAGCTGTCCTACGACATGCAGGCGGTCTTCTTCACGTCGGGCGGCGCCGAGTCCAACGAGTCGGCGTTCAAGACCGCGCGCTTCTACTGGAAGGCCAAGGGCAAGCCCGACAAGGTGAAGGTCATCTCGCGCCAGCAGGGCTATCACGGCGTGACCCTCCAGGCCATGAGCGCGACCGGCATGGCCAACTACTGGAAGATGTTCGAGCCGCGCGTGCCGGGCTTCGTGCACATCCAGACCTGCTATCCGTATCGCTTCCAGGGCGCCCGGCCCGGAGAGACCGTGGGCCAGGCGGCGGCGCGCGAGTTGGAGGAAGCCATCCTGCGCGAGGGACCGGACACGGTCGCCGCCTTCATCGCCGAGCCCATCCACGGCGGCGGCGGCGTGATCTATCCGACCGACGATTACTTTCCGCTCGTGCGCGAGATCTGCGACCGCCACCACGTGCTATTCATCGCCGACGAGGTGATCACCGGGTTCTGCCGGACGGGCAAGTGGTTCGCGATGAGCCACTGGAACGTCAAGCCGGACATCATGTCGTTCGCCAAGGGTGTGACCTCCGGCTACCTGCCGCTCGGCGGCATCATGGTGAACCAGGCGGTCAAGGAAGCGATGGATACGGTCAAGCCCGAGGATCGCTGGAATCACGCCTACACCTACTCGGCGCACCCGACGTGCTGCGCGGTGGGTCTGGCCAACGTCGCGATCATGGAGCGCGAGCGGCTGTGGGAGAACGCCGCCACGATGGGCATCCGCCTGCACGAGAGCCTCACGACCGCCTTCGGCGATCATCCCAACACGGGCGATATCCGCGGGGGCAAGGGCCTGCTCGCCGCGGTGGAGCTGGTCGAGGACCGGGCGACCAAGAAGAACTTCGCGGGGGACCGCAAGGTCGCGGCCCGCATCCAGGCCGAGATGATGAAGCGCGGCCTCGTCACCCGCACGCGGCCGAGTCCCGGCCCGCACCCCGCGCCCGGCGACTCGATGTACTTCGCGCCGCCGCTGGTGGTCACCGCGGCCGAGATCGACCGGACCGTCGGCATCGCGCGCGACTCCGTCAAGGCCGTCCTCGGCGTGTAGGCATCGCGCGACGTCGATGAGACTGATCACCGCGCACCGGATCCTCATCGGGGCGGCGATCGCCTTCTTCGTGTTCTTCGCCGCGGTCGAGCTGCGCCAGTATGGGCGGGCACCCGGCGTGGCGCCGCTGGTCGAGGCCGTCGTGTCGATCGCGGTCGCGATCGGCCTCGTTCTCTACTACCGCACGCTCTCGCGATGGGGAAAGTGACCGGCGCCTCTTCAGCCGTCCTGATCTACGACGGCGAATGCCCGATGTGCCGGGCGAGCGCGCTGTGGCTGCTGCGTCGCGCCGAGGCGGGCGGCGCCCGCGATCTCGAGATCCTGCCGTGTCGCTCGCCCGTTCGCCGCGAGCGGTTTCCGTCGATCGCCGACGAGACGTGCATGCAAGCCATGCAGCTCGTCATGCCCGACGGCCGCGTGCTGGCCGGCGCCGACGCCGCCCCCGAGATCCTGCGCCGCATCCCCCGCTGGCGCTGGATCGCCACGCTGTTGGATCTTCCCCGCGCCCGCCCCTTCGCCCGCCGGGTCTATACGTGGATCGCCCGCAACCGAATGCGCATCTCGTGCGCTCGGAAGGAAGCGCCGCCTCGCTGATCCGTAGGGCGGGGGCGGGTCGCCAACGCACTTGTGATCACGCCGGCCGGCGCATTTTCCGGCCGGGAGCCGTTCAGTCTGCTTGCCGCGCGAAATTTTTGCGTGACACGTTTCTCGAAGAGCACCGACGAACGCGCCCGCGGGCCCGGCAAATTCGTTCTCAGCGAGCCGTACGGGCCCGGCGAGGCCGGTCTGACGGGGTTCATCCCGAGAAATCATGGGGCGATGGATCATCGCGTGTCCTGGAGGCTCGCCGGGGGGGCGAAAACCTGGGTGTAGAGTCGCTCCATCACCAGGGGGACGACACCTATGGACACCGACATT
>JAHFPO010000105.1 GCA_023266695.1 Hyphomicrobiales bacterium | reverse complement strand
TCCTTCACCGCGCGCATCGGCACGCTTTTGGTCGGTTCGGTGCGGCTGACGCCGATCCGCATCGGCGAGACGCCGGCGCTCTTGCTCGGCCCGCTCACCATCGAGCCGCCGTTCCGCGACCGCGGCATCGGGCAGGGGATGATCGAGGCCTCGCTCGCGGCGGCGAGGAAGGATGGAGCGAAGCTTGTGCTGCTGGTCGGCGACGAACCCTATTACGGGCGCATGGGATTTGCGCGCGTGGCGCGCGGCCGGGTGACGCTGCCGGGGCCGGTCGATCGCGACCGTATTCTGATCGCTGAATTGCAGCCCGGAGCATTCGAGGGCGTCGAGGGGCCGGTGCAACCGGATTTTTCGGCTGGGGGTTAACGAGGGCGCGAGAATTATTTTCTTCCCCTCTCCCCTTGTGGGAGAGGGTGCCGAGCCGCGTAGCGGCGAGGCGGGAGAGGGGGATGTCATCTAGGCACGCTAAATCTTTACGTCAAAATATGACCGATGCTGAGCGGCGGCTCTGGTATCGGTTGCGAGCAAACAGATTCGCCGGCTTGAAGTTCAAGCGCCAAATTCCGATTGGTCCTTATATCGTTGATTTCGTGAGCTTCTCAAACAGACTTGTCATTGAAGTTGATGGCGGCCAGCATGTGGAGCGACGATCGGATGTGGTGCGCGATCGCTGGTTCGAAGATCAAGGTTTCAAGGTTTTACGATTCTGGAATGACTACGTTTTGAGATCGACAAACCTTGTCCTCGACCGAATCCTGAATGAAATCGAAGTGACCCCCTCTCCCGGCTCGGTGCTTCGCACCGATCCACCCTCTCCCACGAGGGGAGAGGGGAAATAAGATTTACGTCTGAATTTTGTTTACTCAACGGCCCTCTCTTGCCCAGGTGGCGGCGATGGCCGCGAGCAGGATCAAGAGTCCGGACAGGCCGGCGAAGAGGGGAAACAGCCCGAGGCCGCGCACCACGCTCGCCTCGCGCAATTTCAAACCGAGCCAGTCGGCGCCGGCGAAACGCTCGCCCGAACGCACGCCCACCACCCGCGGCGCCGCCTGCCCCAATTCGGCGATCCGCCACACGCCGCCCCCGGTGGCCGCGGCAATGGGCGCGAGCACTTCCTTGGTGCTCGTCACCTCGGCGAATTCGCGCGGATTGATCGGACCGATATTGACCAGCGCGTTCAAGGTTCCGTCGGTCGCCCGCCACAGGCCGACCTCGGAAGCCGCAGTCGAAGCACGGAAGAGGCCGGGCTCGGCCGCATCGAGCGTGAGCGTTCGCGTGATACCCGAAGGCGTCGTCACCATGACCGGCGCCACCTTCTCGCTCATGGTCCAGCGTTCGACCACGAGCTCCTTGCCGTGCGCCGTCAACTTGAGCCGTTCCTCCTCGAGCTCGGGCTCCTTCATCAGCCAGTGCGACAGCCGCCGCAACAGATCGAGATGGGGGCCGCCGCCCTCGTAGCCGCGCGCCCACAGCCAGATGTGATCGGAGAGCAGGAGTGCGACACGCCCCTCGTTCTGGCGCGCGAGCACCAGGAGCGGAGTGTCTCCGGGACCCTTCATCACGACGGTGGCGTTCTCGATGCGTGCATCGACGGCGCGGAACCACCGGCTCCAGCGCGGCGGATCGGAATTCGCGCCCGGCAGCGAGCGGGTGACCGGATGACGCTTGCCCTCCTCGGAGAGACGCGCGCGGTAGCCGACTTCGGTGATGTTTCCGGTCGGCTCCGCCGGCAGCACCGCTTCGAGCGGAGAGCGGTAGATCGAGCCGGGATTGGCATATTCGGCGCCGGCGGCGACCAGCAACGCGCCGCCCTCGCGCACATAGCGCACGATGTTGTCGAAATAGATCAGCGGCAGCACGCCCTGCTGGGCATAGCGATCGAAGATGATGAGCTGGAAATCCTTGATCTTCTGCTGGAACAGCTCGCGCGTCGGGAAGGCGATGAGCGACAGCTCGTTGATCGGCGTGCCGTCCTGCTTCTCGGGCGGGCGCAGGATGGTGAAATGCACGAGATCGACATTGGCGTCGGACTTCAAGAGATTGCGCCAGGTGCGCTCACCGGAGTGCGGCTCGCCGGAGACGAGCAGCACGCGAAGTTTCTCCCGTACGCCTTCAATCGTCAGCGCGACGCGATTGTTGAGCGGCGTGAGTTCGCCATCGAGCGGCGCCGCTTCGATCTCGATGATGTTCGACCCGGCGTGGACGATCTCGATCGGGATTTCCGCCGGTTCGCCGGCGATGACGCTCGGGCGGGCGACGATCTCGCCGTCGCGCCGCACGGTGATGCCGACGCGGGCGCCCTTGGGCGCGCCCTCGTCCTCGATGCGATAGCCGATGGTCTGCTTGTGGCCGACGATGCCGAAACGCGGCGTCGCGGTGAACACGACGCGGCGGTCGCGCTCGCCCTCGCGACCGGTGATGAGCGCATGGACCGGCGCGGCGAACCCGAGGAGCGAGGCCGACGGTACGTCGTGGACGCGGCCATCGGTGACGAGGATCGCCCCGGCAATGCGCTCGGGCGGTACGTCGGCAAGAGCGGCGCCGAGGGCGGTGAACAGACGAGTGCCGTCGCCTTCGCTGTCGCCGCCGCCGGCCTCGACGACGCGCAGCTCGAGCCCCGCAATCCGTGCCAGCCGTTCCATCAGCGCGGCACGCGCGGCTTGCGTCGCCTGCGTCCGGTCGCCGAAACGCTGGCTCGCGCTCTGATCGAACACGACCGCCGCCACGACGGGCAGCGGATCCCGGTCTTCGCGCGTGAGCGAAGGATTGGCGAGCGCCGCCAGCGCGAGCGCCAGCGCGGTCGCTCGCACCAGCGCGCCGCGCGTGCGTGAGATGAGCGGAAGGCAAGCGACGGCGATCGCAACGATGCCGGCGGCGATCAGCACCGGCAGCGAGACGAGTGGCTCGAAGGTGATGCCGAAGTTCATCACGCGCTTCGCTCATTTCCGACTACCTCCCCCTGAAAGGGGGAGGTCGGCGCGGCAAAGCCGCGCCGGGTGGGGGTCGTGGGCGCCTTGTTATGCCTCCCGCGACCCCACCCCGCCGCTTCGCGGCGACCCTCCCCTTTCAGGGGAGGGATGAAGAGAGTGTGCCGCGCGCTCATTGCCCCAACCTCTCCAGAAGCGCCGGCACATGCACCTGGTCGGCCTTATAGTTTCCGGTCAGGACATACATGATGATGTTGACCCCTACGCGGAAGGAGAATTCACGCTGGCGCGGCTCGCCCGGCGTGAGCGGCAAGAGCGGCTGGCCGTCGTTGCCGACCGCCCAGGCGCCCGCGAAATCATTCGAGGTGATGAGGATGGGCGATACGCCGTCGCCGGCGCGGGCGGGCCGCGTCTCCTGCTCGCCCTCCGCCGCCGGCAAGGCCTCGACCCACAGGGTTCCATTGGTATAGCGGCCGGGAAAATCGCGCAGCAGATAGAACGATTTGGTCAGCACGTGGTCGCGCGGAACCGGCTCGAGCTCGGGGATGTCGAGCGAGGAAAGAATTTCACGGAGCTTGGCGAGGGCGGGCGAGACCTCGTTCGGGCGTCCCGGCACGGCCGTGAAGGCGTCGCGGGTGTCGAACAGAATCGTGCCGCCCTGTTTCATATAAGCATCGACACGAGCAAGCGTCGCCGCCGTCGGCTTCGGGCCGCTCACCACGATCGGCCAATAGAGAATCGGGAAGAAGGCAAGATCGTCGCGGGAGACATCGACGGCCATCGGATCGGCGGGCTCGAGCGCGGTGCGTTGGGAGAGAAAGACGGAGAGTCCTTCGAGTCCGGCACGGCTCACCGCATCGACCTCGGAGTCGCCGGTGATCACATAGGCGAGTCGTGTCTGTATGCTCGCCCGCAGTTCGAAGCTTTCTTGCGCCGAAGCACGATCGTCGTTGGCGGCGGAAAGAACGGCAGCGAGCGCAAGTGCGATGGTCGCCCGCCGCCAGCCCAGGCGCGCGAGTCCGCCCGCGAGCGCGAAGACGATCAAGCCGTCGAGCAGAAGCAGACTGAGGACGCCGATCAATACTCCCGCTCTGAGGTCGATCGGCTCGCCCTGATGATAAGGCTCGGCGCGGGCGGCGAGCGGGCCTAGATCGAGCGGCTTCGGCCGGTCACGCGGGGCGAGCGTGTTCGCCGCGAGCAAGCCTTCCGGCGGGCCATAGAATCCCGGCGGGTGATCGGCGGATGCACGGCCGCCATAGTCGGCGGGGATCGGTCGCGCGGTCGGCCCCGGCGCCGTGAAGGTTCCGAAGCCGTCGAGCAGCCGGGAGGGCGCGATGGTGGGCGCCGGGCCGCGTTCGGGCACTGACTCCGCCGCGGCGCCGCCCGCGCCCGCGAGCGCGACGATGCGGCGCAACATGTCAACGAAGGCCCCAGAAAGCGGCAGATTCGACCAGGCGGTATCGGCGGTGACATGAAACAGAACCACCAGGCCGCGGCCGCGTTTGGCGGCGGTGACGAGCGGCGTGCCGTCGGCGAGCGAGGCCCAAGTATGCTCGGCCAATTGTCCATCCGGTTCGGCGAGCACCTGGCGCGTCACGGTGACGTCGTCCGGTACGGTGAGATCGTGGAATGGCCCTTCGCGCGAGAAACTTCCGAGCTTTTGCGGCTGATCCCAGGACAGCGAGCCGCCGAGCACCCGGCCGCCGCGGCGCAGCCGGACCGGCACGAGATCGTCCTCGGCGGCGGCGAGACGCGGGCCGGCGAAGCGGATGAGTGCGCCGCCGTCCTCGACCCAGCGCACCAGGCGTTGGCGCGCAGCGGTGGCGATGGTGCCGACATCGGAAAGCACGATCGCGGGCAGGCGTTGATCGATGAAACGGCCAACCGCTTCACCGGGGGCGGCGCCTTCGGCGACCCGGATGTCGGCAAAGGGTCCGAGCGCGCGCGACAAGTAATAGTTCGCGGCGAGCAGCGGCTGGCTGGTATCGATGGTCGAACCCGACACCACGCCGACGGTGCGTCGCCGCCAACGCTTGTCGAGAAGCTGCACGGCCCCGGCGGAATGCTCGCCCACGATCTCGAGACGGGCGATGTCGTTGCGGATCTCGACCGGCAGATCGAAACGGGACTCGGTCTCGCTGGCGCCGCCGTCGAACGTGAACGCTGCATCGCCAAGCGCGAGCCCGCGCAGATCGCGCGCCCGGACGAATCCTTGCGCCGGCGCGGAATCATCGGCGCGCAAGACTTTCACCGAGAGGCCGCCGGCGGCATTGTCCACGGCGGCGAGCGCGCGCGCTCCCTCGATGCCGCCGGTTACGACGACGACATGGTCGCGCGCGAGATTGGCGAGCCCTTCGACGAAGCGGGCGCCGTCGCCGAGGTCGACGCCGTCCGAAAGCCAGATCACCGAGATATCGGGAACCACACGCAACAACCGTGCGAGTGGAAGCAGAAGATCGGAGCGGTTGGGCGTATGCGGAGAAGGAGCGAGCAGCCGGAGAGACTCGCGGGCCTCACCAGGACGCAGCAGCGATACTTCCTTCGCCGGGTTTGCGGTCGAGAGCAAGGCAACGCCGCGGCCTTCAGCCTCCGCCCGAGCAATGATCGCTTCGACCGTGGCGAGCCGGGTGCGCCAGCTGGCGGCGGCCGCCCAGCCCGAATCGATGATCAGGACCACGGGCCCCGACGGGCGGGTGCCGGCCAGCGGGGGTTTCCAGATTGGCCCCGCCGCTGCGATGATGATGAGCGCGGCAAGGAGCAGTCGAAGAGCCGTGAGCCACCAGGGCGTGCGCGCGGGCGTCTCCTCCTTGGGCTCGATCTCGAACAGGAGCCGCGTCGGCGGAAAAGCGATCCGCCGGGGCCGCGGCGGCACCAGACGCAGGAGCCACCACAGCACGGGCAGGGCGACGAGCGCGATGAGCAGGAGCGGCGAGCTGAAGCCGAGAGGAAGCCCTGCGATCATGCGGCATCCTCTACGACCGTCGTCGTCACCATGTTTCGCCTGCGGTGCGCGAGCACGTCGTGCGAGGAGCCCATGCGGGCATGAAGCGCGAGCAACAGCTCGCTTGCCGGACGATCGGTGCGATGCACGGCAAAGCTCCAGTCGCGCCGCGCGGTCTCGGCGCGGATCAATGAACGGTGGCGAGCGACGCGATAGGTATAATCGGCCGCCCATGCTTCCGCCCGGCCGACCGTGATCGAGCCGGCACCCTCCGGTTCGAGGAATTCGATACGTCCGGAATAGGGGAAGCTCTCCTCGGCGGGATCGACGATCTGGACCACGTGGCCGCCGGCGCCGCTGATGGAAAGGTTCGCAATGGTGCCGACAACCTGCGGCGTCGGGCTCCAGAGATCGCCCAGGAGCACGACTTCCTCGCGCGGCCCGGGGGTGAAGGCCGGCGGCAAGCTTTGCGGCTCGCCCACGGCATGGATGATTGCATCGGTCATGCGGTCGATCACCGCGCGGCTCGCGGTCGGACGCATCGCGCCGGGAATACCGACGCGCTCACCGCCGCGCACCAACAATTCGCCCAACGCCAGGGCGAGGACGAGCGCACGATCGCGCTTGGTCTCCTGCACCAGCGATGAGGCGAACACCATGGAGGGGGAGCGATCGGGCCAGATCCAGATCGTGCGCGCAGCTTCCCATTCGCGCTCACGTACATAGAGCAGATCATCGCGCGCCGAACGGCGCCAATCGACGCGGCTTGCGGGTTCGCCAGCGACGAAACGCCGGTATTGCCAGAAATTCTCTCCCGGTCCGGCGCGGCGGCGGCCATGCAGCCCGTGGAAAACCGAGGCCGCGGCCCGCCTCGCCTCCAGAATGAGCCGCGGCAAGGAAGCAATGAGTTCGGCCGCCTGGTGTGCGGCCGAGCGCACCGCGCCAATATCCGTTTCCGTGGCGGCCGGACCGGAGCTCATCCGCTCACCCGAGTCGCGTCTTGAGGCGATTGATCACGCCCTCGATGGTCTCGCCGTCGGCGCGCGCGGCGAAGGTGAGCGCCATGCGGTGCTTGAGCACGGGCTCGGCGAGCGCCAGCACGTCGTCGATCGAAGGCGCGAGCCGTCCGTCGAGCAGCGCGCGGGCGCGCACGGCGAGCATCAACGCCTGACTCGCGCGTGGGCTCGGACCCCAGGCGATGTACTTGGCGGGGTCGCTTCCGTTCGTCGTGGGGCGGGCCGAGCGGACGAGATTGAGGATCGCCTCCACTACCGACTGACCGACCGGGATGCGACGAACGAGGCGTTGCGCGGCGAGCAGATCCTCGGCGGTCATGGCCTGGCGCGGCTTGGTCTCCTCGACGCCGGTGGTATCGAAGAGAATCCGGCGCTCGGCTTCGCGGTCGGGATAATCGACGTCGATCTCCATCAGAAAGCGGTCGAGCTGCGCCTCCGGAAGCGGATAGGTGCCCTCCTGCTCGAGCGGGTTCTGGGTCGAGAGCACATGGAACGGTTTGGGCAGGTCGTGGCGGGCGCCGGCGATCGTGACGTGATATTCCTGCATCGCCTGCAACAGCGCCGATTGGGTACGCGGGCTGGCGCGATTGATTTCATCGGCAAGCAAAAGCTGAGCGAATACCGGGCCCTTGATGAAACGGAAGGCGCGCTTGCCGGTGGTGCTCTCCTCCAGCACTTCCGAGCCCAGGATGTCGGACGGCATCAGGTCCGGGGTGAACTGGATGCGCCGGGCCTCGAGGCCGAGTACCGTGCCCATGGTGTCGACGAGCTTGGTCTTGGCGAGGCCGGGCACGCCGATGAGCAAAGCATGGCCGCCGGCGAGCACAGTGATGAGCGCCCGCTCGACCACCTCGTCCTGTCCGAAGATCACGGCACCGATGGCGGCGCGAGCCGTTCGCACGCTCGCCGCGGTCGATTCCGCGGCGCGGACGATCGCCTGATCGATGCGTTCGAAATTCTCAGTCTTTGCGGCCGTCATTCGCGCCTCCGCTCACCCAAAGGGTCGGCAGGATTGCCGGCCCCGATTCCGCGCAAGTACCGTGCACACGAAACCCCGCGACTCGGCCGCAATCAAGGCAAATCCTGCCATTGGCACAAGCTTACGCTATCCTAGGAAAATACCGATCCGGGGACGTCCTATCACGAAATCGCGAGCCGAGCCGTAGGTGGAGGAAGCATGAGCCAAGGCCGGTCCGTGGGGCTCGATTCGCTCGCCGTGGCGGTCGGCCGCGGTCGTGAGCCGCCGCCCGTGCACCTGTGGGACCCGCCCTTCTGCGGCGATCTCGACATGCGAATCGCATCCGACGGCAGCTGGCATTATCTCGGTACACCCATCGGCCGGCCCGCACTGGTGCGCTTGTTCGCCTCCGTGCTCAAGCGCGAAGGTGAGCGCTATTTCCTGGTGACGCCGGTGGAGAAGGTCGGCATTAAGGTTGATGATGTGCCCTTCCTTGCCGTCGCGCTCGAAGTCGAGGGCGAGGAGCCGGGGCGCACGCTCATGTTCCGCACC
>JAHFPO010000214.1 GCA_023266695.1 Hyphomicrobiales bacterium | reverse complement strand
TTGAACCGGTACCCCAACGTGAAGCGCTGGTACGTGGCGATCGCCAAGCGCCCGGCGGTCGAGCGCGGCTATCACGTGCCGAAGCACATGAACGCGATCCCGATGCCCTAGGGCGTGATCCCGAAAAGTGGGAACCGGTTTTCGGATAAGATCACGCCCAAAATCAAAATGTTAGCGGGGCAGGCCGATTCAATTCGAACTGATCAGATTCTAGGCGGGCGGCGAATCCTCACCCCGCTCGATCGCACGCGCCATGGAACCGCCCCAATCCCCCCGTGCCAAGATGGGACGGCGCGCTTGCGCGTCCGCCCGCACGCGCCCGGCGCGCTCGCTCTCTTTAGAGCGGCCACAGCGCCTCCCCGCTTCCGTCACGAAATTGTCCCGGCCGCTTGATCTCTATCGCGCCCGGCGGGGGCTGCCGAGTGTATCGAGTTGAGGCAGGCCGGGAGGGGAAATGCGTTTCATCGCCGCCGTTCTCATTTCCATTTTGAGCTCGCTTGCCCCGGCCTCCTCCGCGCCGCCGCAGAAGAACGAGCGGCCCTCGTCCGAGGCGCTGTTGATGTGGATCAACGGCTACCGCGCCTATCCCGATCTCGCCGCCGTCCCTTCCGCCGTTCGCACCATGAGCCGGGTCGGCGTCTTCCGCGATCCGGAATCCGCCGGCGTCTATGTCGGCTTCCTCGCCGGCGTCCTCAATTCCCATCCGGTCGAGGCCGAGGAATTGATCGCGAAAATCCTTCCGCTGCCGCCCGAGGATCAGTGGGTGGTGGTGCGGGCGATCGCTTATTCGGGCCTCACCGAATGGAAGGGCCTGCTGCGCTCCTTCCGCATGCACATGCCGGGGCGCCAGGTGATGATGACGAAATATCTCGACGGCAGGTTGGCCACCCTCGACCGCGTGGCGTTCAAGAAGACGCCCGGCCTCCTCGACAAGCTCAAGGGCGAGGACGCCGACGCGGCGCCGAAGCCCGCTCTGCTCGAGCCCACGCCCGATCTCATCGACACGCTGTGGGGCTTCTATTTCGCCACCGGCGCCTATGAGCCGATCGCGCGCATCATCGCCATGGTGCCGTGGTCGAAGGACAGGAACAGCGTCGACAAGCTCACCCTCGGCGCCATGGCGAAGTTCACCCTTGCCACCAACGCCGCGCGCGACCACGAGCTGTTGGCGATGCTGAAATGGGCGGCCAAGCACCAACCCAAGAAGACGACGGCGATGCTCGACGAAGTGATCGAGGCGGCCGAGACGGTCGACACCGCGAAGATCCGCAAGGTGGCGCTCGCCGCGATCGAGGATCTGAAACGCAAGGGCCCGGGCTACAAGCGCGACGCCTCCCTGTGGGGACAGGTGGGCCAGGGCGCGCTCGCGGTCGGCTGCATCGCGGCGGCGGCGACCGGCCATGTCGAGCTCGGCCTGCCGTGCGTGATCGGGGGCGCCGCCTCCTCCGCCGCCCTCAACGCCTGGGGCGCGCAGCCATAGATGCGGCGCTTCGTTTCGCCCGCTCAGATGCGGTGGCCGACCCCGCCGACCACGCCCTTGCAGCTCACGCATTCCACGTCTTCGAGCGCCACGGTGGAGTGCGGGACATTGGGCGGGATGTGAACGGCGTCGCCCTTGCCGATCTCCGCGACCTCGTCGCCGAGGGTGAATTTCATCCGCCCGCGCAACATCACGATGATCTGCTCGTGCGGATGGGAATGGGTCTTGGCGCCCTCGCCCGCCTTGAAGCGCAAGAGCCCGACCTCGATCTGCTCGCCGGTGATGAGCCGGCCGTAGGCGGCGGAATGTTTCGGAGTGACGAATTCTTCGCGGATGGTGTCGAGCGCATAGACCGGCATGGGATTCCTCGTGCTCTGGCCGGACGATACTAGAGCATTTTCCGGCGAAGTGGGCACCGGTTCGCCGCAGAAAATGCGACAAAAACAAGAATCTAGAGCGGTTTCTCGATTCAACTCGATCGGAAACCGCTCTAGCTTTCGCGCGCATACGGAATCCATATTTGACGCCAGGAGCCGCGAGCCGCCTTTTCAACGGGCCTGTTTTCAACGAGTCTCCCCGCATTCCGGCACCGTCCGCTGGAGCCACGCCGCCACGATTTCGGCGACCGCCCGCTCGCGGCCGACGTAGAAGTGGTCGCAATCGGAAATAATCGCGACGTCGCAGGGGCCGCCTGCCCGCGCCTGGAAGGCTTCGGCCGGATAGAGATCGGCGGGCTCCTGGTCGCCGCGGAGATACAGCACCGGGCATTTGATCTCCGGCGCCAGCGCGCAGAGGTTGGGACTCTCGGTGAGGAGATCGAGAAAACTTTCCGCCGTCGTCACGTACCACCAGCCGGGCAGCAACATGAGTTCGCGGCCGCGGCCGGCCGCCGCCAACTCGCGGGCGCGCGCGGTGATTTCCGCGAGGCGATCGCCGGCAAGCAGCCCAGCCTTGCTCGCGCGCGCGACCATGCCGCGCCCACCCATGTGCGCCGAGAGCAACACCAGCGCCGGCGTCTCCCGATGGTCGGCGACGTGGCGAACCGCGAGCGTGCCGCCGTTGCTGTGGCCGATCACGATCGGCGCGGAAAAGCCGCGGCCAGCGAGCCAGCGCGCCGCATAGCGGTTGTCGGCGATGGCATCGCGCGTGAGCTGAAAGGCGGCGCCGACGGCGGCGCGGCTGTCGCGGATACCGAGGATGTCGTGGCCGCGCCGGTTGAAGGCGAGCGAGGCGAGCCCGAGCTCGGCGAGCGCCGGCGGCAGGAAACGCGGCGCCCCGGAATAGAAGTTCATGGTGTTGCCGTGGAAGAGGAGCACGGCGCCCGCGGGCTCGCCGTCCGGCCGGTAGAAGGCGCCGTCGAGCGGGAGGGTGTCGGTTTCGATCGAGACGAGCTCGGTGCGCATGGTTCCTCGGGTTCCTTCCTTTATCATCGC
>JAHFPO010000104.1 GCA_023266695.1 Hyphomicrobiales bacterium | reverse complement strand
TGGCGCGTGCGATCGAGCGGGGTGAGGATTCGCCGCCCGCCTAGAATCTGATCAGTTCGAATTGAATCGGCCTGCCACGCTAACATTTTGATTTTGGGCGTGATCTTATCCGAAAACCGGTTCCCACTTTTCGGGATCACGCCCTAGGGCATCGGGATCGCGTTCATGCGCTTCGGCACGTGATAGCCGCGCTCGACCGCCGGGCGCTTGGCGATCGCCACGTACCAGCGCTTCACGTTGGGGTACCGGTTCAAGTCGATGGTCTGCCATTCGAAGCGCGAGATCCACGGCCAGATCGCGATGTCGGCGATCGAATAGTCGTCGGCGACGTATTCGCGGTCGGCGAGCCGGCGGTCGAGCACGCCATAGAGCCGGTGCGCCTCTTTCAGGTAGCGCTCCTCGGCATAGGGCGCCTTGCCCTTGTGGTAGTGCACGAAGTGATGGACCTGGCCGAGGAACGGCCCGGGCCCGCCCATCTGCCACATCAGCCACTCGATCACGCGATAGCGCTTTTGCATCTCCTTCGGCATCAGCTTGCCGGTCTTCTCGGCGAGGTAGATCAGGATCGCGCCCGATTCCATCAGATGGAAATTGTTGTCGCGATCGACGATCGCCGGAATCTTGTTGTTGGGCGCGATCGCCAGGAAGTTCGGACGAAACTGCTCGTCCTTGCCGATGTCGATCGGATGGGCCTGGTAGGGAAGTCCCAGTTCCTCGAGCGCGATGGAGACCTTGCGGCCGTTGGGGGTTGTCCAGGTATAGAGATCGATCACGTTTCTTGATCCTTTGCTCGCGCATGAGTTCGCGCCGTGGCGAGACCCAGGGCGATCGTCGGGTGCGTGCACGCGAAAATTATTTTTTCGGCTCGTCGGCCGGGTTGACGAATTTGCGTCCGCTCGGGCCCATGCCGCTCACCTGGATCAAGACGGCGTCCTTGACCTCGACGAAGTGCGCGACATTGGCCGGCTCGGTGTAGAAGCTGCCGGCGGGCAGAGCCTTGAGCTTGGCGGGATCGAAGGTCTCGCCGTAGCCGGTGTACCATGTGCCGGAGAGGATCGTTACTTCGCGTGCGTCCGGATGCATGTGCGGCGCGACCTTGTAGCCGGCGGGAAATTTCAGGCGGAGCGTATAGGGTCCGGGTTTTCCCGGATCGCCCACGAGCTTGGTCTGTTCGAGCCCCGGCAGGGTCAGACCGCCCTGCGGACTCCATTTCATCTCATCGGGCGTCACCGCCACGATGCCGAGCGCGTTCTGCGCGAGCGCCGCGATCCCAAGCATAGCGGCAAGGCCCGCGCCAGCGGCAACAATCCTGATGTACATGGCGTCCTCCCGATCTTGTTTTTCCCGGTGTCGTTACAGACATCATGCACGATGCCGGGTCAAGCCGGGCCTCGCCGTCAGCGCCGATCGATGCCGCGCTGGATGAAGAGCGCGGCGAACAGGATGCGGGCGAGCAGCAGAACAACGTCGCCGCTGCGGGCGGCGAAACGGTCGACAGGATCGAACATGGAACCACTTATTGTGGGTGGATGAACCCTTCAGCCGTCGGAATATTTAAGGAAAGCCGCGCATGGCCCTTGGTCGCCTAGAACAAGACGACCGAGCGGATCGACTTCCCCCGATGCATCAGATCGAAGGCCTTGTTGATGTCGGCGAGCGGCATCACGTGGGTGATCATGGGGTCGATCTCGATCTTCTTCTCCATGTACCAGTCGACGATCTTGGGCACGTCGGTGCGGCCCCTGGCGCCGCCGAAAGCGGTGCCGCGCCACACCCGGCCGGTGACGAGCTGAAACGGGCGGGTGGAAATCTCCTTGCCGGCGCCGGCGACGCCGATGATGACGCTCTCGCCCCAGCCGCGGTGGCAGCATTCGAGCGCCGCGCGCATCAGATCGACATTGCCGACGCATTCGAAGGTGTAGTCGGCGCCGCCGATCTGATCGGCGCCGCTCTTGGTCATGTTGACGAGGTAGGGCACGAGATCTCCGCCGACTTCCTTGGGATTGACGAAGTGAGTCATGCCGAACCGTTCGCCCCATTTCTTCTTGTCGTTATTGCTGTCGACGCCGATGATCATGTCGGCGCCGACGAGGCGCAGGCCCTGGATCACGTTCAGCCCGATGCCGCCGAGCCCGAACACGACGCATTTCGAGCCGGGCTGCACTTTCGCGGTGTTGATGACGGCGCCGATGCCGGTGGTGACGCCGCAACCGATGTAGCAGACCTTGTCGAAGGGGGCGTCGGCGCGGATTTTGGCGACGGCGATCTCGGGCAGCACCGTGAAATTCGCGAAGGTGGAGGTTCCCATGTAGTGGTGGATTGTCTCGCCGTCGAGCGAGAAACGCGAGCGGCCGTCGGGCATCACGCCCTGACCCTGGGTCGCACGGATGGCGGTGCAGAGATTGGTCTTGCGCGAGAGGCAGGACGGGCATTGCCGGCATTCCGGCATGTAGAGCGGGATGACGTGGTCGCCTTTCTTCACCGACGTCACGCCGGGACCGACCTCGACCACGATGCCGGCGCCCTCGTGGCCGAGGATCGCAGGAAAGAGGCCCTCGGGGTCGGCGCCCGAAAGCGTGAATTCGTCGGTGTGACAGACGCCGGTCGCCTTGATCTCGACCATCACCTCGCCGGCCTCAGGGCCCTCGAGCTTCACCGTGGTGACTTCGAGCGGCTTTCCCGCCGCCATCGCCACCGCCGCACGCACGTCCATGAGCAATCTCCTCAGTCGCCGCGCGGCCGATTGTGCGTCGGGAAACTGCAAAGGCAAGTCCGGATCGCTATACCGTTTGGGTAAGCCACGCAGAACGCAGACTCGCGCGTTGACCTTGCGAGCGACCCAAAAACGCTGCAAATTACCGGCGCGCGTGAGAGTTCAGGGGGCTAACTTTGCATGCGACGGCGTTCTATTTGAATCGGCTGTGCTGCATCGCTGCACGCCGTTCGGAAATTTTCGCGTTGTCTGCTGTTGCGGTCCTCGCGTCCATCCAGGGTGGACGCGCGGCGACGTTTGAGATCACTTCCGATCAGAAGTCGACAGTCTCCGGTGCCCGGCTCTGTCTTGCCGTCGATCAACGAAAGCCAGTCGTTCCGGCCAAAGGTGCAGTAATCAAGGCGCCCGGAGCGGAACGCCCGATTCCGCTTTCAGGGACCTTCTACCCGGTCATCGTCATGCGCTGCGATCAACTCAGCGCGGACTATCCCTCGCAATGGAGCATGACCGACACCCGCGAGTTGCGAATTACCGTTCGCGGCGCCGCGCTGTGCCTGTCCACGCGCACGCTGGAGGGCTTCGAGGACCTGATCGATCCCTGGCTCGCGGTATTTCAGGCAACCCGGCCCGGCTCGCAGTTCGAGTATCTCGACCGGGACTACAAGCCGGGCGCAAGCGATACCGCCCGGCAGCGCCGTTCGCCGCCGCTGCTCGTCAACATCTGCAACCGCAGCGACGCGAGCGATTTCTGGGCCTATGACGATCTGACCGGAACCATTTCGTCGCCTCGCGGCAACCGGGCCTGCGTCGCGATCTACAGCGATGAGGCGCGAAAGCCCGCAGTCTACGACAGCGGCATGCCCGTCAATGTCACCTGGTGCCCCGAGCTGCGCGCCTACAAGCGTGACGGAATCGCGCCGACGCTGCGCTGGACCATCAGCGCGGCCAAAGAGACGCTGCCGACCTACCGGGCGCCGGACCTCGCCGCCTATTTCAGCGGCGCGGACGGTCTGCCCGTCACGGGCCCGATGGGCCGTTGCCTGACCGCGGATGCGCCGTCCGCGGCATTGGTGACATCGGATTGCGATGGGCGAGTCGAACAGAACTGGAAATTCGTGGGCAAGGCAATCCGGCTGGGCGCGAATGGTGACTGCCTGACACTGGCCGGCGAAGGGAATGTTTCACTGGCACCCTGTCGTGACGAGGCAAGCCAGAAATGGATGTATCGCGTCCGTGATCCCGTCCCCAATGCGAAATGGCTGAACGCCGACGTTTACGGACAAATTCACCCCGACGAAAAGGCCGATCAATGCCTGGCCGCGACGCTAGATCCATTCGCCGATCCGGTCCGGCAAAGGAATCCCGTCAAGGTCATGGCGTGCTCCGCCGTGCGGCCTCGCCAGACGAGCTGGTTCCGGCCGGTTGTCGTGCGCACGCTGCGGCTGGCGCTATTGCGCTACGCGGATGACGACGGCGGCAATTCGTCGAATGGAAATGCGACGGACGAACGCGTCAAACAGATTATGGAGAACCTCGCGCTACGCCTGAGCGAATACTATGCGAGGCTCGGCGTGCGATTTGTGTTCGATCCCGATCATGACTATTTGCGTGTCAACGATACGGTGGCCAATCAGGCGAAAAACCGCAATCCCGACAATACTACGAATTGGGACTCTCCAAATCGCGGCACGAAGGTCGCCGCCACCACCCATTATGGAAAAGTGACGATCATCATCATGGCCGGCTATAGGGGCGGCGGGTCGAGCGGCGGTGTCGCCGAATTCGAAATCGAGCGGATGATCCAGCACATCTCCCGAAAGCCCGAGACCAGCTATCATCTCGTGCCGGGCTTGCCGAAGGACAAGAACGGCATGTCCGCCGTTTCCAACAACGTATCGGAGCGCTCCGTTGGTGAGAGTATCGGTTCAGTATCGCACCACGCCCATGAACTTGGGCATTACTTCGGGCTCGCTCACACGTTCAATCAGGATGAATTTGGCGACACGCCGGACGACATCAGAGTCGGCGTCGCGTGGGAGAAGTTGGGGACGACGGCATGCGGTAATCCACGCACCGTCGCCGTCAACGGGAAACAACTCACGCCGGATCGCCTGAATAATCAAGGCTATTTCGGCTGCCTCCTGGGCAGAAGCCACAACGCGTTTTCGCCGCTACAGCTTGGCCATATGAGCTGGATGTTGAACAATCAGCTCAATCGCTATCCACTGGTCGCCTGTCAGCCGCGCCGGGCCTACGACGCCAACCGCGTCGAATGCGAGAACGCTGAAAGTCTCGCCTTGTGTCAGGAGACCGCGGCCTATCTCAAGCGCAAGGACGGCACGTCGCTAGTCTGCGAATCCGGCGGACACTACACGCGCGAAATCACCGCGGCGCTCCAGCAACCCGCCGTACGCTACCTCCTGCAAGATACCCCGGCCGGCCGTTCGATCGTCAACAAACTCGCCGGTTCGAACCCGCGGGGCAATCCGCCGTCCGCCGCGACCTTCAACGCGGTGGCCGACGCGCTCAAGACCAGCAAGAACCTCCCGTTGACCATGGCCATGGTCAATCGCGTGAGGGAGTTCCGGCAACTCGCAAGCCAAAATGCATCCTTGGCCAAGACCGGCTTCGCAGCCGATGGACCGCAGCTCTCCGGCGCGGATCGCAAGACCATCGATGGGCTTTCAGGACAGGTGTTCACGCCAAAGTTCGTTGTGAATGCACCGAACATCCTGGGGCGTTGATCGCGCCTGATCGAGCTGCGATTGCGGCGCGGACTTCCATGAACTCCTCCTCTCCGACTTTTCCGGAAGTATAGCCGGAGAGAGGGTTCCGGAGTCAGTTGAGGCCGCCGATGTGCTTGATCAGAATGTCATGGAGCGGCCGCACGCGGAGGAGGCCCCGGATCACCGCCGGAGCGACCCTTCTGCCCATGAAGCCCTGGGCGGTCGCGAGCCGCTGCATGGCGTCGCTCTCGCGCACCACGCGCCGCGCGCGGCGCTGGCGCCGATCGGCCCAGCCTTCGATCGAGGCCTTGGCATGGATGCAGCGGGCGAAGCTCACCCCGTCCTCGATGCCGAGGTTCATGCCGCGCCCACCGGCGGGCGAATGGATGTGGGCGGCGTCGCCGATCAGCCAGACGCGGCCATGCCCGCGCTTCTTCACCATGCGGTGGCTGACGGTGAAGTCCGACTGCCAGTGCACCTTGCCGGGCTTCCAGCTCGCGGGCAGCCGGGAGAGCACGCCCTCGCCGTTGGAGATCACCCGGTGGCGGCCGGGCGCAAGCGGAACGCGCACCATGATCGGCCCCTTCCAATCGAGCCGGAGCTCGGCGTGGTCCTCCTCGGCCTCGCCGGCCAGATCCACGTCCACCAGGCTCCAATGGTAGGGGTAGGGAGCGCCGGGAAATTCGAGATCGAGGCACTTGCGGACGATCGAATGGGCGCCGTCGGCGCCGACGACCCAGTCGGCCTTGATCGTCGTCTCGCCCGCAGGCCCGCGCGCGCGAACGCTGGCGCCGTCCTCGCCCGCGACCACGTCCGTCACCTCGACGCCGCGTTCGACCTTGATCCCGTGCTCGGCGAGGGTGCGCGCGAGCAGGCGTTCGGTCTCGCTCTGGGCGAGCGCCAGCATGAAATTGTAGCGGTGGGGAAGGCGGGTCGCATCGAAGGTCGCGCGCACGCGGCCGCCGGCGACGATGCGCGCGCCCTTGAGCTTGATACCGTGGTGGATGAGATGTTCGCTGGCGCCGCAATGATCGAGCAGCTCGAGCGTGCGCGGATTGATCGCGACCGCGCGGCTCTCCTTCTGCGCCTCCGTCGACTTGTCGACGATGCGCACCGGGATGCCGAAGCGCGCAAGCTCGAGCGCGGCCGCGAGCCCGGCCGGGCCTGCGCCGACGATCAATACGCTCGTCTTCTCGCTCATCGTTCGTGATGCCCCGATACGGCCGGACTGTTCACTCGGCGCGGCCGGGCGTCAATAGAAAGGGCGGAGCGCGGCTCATCCGCACTCCGCCCAGCGGGGAATATCAGACGCGTTCAGGCGCGCGGCTGCGGCACGATGCGGATATAGGGCTTCGGCGACTTCCAGCCCTTCGGGTAGGTCTTCTTGGCGTCGTCGTCGGAGACGGAGCCGGCGATGATCACGTCCTCGCCCTGTTTCCAGTTCACCGGCGTCGCCACCTTGTGCTTCGCCGTGAGCTGAAGCGAGTCGATCACGCGCAGCACCTCGTCGAAATTGCGCCCGGTGGTCATCGGGTAGACCAGGACGAGCTTGATCTTCTTGTCGGGGCCGATGACGAAGACGTTGCGCACCGTCTGATTGTCGGCCGGCGTGCGCTTGGCGGGATCGCCGGAGGTGCTCGCGGGCAGCATGCCGTAGAGCTTCGACACATTGAAATCGCTGTCGCCGATCATGGGATAATTCGGGGCGTGGCCTTGCGTCTCCTTGATGTCGTTCGACCAGCTCTTGTGCTTGTCGATCGGGTCGACGGAAAGGCCGATGATCTTGACGTTGCGCTTGTCGAACTCGGGCTTGATCTTCGCCATGTAGCCGAGCTCGGTGGTGCAGACCGGGGTGAAGTCCTTGGGGTGCGAGAACAGCACCGCCCATTTGTCGCCGATCCAGTCGTGGAACTTGATCTTGCCCTCGGTGGTCTCCGCTTCGAAATCCGGGGCTGTTTCATTGATCTGTAGAGCCATTGCGCATCTCCGTGATGAAGTCGCGCGCTGCCGGCCCTCGGGCCGGGCGCGCTGATGATGTGGATAGGGCTGGAGAACAATATAGCAATTTTCACATAGATTGCCAGATTAAAATAAATTTCACACTTGATTCATGTTTAAATTCCGGCACTGCTTACTCGAGCGGCGGCAAGGCCGCCTCGATCTCGGCCCTTCGCTCTTCGTACCAGGGCGGCAGCATCACGCGGTGGCCCAGCTTCTCCTTCGGCTCGTCCACGGTGAAGCCGGGATCGTCGGTCGCGATCTCGAACAGGATTCCGCCAGGCTCGCGGAAATAGACCGAGCGGAAATAGAAGCGCGGCACCTGCTCGGTCGCGCGCAGGCCGAGGGCAAGCGCGCGCGCCCGCATCTCCATCTCCTCGGCGTCGCCGGCGGCGCGGAAGGCCACATGATGGACGGTGCCGGTGCCCGGCGCCGCGCGTGCAGTGCCGGGCTCGACCCGGAGATCGACGATGGTGCCGAGCGGGCCTCCCAGCGCGACAAAGCGGCTGCGATCGCCTTCCTTGCCCGCGGCCTCGAAGCCGAACACCTCGGTGAGCACCCGGGCGGTCGGCGCCCCGTCGCGGAGCTCCAGCGTGATGCCGTGAAAACCGCGGATGGCATGCTCGACCGGAATCTCTGCCGCCGACCAGCCGGGGATGTGGTTCGCCGTCTTCGCCGCGACCAGCTCGAGCTTCAAGCCGTCGGGATCGGCGAGCGCGATCACGCTCTCGCCGAAGCGGCCGGGCGCGTCGGCATAAGCGATCCCCTTGTCTTTCAGGCGCGCCCGCCAGAATTCGAGGGCGCCTTGCGGGATCGCGAAGGCGATCTCCTGCGCCGCGCTCGCGCCATGGCGGCCCGGCGGCAGGTCCTTCCAGACGAAAAAGGTGAGCGCGGTGCCGGGCGCGCCCACCTCATCGCCGTAATAGAGGTGCCAGGTGCCGGGATCGTCGAAATTGACCGTGCGCTTGACGAAGC
>JAHFPO010000213.1 GCA_023266695.1 Hyphomicrobiales bacterium | reverse complement strand
CCGACCCGCCACTCGTGCCCGAGCGCCAGGCCGATCGTGATCTTGGGGTGCGGGGTGGGATCGGCGAGCCACGGCACCATCGTCCACAACGCCGCATGGACGAGGAGCGCGAGCGCGACGAAGAAGGCGGGATGTGCGCGCAATGCTTCGACGACGATCGAAGTCTCCAACGGTCCGCCCAGGGTCGGTGCGCGCATCAGTCCTCGACCGCGACTGGACCACGAACGGCGATGACCGGTTCCCAGTTCGCGCGATGGTGCGGCGTCGGGCCGTACCTTTTCAGCATTTCGGCATGGAACCCGGTGCCGTAGCCCTTGTGCCGCTCGAAGCCATAGGCCGGGAACGCGGCGCCGAGACGGCTCATCAAGCAGTCGCGGGTGACCTTGGCGACGATCGAGGCGGCGGCGATCGAGACGACGAGGCCGTCGCCGCCGACGATCGCTTCGACTTCGAGTTTCTCGTCGAGCGGCGGCCGGTAAGGCCCATCGACGAAGACCATTCGCGGCGTGCGCGGCAATGCGCATACCGCGCGTGCGAGCGCCCACAGACTGGCGTGCAGAATATTGTCGCGGGCGATGCGGGAGGGCGGCGCGAGCGCGACTGCGACTTCCGAACAGGCGCAAATCTCGGCAAACAGTTCCTCCCGCCGCTTGGGAGTGAGACGCTTCGAGTCATCGAGGCCGCGTGGCACGCAGCCGGGATCGAGAATCACCGCCGCCGCCACCACCGGCCCCGCCCACGGCCCGCGGCCGGCCTCGTCGCAGCCGGCGACCGGCGCAAAACCTCGCGCATGAGCCGCGGCCTCGCGCTCGAAGGTCGGCGGCATTCGATCGGACGGCTTGTTCGCTTGGCGACTCAACGGTCCGCTCCTCTCCGGTCGCGGCGATGGTGCAGCCGCGGGCTGCTCTAAGCAATCAACGAGACGGCGAGATTGCCGCCAACCCACAGGTGCGTCACTATCGGGCTACAGGGACGCAGCGATCGAAGATCGAAGCCGCGGGAGAACGTTCATGAAATGGGAAGATTACCGCAAGAGCGACAATATCGAGGACCGGCGCGGCGAAGGATCCGGCGGCGGTTTCTCCATGGGCGGCGCCGGCGGATTGGGCATCGGCGGGATCATCGTGGTCGGCCTCATCTCCTGGGCGCTCGGCATCGACCCGCGCATCGTCATCGGCGGCCTGGAGATGATTCAGGGCGGCGGAACGCAGACCATTCAGCAGACGCGGGCTCCGGCTCCGGGGCCCGGACAGTCGCCGGCGCGCGCCGGAGCGCCGCGGGATGCGCAGGGCCAGTTCGTCGCCGCCACTCTCGCCCAGACCGAGGACGTCTGGCGGCGGGTGTTCTCGGCGGACGGCAAGCGTTACGAGGATCCGCGTCTGGTGCTGTTCTCGGGCGCGACCCGCTCCGCCTGCGGCTTCGCGCAATCGGCCATGGGGCCGTTCTATTGCCCGCAGGACCGACGGCTTTACCTCGACCTCAGCTTCTTCCGCGATCTGCGCGACCGTTTCCGCGCGCCGGGCGACTTTGCCGCCGCCTATGTGATCGCCCATGAGGTCGGCCATCATGTGCAGAACCTTCTGGGTAAGCTTCCCCAGGTGCAGCGGGAGATGAGCGCCTTGCCGCGGCAGCGGGCGAACGCGCTTTCAGTCAGGCTCGAGCTGCAGGCCGACTGCTACGCCGGCGTGTGGGCCTATCATGCCGACACCCAGCTCAAGGTGCTGCAGCCCGGCGACGTGGAGAAGGCGCTGGCGGCGGCGACCGCGATCGGCGACGACCGCTTGCAGAGGAAGTCGCAGGGTACGGTCGTGCCCGAAAGCTTCACCCACGGCACGTCGCAGCAGCGCGTCGCCTGGTTCACCACGGGCTTGAAGTCGGGCTCGATGTCGAGCTGCGATACTTTCGCTCAAGGAGCGCGGTGAGCGCGATATAAGCCGCCATGCCCGGTCTCGATCCGTCCAAGCCGTTCGTGCCGCTCGCGATCGCGGTGCTCACCGTCTCCGACACGCGCGCGCTTGCCGACGACAAGTCGGGCGCGACGCTCAAGGAGCGGATCGAGGCCGCCGGCCATCGCCTCGCCGCGCGCACGATCGTCAAGGACGACGTCAAGGCGATCCGCGCCAAGGTCAAAGCCTGGATCAAGGACAAGAAGATCGACGTGGTGATCACCACCGGCGGCACCGGATTCACCGGACGCGACGTGACGCCGGAGGCGGTGGAGCCCCTGTTCGAGAAGCGCATGGACGGTTTCTCGGTCGCCTTCCATCAGATTTCATTCGGCAAGATCGGCTCTTCCACCATCCAGAGCCGCGCCACCGCCGGGGTCGCCAACGCGACCTATATCTTTTGCCTCCCCGGCTCGCCCGGCGCCTGCCGCGACGCCTGGGACGAAATCCTCGTGCACCAGCTCGATCTCCGCCACCGGCCGTGCAATTTCGTCGAGATCATGCCGCGGCTTTCCGAGCACCTGAAGCGGGCGAAGGCGAAGGGCGCCGCGCGCTAGGCTTTTGCCGATGTGATCGGCAAGGGTTGCGCGGCCCGCTGAATTGGGAAACCATGGCCCGCCTGAGACGTTGCACGGAGGCGGCGCCGGCGTGGCCCGCGCCGAAATCCCCGGACGACCGCATGCAGGTGCCGCTCGAGATCACCTTCCACAACATCGACAGCTCCGCCTGGGTGGAGCGGGAAATCCGCGCGCGGGTGGCCGATCTCGAGCGTATCTACGACCGGCTCAACTCATGCCGGGTGCGGGTGGAGAAGCGCGTCAAGAAGAACGCCGGCAAGAGCCCGCCGGTGGTGAGCATCGTGCTCGGCATTCCCGGCCGCAAGGATTTGGTCGTCAGCCACAAGCCGGAGCACCTGCGGCAGAAGTTCCAGACACCCGACATACGAAACGCCATCCACGAGGCGTTCCGCATCG
>JAHFPO010000103.1 GCA_023266695.1 Hyphomicrobiales bacterium | reverse complement strand
CTACCACGGCAGCTACGGTTTCATAATCGATTGAGGGCTTGAGGGCTAGGGAGCGAGTGATGCAGAATGTCAGCGGACAAAACAGCGACAAGCGCACGCTTTTGTGCGTCCTCGCGTTTACGCTCCTTGCCGGCGGTTGCAACACCGACCGGACAATCACCGGCTCGTTTCCGCGCGATTATCGCGAACGCCATCCGATCAGCCTGACCGAGGGAGAGCAATCGATTCAACTTCTCGTCGGTTCCGGTCGCGGCGGGCTGACGGCCGATCAGCGCGCGCAAGTGTCCGCCATGGCGAGCTCCTGGCGCCGCATCGGGAACGGCCGCCTCATCATCGACGTGCCCACCGGCACTCCCAACGAAAGGGCCGCCAAACAGGCCGTGCGCGAAATGCACAGCTTGCTCAGAGCTTCCGGCGTACCGCCCCAGGCCATCACCGCGCGGACCTATCGGCCGCCCAATGCCGATGATTTCGGTCCCATCCGGCTCTCTTATGCACGCATCATCGCGACGGCAGGACCCTGCGGAGAATGGCCCGAAGACCTGGGTGCTTCCTTCTATCCGAGCCTCACGATCACGCCTCCCTCCGCCGACAACCGGCCGCACTGGAACTTCGGTTGCTCCGCGCAGCGGAATTTGGCCGCCGCCGTCGTCAATCCCGAAGACCTGGTGCAGCCGCGCGCCGAGACGCCGCCTCTGGCCTCGCGCCGGCAGCAGGTCATCGACAAGTATCGCCAAGGCCAGGATCCGTCGTCGGTCTATGCCAAGAGCACCGATGCCAAGGTCAGTGACGTGAAATGATGAGATACGCGCTTGCTCTTGATGCCGAAATGTCGGCGCCGGCAGCGACCGGCGAACGGCACATCGCGCCCATTCCGCGCATTTCGATCCAGGCCTTCTGCGAAACGCCCGAGTTCGCGAACGCGGTGCAAGCCGCCGCCTCCGATCGGCGGATGGTCAAGGCGCATGTCAAGGTACAGATGGGCGGTCTCGCCGGCGCGGTCGAGGCCTATCGCGGCGCCGTCACTCCCAATGTCATCCTGATCGAGCACTGCAGCAACGGCACCGAGCTGCTCGAGGGGCTCGACCACCTCGCTGGCGTGTGCGACGCCGGCACCAAGGTCGTCGTCGTCGGCCGCCTCAACGACATCATCCTGTATCGCGAGATGGTGCGGCGCGGCATCAGCGACTATCTGATCTCGCCGCTCGCTCCGATCGATGTCGTGCGCGCCGTCTCCGGCCTGTTCAGTGCGCCCGATTCCGAACCGGTCGGCCGCGTCATTGCGGTGATCGGAGCCAAGGGCGGCGTCGGCGCCTCGACGGTCGCCCACAACGTCGCGTTTACGATCGCCCGCGACCTCGCGCTCGATACCGTGATTGCCGATCTCGATCTGCCCTTCGGAACCGCCGGGCTCGACTTCAATCAAGATCCGCCCCAGGGCATCGCCGATGCCGTGTTCTCGCCGGATCGGGTCGACAACGCCTTCATCGACCGCTTGCTTTCCAAATGCACCGATCACCTGAGCCTGCTCGCATCGCCGGCGACGCTCGAGCGCGAGTACGACTTCGGCACCGAAACCTTTGATCCGATCCTCGATGCCATGCGGAGCTCGGTGCCCTACATCGTGCTCGATCTGCCCCATTTGTGGACAGCCTGGGCGAAGCGCACCCTCGTCAGCGCCGACGAAGTGCTGCTCGTCACTGCTCCCGATCTCGCCAATCTGCGCAATGCGAAGAACCTGTTCGACTTCGTGCGCGGCGCGCGGCCGAACGATCGGCCGCCGCTCTACCTGTTGAATCAGCTCGGCATGCAGAAGCGTCCCGAGGTTCGCCCCGCCGATTTCGCCAAGGCGTTGGAAGCAGAAGCGGTCGTGACAATTCCGTTCGATCCGCAACTGTTCGGCACCGCCGCCAATAACGGGCAGATGATCGCGGAGGTCTCCGCCGGCCACCAGGTTGCGGACACTTTCCTCACCGTGGCGAAGGCGCTGACCGGCCGCGCCGAGGTGAAGAAACAGAAGCGCGATTTCCTGTCGCCGCTCCTCGCCAAGCTGCGGGGCCAGTAGACGTGAGTTCCGCCGCGTAAGGGATGGCGCATGTTCGGCAAGCGAGTTTCAGGGATCGAATCGCAGAAGCGTGAGCCGGCGCCGCCGCCGTCTGCGCGCGAGCCCGCCGCGCGTGTCATAGAAGCGCCACGCCCGCAGTCGATCCAGCCGCCGGCTTCAGCGTCCAATTTCGCAACCGCCGGCGTCCCCAACGGCGCCGCCGTCGCCGCGCCCCCGATCGCCCCCCCAGCTCCGCTGACCGTTATGGAAGGGCGGCGCTCGGAAAGCTTCTACGAGACCAAGGGACAGATCTTTGGCGCTCTGATTGAGGCGATCGACCTCACCCAACTCTCCAAGCTCGACGGGCTGCAGGCGCGCGAGGAAATCCGCGATATCGTCAACGAAATCATTGCCATCAAGAACGTGGTGATGTCGATCTCCGAGCAGGAGGAACTGCTCGAAGACATCTGCAACGACGTGCTCGGCTATGGCCCGCTCGAACCGCTGCTCGCGCGCGACGACATCGCCGACATCATGGTCAATGGAGCCGGCACCGTTTACATCGAAGTGCAGGGCAAGATTCAGAAGACCGGCATCCGTTTCCGCGACAACCAGCAGCTTCACAACATTTGTCAGCGCATCGTCAGCCAGATCGGCCGCCGCGTCGACGAATCAAGCCCGATCTGCGACGCGCGCCTGCCCGACGGTTCGCGCGTCAACGTCATCGTGCCGCCGCTCTCGATCGACGGACCGGCGCTCACCATCCGCAAGTTCAAGAGGGACAAGCTCACGCTCGAGCAATTGGTGAAATTCAACACGATCTCGCCCGAGGGCGCCAATCTGCTCAAGGTGATCGGCCGTTGCCGCGTGAACACGCTGATCTCGGGTGGCACCGGCTCGGGCAAGACCACACTGCTCAACTGTCTCACGCGCTACATCGACGACGACGAACGCATCATTACCTGCGAGGACGCGGCCGAATTGCAGCTGCAGCAGCCGCACGTGGTGCGCCTCGAGTCACGTCCGCCCAATCTGGAGGGCGAAGGCGAGGTGAAAATGCGCGACCTCGTGCGCAACTGCCTGCGCATGCGTCCCGAGCGGATCATCGTGGGCGAGGTGCGCGGACCCGAAGCCTTCGATCTTCTGCAGGCGATGAACACCGGCCACGACGGCTCGATGGGAACGCTGCACGCGAACAGCCCGCGCGAGGCGCTTTCGCGCCTGGAATCGATGATCACCATGGGCGGGTTTCAGCTGCCGCCGCGCACCATTCGCGAGATGGTCGTCGCCTCGATCGACGTCATCATCCAGGTTGCGCGTCTGCGCGACGGTACGCGCCGCATCACCCACGTCACCGAAGTCGTCGGCATGGAAGGCGAAGTCGTGACCACGCAGGATCTCTTCGTCTACGACTACCTCGGCGAGGACCACAACGGACAAATTCTCGGCCGCCACCGCTCGACCGGGATCGGCCATCCCCGTTTCTGGGAGCGCGCACGCTACTTCGGAGAGGAGGCGAATCTCGCCGCCGCCCTCGACGCATCCGAAGTCATCGGCGAGCCGCTGCGCGGATAACGCCATGTCCGGTCCCCTCATCGTCGCCCTCCTCTCGACTCTGGCGGTCGGAGGGGTCGCCTATGTCTTCCTCTACCCGATCCTTTCGGGCGAGGCGCGCGCCGAGAAGCGCATGCGCGGGATCGCCGTCGCCGAGATCGAGGAGAAGCGAGCCCGCAAAAGCGTTGATGCCGGCACCTCGCGTCGCCATCAGGTCGAGGAGACGCTGAAGAAGCTCGAGGAACGCCAGCGTTCCGCCAAGCATCCGCCGCTCTCGGTGCGCCTGCAACAGGCGGGCCTCGATTGGTCGAAGCGCCAGTTTCTCATCGGCTGCGTCGCCTTCGGCCTGTTTGTCGCCATGATTGCGAAATTCCTCGGCGCCGAGCTCTATGTCGTCGTCGGCCTCGCCTTCGCGGCGGGCTTCGGCTTACCACGCTGGCTTCTCGCCTATTTCAAGAAGCGCCGCGAAACGCGCTTCCTCGAGGAACTCCCGAACGCGATCGACGTCATCGTGCGCGGCGTCAAGGCCGGTCTGCCGATCGGCGATTGCATCCGGATCATCGCCAACGAGACTCAGGACCCGGTGAAGAGCGAGTTCCGCATGATCGCGGAATCCACCGCCATCGGCATGCCGCTGCCGGAAGCGTGTGCCAAGCTGCATGATCATATCCCGCTGGCCGAGGCGAATTTCTTCGCCATCGTGATCACGATTCAGCAAAAAGCGGGCGGCAGCCTCTCCGAGGCGCTGTCCAACCTGTCGCGTGTGTTGCGCGAACGCAGGAAGATGAAAATGAAGATCAAGGCGATGAGCATGGAGGCCAAGGCCTCGGCCGTAATCATCGCGGCCCTGCCGATCGCCGTCATGCTCCTCGTCTATCTCACCAGCCCCGCCTATATCGAGCTGCTCTGGACCACTGCGCTGGGACGGACGATGCTCGTCAGTTGCGCGGGCTGGATGATGTGCGGCGTTCTGGTGATGCGCCGCATGATCAACTTCGATTTCTGAGACGGTATCCGCCATGGTCGACCTCGTCATCGACAAATTGCACGATACGCGCTTCCTGGTGACGCTGCTGACCGCGATCGCGGCCATGGCGACGGTGATCACCATCGCCATGCCTTACGTCTTCGGCGATAACCTCGAGCGTAGAATGAAGCTCGTCGCCATCGAGCGGAGCAAGATCCGTGCGCGCGAACGCGAGCGGCTCGCCCGCGGCGAGCGCATCAATCTTCGGCCCACGCCCAAGGCTTACATGCAGACCGTCGTCGAGCAGCTCAACCTGCGCAAATGGCTGGGTGAGGACCAGATCCGTGCCACCCTCACCCGGGCGGGCTATCGCGGGCAGGGGCCCTACGTCACCTTCCTGTTCTTCCGCATGGTCATGCCGATCGCGATGTTCCTGTTCGCGCTCGTCTATCTCTTCGTCATCATCGATATCAAGCAGCCGGCGATGGTGCGGTTCGCGATCTCGATCGGGGCCGCCTGGATAGGCATGCGGATTCCCGCGCTGTTCTTGAAGAACCTCATCACCCGGCGCCAGCAATCGATCCGGCGCGCCTTCCCCGACGCGCT
The DNA here is from genome assembly GCA_023266695.1 of Hyphomicrobiales bacterium. Lineage (GTDB taxonomy): Bacteria > Pseudomonadota > Alphaproteobacteria > Rhizobiales > Xanthobacteraceae > JAUSIF01. Next base: position 3,292 of record JAHFPO010000103.1, on the reverse strand, counting down.
CGATCTCCTGCTCATTTGCGTCGAATCCGGCATGTCGATCGACGCCGCCTTCCGCAAGGTGAGCGAGGAGATCGGCTCCCAGTCGATCCCGCTGGCCGAGGAACTGACGCTGACGACCGCTGAACTCTCCTATCTGCAGGACCGGCGCATGGCCTACGACAATCTTTCCGCGCGTACCCACCTCGAGGGCGTGAGGGCGGTCTGCACCGCGCTGGTGCAGGCCGAGCGCTACGGCACGCCGCTCGGTCAGGCGCTCCGCACTCTCGCGCAGGAGAACCGCGATATGCGCATGTCCGAGGCGGAGAAAAAGGCGGCGGCGTTGCCACCCAAGCTCACGGTGCCGATGATTCTGTTCTTCCTGCCGGTGCTCTTCGTGGTGATCCTGGGCCCGGCGGCGATCCGCGTCATGGAAATAAGAGAATTACATTAGTAAGAAGGCGAACTTCGCCCTTGAGCTAAGACGCGTCAAAATCCGATTCTAAATTTGTAAGTGTCGGCCGAATCAGCCGGATGCCGCGACCTTCGGACTCGCCGAGGCCTTACGGCGGTCATGTTCCCGAATCATCTCGCGCAAGTAGGCGACATTCGAACGCGCCTGATCGGGCGGCAGGTCGGCGACGGTCATGCGCTCGGCCTCGTCGAACTTGCCTTGCAGGGCGAGCACCAGGGCGAGGTTCTGCCGAACCTTGGGCTCGGCGTGCTGGTCGGCAGTGGCGCGCCTGAGCGTTGCCTCGGCGCGCGTGAGATTCTTCGACAAGGCATAGGACAGGCCGAGATTGGAGAGAATTGTCGACTCCTCGGGCGCGATCTTGAGTGCGGTTTCGTAATAGCGCCGCGCCTCGGCATGGTTGCCCATCTGGTCGAGCACGGCGCCTTGCGCATTCAGGATCCGCCAATCCGGCTTGTCGGGCGTATGCGCTTTTCCGAGCACATCGAGCGCCTGGGCGAACTGCCCGATATCGGCGAGCGAGCGGCCATAGGCGCCGAGCACCGACGGATTCTTCGGATTGCGGATCGAAGTCTGTTGCAGCACCGCCGCCGCTTGGGCGCGCTGTCCGGTCGCCCGCAATGCCTGGGCATAGGCGATCGCGACCCCGGGATCGTTCGGATGGCTGCGATACTGGGCGGCGAGCGTCTCGACGCGCTGGCGCCAGTCGCTCTCGGAAATCGGTGCCGAGGAGGGGCTGATCGCGCCCGTCACTTCCGGACGGTTGTTGGCGCAGCCGCCGAGCGCGGCGGCAAGCGCGATCGCAAGCACGAGAGGAGAGGGACCGAGAAGGCTCCGTTTGAGCCCGCGACGTTGCTGAAGACCCATGACACGCTCCGGACGGGAAAACGCTTCACCCGCTTGCGTATCAATAGAACATTAACCCTAATGTCTAGTTAAAGCCCGCCGACACGCCACTTTCGCGTGTTCCCACAGCTAGAGCCCGTCATCGGATCGTGAGCCTTGGACGCCCGTCTCCATCCGAGCTTCATTCCCGCCGGCACCGCCCCAGGGGCAAGACCCATCTGGTGCGTCGATGCGCAATCCTGGCCGGCTTTGCGTGAGAAGCTTTCGCCCGCCGCCCGCGCCTTCGCCGACGCGGCGGGCTTCAAGCCGGAGGCCGGCAATCACTTGCTCTTGCCGGATGCGGCGGGCTCGATCGCCGGCGCCCTGTTCGCGCTCGACCAAGCCTCCGTGCGTGAGCCCGATCCGCTGTTGCCGGGCAGACTCGCGACCCTGCTCCCCGCCGGCACCTGGCGTTTCGCCGCGCCGCCGCCCGCTCCCCGGCTCGCCGCGCTCGCCTTCGCGCTCGAAGGCTATCGCTTCGCGCGCTACCGGAAATCCGATGCCAAGGATATCCGTCTCGAACTGCCCGCCGGCGTCGACGGCGGCGAGCTCACCCAGCTGATCGAGGCGATCTTCCTCGTCCGCGATCTCGTCAATACGCCGGCGAACGATCTCGGCCCGGCCGAGCTCGAACAGGCGGCGCGCACGCTTGCCGGGGACTTCGGAGCATCGGTCCGCGCGATCGCTGGAAAAGCGTTGCTCACGGAAGGCTTCCCGCTCATTCATGCGGTCGGCCGCGCCGCCGCGCGCGAGCCTCGTCTGATCGATCTCACCTGGGGCGATCCGAAACATCCCAAGGTGACGCTCGTCGGCAAGGGCGTCTCCTTCGACACCGGCGGCCTCGACATCAAGCCGTCGGCGGCCATGCTCTTGATGAAGAAGGACATGGGCGGGGCGGCGACCGCGCTCGGCCTCGCGCGGCTGGTGATGGGCGCGCGTCTCTCCGTACGCCTTCGCGTCATCATACCTGCGGTCGAGAATTCGGTCTCCGGCGACGCGATGCGGCCGGGCGATATCGTGAAGAGCCGAAAGGGATTGACGGTCGAGATCGGCAATACCGATGCCGAGGGCCGCTTGATCCTCGCCGATGCCTTGGCGCTCGCCGACGAGGAGGCACCCGACCTTCTCGTCGATTTCTCGACGCTCACGGGGGCTGCTCGCGTGGCGCTCGGTCCCGAGATTGCTGCGGCCTTCACCGACGACGACAGGCTTGCCGCCGAACTCGCCCACCACGCCGCCGCCGAAGCCGATCCGGTGTGGCGCATGCCGTTGTGGCGGCCCTATCAATCCATGCTCGATTCCAAGATCGCCGACACCAACAACGTCTCCGCCGGCTCGTTCGCCGGCGCCATCACGGCGGCATTGTTCCTGTCGCGCTTCGTCGAGCGGGCCAAGGCCTGGCTCCATTTCGACCTTTTTGCCTGGAACCCGTCGGCCAAGCCCGGACGGCCCGAAGGCGGGGAGGCGCAGGTGATCCGCGCGCTCGCGGCGCTCCTCGGCGAGCGTTACCGCTGAGGCCTTGCAAGACGCCCCGCGAGGGGAAACAATACGCCTCCGAAACGAATTCCGGAGCGGCCCTTGGCGATCGAATTTCGCCCCTCCCAGGCGCTCAAGCTGTTCCATGATCTCGCCTTTGCGCTGGTGCGCGACGGGGAGACCGATCTCTCGGCGCGCCAGCTCGCGGTGTTGCTCACGATCTATCTGGAGGCGCCGCCGCACACGGTGCGCGGGCTCGCGGCCAAGCTCGGCGTGACCAAGCCCGTGATCACCCGCGCGCTCGACACCATGGGCCGGCTCGGGTTGTTGTCGCGCCGGCGCGACGACAGCGACCGGCGCAACGTGGTGGTGCAGCGCACGGTCAAGGGCGCGCTCTATGTGGAGCGCCTCGGCGACATGATCGTCGAAAAAGCGAATGGGCTGCCGTCATGAGCGCAAAACCCGGCGGCTTCGACCCTCGCC
>JAHFPO010000212.1 GCA_023266695.1 Hyphomicrobiales bacterium | reverse complement strand
CGATCGCAACATCGTCGAGCGGTTCTACCAGGAGCGCGCCATCCGCCGCATCGCCGAGGCGTTCGAGCGCGACAAGCAGCGCAAGGCGCTGCTGGTGATGGCGACCGGCGCCGGCAAGACCCGCACCGTGATCGCGCTCGCGGACCTCCTGATGCGCGCGAACTGGGCGAAGCGCGTGCTGTTCCTGGCCGACCGCAAGGCGCTGGTCAGGCAGGCCGCCAATGCCTTCAAGGCGCACCTGCCGGGCGCCGCGACCGTCAACCTGCTGGAGGAGCCGCACCAGGAGGGGCGCGTTTACGTCTCGACCTATCCAACCATGATGGGCCTGATCGACGAGGCCGACGCCGGCGAGCGCCGCTTCGGCGTTGGGCATTTTGATCTCATCGTGATCGACGAGGCGCACCGCTCCGTCTACCGCAAGTACAAGGCGATCTTCGAATATTTCGACAGTCTTTTGATCGGCTTGACCGCGACACCGAAAGGCGAGGTCGATCGCGACACCTATCGGTTGTTCGACCTGCAGACCGGCGTGCCGACGGATGCCTATGGCCTCGACGAGGCCGTGAGCGACGGTTTCCTGGTGCCGCCCAAGGCGGTCTCGCTCACCACCGACTTCCTCGACCGCGGCATCCGCTACGACGACCTGTCCGACGATGAAAAGGAAGCCTGGGACGCGCTGGAATGGGACGACACCGGCGCCGTGCCGGGCGCCGTCGATGCCCCGGCACTCAATCTGTGGCTATTCAACGCCGACACCGTCGACCGTGTGCTCAAGCACCTGATGGAGCACGGGATCAAGGTCGCGGACGGCGACCGGCTCGGCAAGACCATCATCTTCGCCAAGAACCGGGCGCACGCGGAGTTCATCGGGTCGCGCTTCGACGCGAACTATCCGCACCTTGCCGGTCGCTTCGCGCGTGTGGTCGTCTCCGAGTACAGCTACGCCCAATCGCTCGTCGATGATCTGTACGACCCGAACAAGCCGCCGCACATCGCGATCTCGGTCGATATGCTGGACACCGGCATCGACGTGCCGGAGCTTGTCAACCTCGTGTTCTTCAAGCCGGTGCGGTCGAAGACCAAGTTCTGGCAGATGATCGGCCGTGGCACGCGGCTGTGTCCCAACCTGTTCGGACCTGGCCGGCACAAGGAGTTCTTCACCATCTTCGATTGGTGCCGGAATTTCGAGTTCTTCAGCCAGAACCCGGACGTGACCGAAGGCGCCGGCGGAGACAGTCTCGCGAAGCGGCTGTTCGCCGCGCGCGTTGAGCTGGTTGGCGAGGTCGACGGCAAGCGGCCGGATGCGCCGCCGACGGACGGCTACGTGCAAGAGCCCACGCCGCACGGCCACATGGGCGAGCTCGGCTCCGAAGCTGATCGCGCCGCGGCGATCAAGAACCTGCGCGATGATCTCGCGACCCAACTGCGGACCGAGATCGCGGGCATGAGCCTCGACAATTTCCTGGTCCGGCCACACCGCCGCTACGTCGAAAAGTACAGTTCCGGGGAAGTTTGGAAGAACGTCGATGCGGATGCGCGGCATGAGCTGATCGAGCACATCGCCGGGCTTCCGTCGGCGGTGGTGGACGACGATCTTGCCGCCAAGCAGTTCGACCTTGTGGTTTTCAGGACCGAACTGGCCCTGCTGCGCGTCGATCCCGCCTTCAATGGGCTGAAAGGAAGGATCACAGAGATCGCTTCGCTGCTCGAAGAATTGGACAACGTCCCAATGGTCGCCGCCGAATTGGCGCTGATCCTGGAAGTCCAGACTGACGAGTTCTGGCAGGACATCACGCTGCCGATGCTCGAAACCGTGCGGCGGCGGCTGCGCGCGCTGGTCAAGCTGATCGAGTATAAGAAACGATCTCTTGTTTATTCGGATTTTGAAGACACGCCCGGCGCGGGGGTCGACATCGCGGTGCCGGGTATTGCGGTCGGCACGGATATGGAAGCCTTCCGCCGCAAAGCGCGCGTCTTTCTCAAGCCGCACGAGAACCATATCGCTGTGCTCAAGGTGAAACGGAACGAACCCCTCACCCCCACCGACCTCAAGGAACTTGAGCGCATTTTCCTTGAGGCTGGCGTCGACCAGGCGGCGCTCGGGTCGCTGCAGACCGACGGCGGATTGCCGCGCTTCGTCCGCGGACTAGTCGGGCTTGACCGCGAGGCCGCCAAGCGCGCCTTCACTGAATTTGTCGCCGGCCGCACGCTGACGGCGGATCAGCTCGAATTCCTCGACCTTGTCATTGATCACCTGACCGCACGGGGCATGATGGACCCGAAGCTCCTCTACGAGGCGCCGTTCACGGATTTCGACCGCAACGGCGTCGAGGGAATGTTCGAGAAGGCCGATGTGGTGCGCCTGGTCCAAATACTGCAAGAAATTGAACCGAAATTCGCGGCATGACCGAAGTTCGCAGAATAACACCGCATGCGATGATCGACCGCGCCCAACTCACCTACCGCCCCCACAACTCCTTGCTCGCCAGCCGCGCGCCCTCGACCAGCGCCTCGAGCTTCGCCCACTGCACCGACGGGTGGCAGCGGATGATGTCGTAACTCTGCGCAAACCCGCAATCGGTTCCGGCAATGACGTTGTCGCGGCCGACAACGCTCGCGAAGTTCTTGATCCGCCACGCCACCAGCTCGGGATGCTCGACCACGTTGGTGGCGTGCGAGATCAACCCGGGAATCAAAATCTTGCCGTCCGGCAATTTCACGTCCTGCCAGACCATCCATTCGTGCTCGTGCCGCGGGTTCGCCGCCTCGATCGCATAGGCCTGGGCGCGCACCTTGAGGATGAGATCGCTTAAGGTTTTGAGCGGCACGTCCTGGGTGTGCGGCACGTTCCAGCTGCCCCAGCAGACGTGATAGCGCACCTTGTCCTCGGGGATGCCGGCGAGCGCGTGGTTGGTCAGATCGACGCAGCGCTCGGCGTATTTG
>JAHFPO010000211.1 GCA_023266695.1 Hyphomicrobiales bacterium | reverse complement strand
GCGTTGTGCGCCGATCTGGCCGAACGCCGACTTCATCTCGTCGATCATGAGATCGATCACATGGCCCGGACCTTCGGCGCCGAGCGCGCCCAGGCCCCACAGAAAGGCTTTGCCGGCAAAGGCCGCGCCGGCACCGAGCGCGACCGCGCGCACCACGTCGAGGCCCGAGCGGATGCCGCTATCCAGCATGACGGTGATCCGGCCGCCGACGGCGCGGACGACGGCCGGAAGCACGTCGATCGGTGCCGGCAGGCCCTCGACCTGGCGGCCGCCGTGGTTCGAGACGACGATGCCGTCGACCCCGAGTGCCACGCATTTTTCCGCGTCGGCCGGATGGAGAATCCCCTTCACCACCAGCGGGCGCTGCCAGCGCTCGCGATAGCGTGCGACCTCCTCCCAAGTGAAGGCGCCGCCCATTTCACGGCGTACAAACGCCGCCACTTCGTTCACGTCCGCGGTGTCGGCGGTGTAGGGCTTGAGGTTGCCGAAGCGCGGCTGGCCGTGCTCCCACAACGACTTGAGATAGCCGGGCGAGCTCAGAATGCCGGCGATCATGCGCAGGTCCGGCCGGAACGGCGAGGTGATGCCGGCCGCCACTTCGCGCGGGCGCGTGGTGCGCACCGGCACGTCGACGGTGAGCACAAGCACAAGCACGCCGGCCGCTTGCGCGCGCCGTACCAGGTCGAAGCCGATCGCATGCTCGTTGCGGGAGCAGCGATAGAGCTGGAACCAGAGCACGTCGGGTGCGATCTCGGCGGCGCGCTCGACCGTCATCCCGCCGACCAGGCCGAGCGTATAGGGCACATTCGCCCGCTGGCAGGCCCGGGCGAGGTATTGGTCGGCGCCGGGCCAGACGATCGATGGCCCGCCCATGGGAGCGACGCCGATCGGCGCGGCGTAGCGCTTGCCGAACAACTCGATGTCGACCGGCGGCAGCGCGGTGGTGACGCCGTAGCGCGGCACCAGCTCGACCGCATCGAGCGCGCTCCAATTACGCGCGATGCCGCCGTCGGCACCCGCCCCGCCGTCCATATATTCGAAGGCGAAGCTCGGCACCTGCCGGCGCGCATGCTTGCGCAGATAGCCGACGGTCGGGAAGCGGCGGTGCAGCTCGACGAAGCGCGGATTGTCGGCCGGCGTGTAGTCGTTCGCGGCCGGCCTCGTCAAAGCGGTCGTGTCATGCATGGGGTCGCTTCCCGTTTGTCTCTCTTTATACCAAGCCGCAAACCCTTTCACCGTCATCCTGAGGTGCCCGCGCTCTTGCGCGGGCCTCGAAGACTGTATGTCCCTTGCCTTGGAGAGGCGACTCACCCTCGATGCGGTTGCGAGGGTTACCCGGAATAGGCCGGGCAGAGCCTCAAGCAAGGAGGGTGAGTCATGAGCGATCATAGCGAAGCTTTCGTGGCTTTCGATACCTCGAAATTGCGTAACGCGGTTGCGATTGCGGATGGCGGTCGGACGGGCGAGATTCGGTTTCTCGGCGAGATCGAGAACACCGGGTCGGCGACGGCGAAGCTGGCGAGGAAGCTTGCCGCCAAATACGAGCGGCTGACGTTCTGCTACGAGGCGGGGCCGACCGGGTACGGGCTCTACCGGCAGATCAAGAGCCTCGGTCACGAGTGCGTCGTGGTTGCCCCGTCGCTGATCCCGAAGCGGCCGGGCGATCGGGTGAAGACCAACCGGCGCGATGCGGTCAACTTGGCAAAGCTGTTGCGCGCCGGCGAGCTCACCGCGGTGTGGGTGCCGGACCGGGGTCACGAGGCGATGCGTGATCTCATCCGGGTGCGCGAGGCGGCGGTTATGGATCTGCGGTCGAAGCGCCAGCAGGTCTCGGCGTTCCTGCTGCGGCAGGGCCTGCACTATGCGGAGGGCAAGACGACGTGGACCAAGGCGCACATGAACTGGCTTGCGAGCCAGAAGCTCGAGCATCCGGAGCAGCGCATCGCCTTTGAGGAGATGATGCTGGCGGTGCGCCAGGCGCAGGAGCGGATCGAGAGATTGGAGCAGGCAATCCGTACTGCGGTGCCGGACTGGTCGCTGGCCGAGGTGGTCACCGCGCTGATGGCGATGCGAGGCCTCGATCTGATCTCGGCGGCGACGTTTCTGGCCGAGATCGGCGATCTCTCGCGCTTTCAAACGCCGCGCGAGCTGATGGCCTATCTCGGCCTGGTGCCGTCCGAGGATTCGACCGGCGACACCATCAAGCGCGGCCCCATCACCAAAGCCGGCAACCGGCGCGCACGACGCATGCTGGTGGAGTGCTCCTGGAGCTATCAGCATCCGCCGCGGGTGGGCCAAGACAAGCAGGAGAAGGTCGCGGCCGCCCCGCGCGCGGTTCGCGAGATCGCCTGGAAGGCGCAGTGCCGCCTGCATGGGCGCTACCGAGCGCTGATCAGGAGGGGCAAGCTCAAGACCGTCGCCGTCACCGCCGTCGCGCGTGAGCTCGCGGGCTTCATCTGGGCGATCAGTCGCGAGATCACCACCGCCCGTGCTGCGGCCAAGTAAGATAAGTAAGATGGGACTTGCGAGGTAAGCAGGTGGCACATTCACAGACTTTTCCAGGGAGCCGATGCCGGGGCATGGTCCGGCGAAGATAAATCTCGTGTAACGGCGGGAGCGGAGCCACGGCAAGGGGAATTCCCGATCATCCTTTGAGGCCGATCGCAAGGTCGACGCCCGTTCGAAGACAGGGAAAGCCCCAGACGAACAGACGGACATGCGAGAACCCGCGAATGAGAGCTTGTTGACCGACGTCTCAAGGCTTCGCTCCTACCGTTGCACGATCATCGCATCGATAACCTCTGACGGAGTTCGTGGAGAGGACGGGCTGTGGCGCCTGCGGGGCTTGACATGGGACATAAGAGGATGATCGGCCCGACTGGGGCCGTCGCCCACCGATCTCGGGTTTACCCGAGATCGGATCTTAAGTGCGCAAGTCGGCTATAGCCGACTT
>JAHFPO010000012.1 GCA_023266695.1 Hyphomicrobiales bacterium | reverse complement strand
CAGGACAACAAGAAATAAAATGAGCGCGCGGTGCTCACTTCTCATAATGCTCCGCGATCAGCCGATCCAATAAGCGCACGCCCCAGCCCGGCGCCCAGCCCATTTTCATCATTTCAGCGCGTCCCTTCCCACGGCTGGCGTGCCGTGTGCCGGATGTGAACAATCCATACTTCCTCTCCGCGATGGAGGTAATGCAAGCGATACGGATAGCGGGATACCAATCGACTTCTCAAGTCGGGTGCGCGTGCATTCTTGATTCCGAGATACGGACGATCTCCGACAAGCTCAATCGCGCTGAGAATTGCCCGGCGCACACGCAATGCGGCTGTGGGATTCTCACTGGCAATATACGCAAAAAATCTTTTCCAGGTCTCGACGCGCACGCGGCGCGAAACGAACCCTCATAGACCGTGGCGCTTCCAGAAGGCCTTCATCTCTTCGTCTGGAACGAACTCACCCCGCCGCGCTTGTTCGAGTCCTTCCTGGATCGCGGCCCATTCATCGTCGGAGGGATGGTAGAGTTCCCCTTCCTGGCGCTCCAGCCAGAGCAGCATCTCCGCCGCGACTTCCTGCCGCTCCGCCGGCCAACTCAAAACCCGATCGAAGACTGCCTTGATCTCCTGTTTCGTCATGATACTCGTCTCGTGTCTCCGAAACCTGCTCGCGGATACTCACTATAGCACACCGGCGCTTCGAAACGCTTGTGCGGCATGCGTCGTGCGTCACCTCTCATAATGCTCCGCGATCAGCCGATCCAATAAGCGCACGCCCCAGCCCGGCGCCCAGCTCTGGTTGATCTCGGAGGGCTGCACGCCCATCGCGGTGCCGGCGATGTCGAGATGGGCCCACGGGGTCTTCTCCACATAGCGCTCGAGGAACTGCGCCGCCGTGATCGAGCCGCCGTGGCGGCCGCCGGTGTTCTTCATGTCGGCGAATTTGGAATCGATCATCTTGTCGAACTCGGGGCCGAGCGGCATCCGCCACACCCGCTCGCCGGTCGCCTCGCCCGCCGCGGCGAGCCGTTTCGACAGTTTGTCGTCGTTCGCGAACAACCCGGCATATTCCTGGCCGAGCGAGACGATAATCGCGCCGGTCAGCGTCGCGAGATCGATCATGAATTTCGGCTTGAAGCGCTTGTTCACGTACCACAGCACGTCGGCGAGGACGAGCCGGCCTTCGGCGTCGGTATTGATGATCTCGATCGTTTGACCCGACATCGACTTCACGATGTCGCCCGGGCGCTGGGCGGTGGCGCTCGGCATGTTCTCCACCAGGCCGATGGCGCCGACGACGTTCGCCTTGGCCTTGCGCAGGCCAAGCGCGTGCATCAGCCCGACCACGCAGGCGGCGCCGGCCATGTCGCCCTTCATGTCCTCCATCGACGCCGCCGGCTTGATCGAAATGCCGCCGGTGTCGAAACAGACACCCTTGCCGATGATGGCGAGCGGCGGCTCCTTCCTGTTGCCGCCGCTCCAGCGCATCACCACGAGGCGGCTGTCGTGGGCCGAGCCCTGGCCGACGCCCAAGAGCGCGCCCATGCCGAGCTTCTTCATCGCCTTCACGTCGAGCACCTCGACCGCGACGCCGAGTTTCCTGAGCGCCGCGGCGCGGCGGGCGAACTCGACCGGATAGAGCACGTTCGGCGGCTCGTTGACGAGATCGCGCGCTTGCACCACGCCTTCGGCGATCGCCGCGCGCTGCTGCCAGCGCTTTTTCGCCTGGGCGGGATCGGCGACCGCGATCGCGATCGCGGCGCTCGGGGTGCGGTCCTTGTCGTCGTCCTCTTTGCGTTTGGTCTTGTAGCGGTCGAAGCGATAGGCGCGGAGCTTCAGCCCGAGCGCGAAATCGGCGGCCGCCTCGGCCGAAATCTTGTCGCCGGGGAGCTCGAGGAGGATGGTCACCGCCTTCGCCGCCGGCGGTATCTTTCCCATCACCGCGCCGCCGAGCTTCAGCCAGTCGGACGGCTTCAGCTCCTTCGCCTTGCCCACGCCCATGACGATCAGGCGGTCGGCGGCGAGCCCGCCGGGCGCGATCAGTTCGAGCGCCATCGCCTTCTTGCCCTTGAAGCCCTCGGCCTTGGCGGCGCGGGCGAGGAGATCGCCGGCGGGGGCGAGCGCGCGGCCGGCGACCCGGCCCATTCGCAAGCCCTCGTCGGTCAAGACCACCAGCACCCCGGAATGGGACGGCGTGAGCTCGCGGAAGGAAATCTTGGGCGTTTCGGGCATGGCGCGGTGGGCTCCGGGGGGTCTTTGGGGGCTGCGGAAGCCTGTCTTAGCCGATCCGGGATGGCCCGGCGAGATGCCGCGAGGAGGCCGCATTTCGGCCCCAGCTTCGGCCTTCAAGGGAGGGGGCGGGCCGCCGTGGGGCCGGCCTCAGCCGCGGGGAATTTATGGGTCGGCTCGAACGCTATATCCTGGTGACGTCCGGCGGGGCTTTCCTCGCCGTGCTGGTGGTGCTCACCAGCATGATCTGGCTCACCCAGGCGCTGCGCCGATTCGACCTCATCACCAGCCAGGGCCAGACCTTCAAGGTCTTCCTCGTCATCACCGGCCTTTCGCTGCCGACGCTGATGCTGGTCACCGCCCCGATCGCGCTCTTCATCGCCATCGTCTATACGCTCAACAAGCTCAACAACGATTCCGAGCTGATCGTGATGAGCGCGGCCGGGGTGAGCCCGTGGCGGGTGTTTCGGCCGTTCCTGTTGCTGTCGGTCGTGGTCGCGGCGATCTCGGTCATGATCAGCGTCGACTTCAGCCCCCGGAGCCTGCGCGGCCTGCGTGATCAGCTCACCACCGTGAACGCGGACATCGTCACCAATGTCGCGATCCCGGGCCGCTTCACCTCGATCGAGCGCGATCTCACCTTCCACGTCCGCGAGCGGGGTCCGGGCGGCGTGCTGCTCGGCATCTTCATCGACGACGCGCGCTCGTCGGCGGAGACGACGACCTATATCGCCGAGCGCGGCCTGATCGTTCAATCGGATGCGGGAACCTTCCTCGTGCTCGAACAGGGTTCGTTGCACCGGGGCGGCGGAGCCGGAAAAAATACTTCGACGGTCGAGTTCGAACGCTACGCTTTCGATCTGTCGCAGTTCGGCGCGGCGTCGGCGGCCTCCCTCAAACGGCCCGGATTCCGGACCTTGGCGGAACTGATGTGGCCGGCGCCCGACGATCAGCTCTACCAGGCGGATCCGGGCCGCTTCCGCGTCGAACTGCACAAGCGCCTGTCGACCCCGCTCTATCCGCTCGCCGCCTTCGTCGTGGCCTTCGCGTTCCTGGGCAGTCCCCGCACCACGCGGCAAAGCCGGGGCCTCGCCATCAGCGGGGCCGTCGTCGCCTTCATGGTGATCGAGATTACGGGCCTCGGTTCGGGCGGCCTGGTGCAGCGCAGCGCGCTGTTTTCGCCGTTGCCCTACTTCCTTCCGCTGGTGGGGATCGTGGTCGGGCTGATATCGATCGCCGGTTTGGTCGAGGCCCGCGTCCCGGCTTCCCTTCAGCGGCTCGCCGACGCCATCGCCGCGCGCATCGACCGGCTCCAGGCGGCCTGAGGACAGACCTTGGTCGTGTTCAGCAAACTCGGTCGCTATTTCGGTCGCCGATTCATCGGCGGCGTCGCGGTCGTATTCTTCACCTGCGTCGGGCTGATCGCCATGGTCGATTTCTTCGAATTGACCCGCCGCTTCGGCGATCGCACGGAAGCCTCGTTCTCCGACATTCTGTATCTGGTGATGCTGCGCTTGCCGTCCTTCACCGAGCAGATCCTTCCGTTCGCCGTCCTGCTCGGCGCGATGATCGGCTTTCTCACGCTCAGCCGCCGGCTCGAACTGGTGATCGCGCGCGCCGCCGGCATGTCGGTCTGGCAATTCACCGCTCCGACCCTGTTGCTCGCCTTGTTGATCGGCGTGTTCGCGGTGACCGTCTACAATCCGATTTCGGCGACGTTCAAGGAAAAGGCGGACCAGTTCGAGGCCGCGCTCACGGACCACCGTTCGGGCCTGTTCCGGGCGAACCTCGACGGCATGTGGGTGCGCCAGCAGAGCGTCGACGGCCAGGCGATCCTGCAGGCCCAGGCGAGCTCCAACCGCGGGCAAATTCTCACCGGCGTGAAGATCTATGCCTTCGACCGCGACGGCCAGTTCGTGGAGCGGATCGAGGCGAGAAGCGCCCATCTGGAAGAAGGCGCCTGGATCTTGAAAAAGGCCCGGGTATTCGGGTCGGTCAATGAATTGCAGGAATATGATACCTACCTGCTCAGCACCAATCTCACCGCCGATCAGGTGCGCGGGAGGCTGGCGAGCGCGGGTTCCCTGTCGTTCTGGGACCTTCCGGGAGCGATCGAGATCACCGAACGGGCCGGGCTCAAGTCCGAACGCTATCGGCTCCAGTACCAGGCGCTGCTGGCTCGGCCCTTGCTGCTGATCGCCATGGTGGTCATCGCGGCCGCCGTCAGCCTCCGGGTGTTTCGCCTCGGGGGGGTGGGCAAGATGATTCTAGGTGGCGTGGTTGCTGGGTTTCTGCTTTATGTCGCCTCCAAGCTGGCCGAAGAACTCGGCGAGGGCGGCATTGTTTACCCCGTTGTCGCCGCATGGTCTCCGGCTGTCTTCGGGGCGTTAATGGGTTGCTTGGTATTGTTGCACCAAGAGGACGGGTAATGGTTCCGCGTATCGCCGTCCGTTCCCCATATGGGCCGGGCCGAAGGCACAGGCTTGCCGGCGGGCGTCTTGTGGCGCTCGCGGTCGCCGTGTTTTTCCTGGATGCCAGCTTCTCCCTCGCCCCGGCGCAGACGCCGCAACCCGCCGCGTCGGCCGAGCCGCAGTCGGCCGAGCCGCAGCAAGCAAAGAAGAAGAAACCGAAATCGGACAAGCCGAAGAGCTTGAGCGAGGCGCTGGTCGGCAAGCGCAAGGCCGATCCCAGCGCCAAGATGCTCGTGCAGGCGGACGAACTCGTCTACGACTACCAGAACGACAAGGTTTCAGCCGTCGGTCACGTCCAGATCTATTACGACGGCACCGTGCTCGAGGCCGACAAAGTCACCCACGACCGCAAGACCGACCGCCTCCATGCCCAGGGCAACGTCATCTACAAGACCAAGGACGGCAAGATCGTCTACGGCGAATCGCTCGAGCTCGACAAGAATTTCCGCGATGGGTTCGTCAATTCCTTCCTGGTCGAGACGCCGGACAAGACCCGCCTCGCTGCCGCCCGCGCGGATCGCAGCGAGGGCAACCTCACGGTCTATCAAAGCGGCGTCTATACCGCCTGCGAGCCATGCAAAGAAGATCCCAAGAAGCCGCCGCTGTGGCAGGTCAAGGCGGCGCGGATCATCCACAATGAAACCGAGAAGATGGTCTATTACGAAAATGCCTCCCTCGAGTTCTTCGGTCAGCCGCTCGCCTGGTTTCCCTATTTCGCGCATCCCGATCCGACGGTGAAGCGCAAGTCGGGCTTTCTCATGCCGATCTTCTTCTCCACGAGCAAAATCGGCGTCGGCGTCGAGATCCCCTATTTCTGGGCGCTTGCGCCGCACTACGACATGACGTTCTCCCTCGCCCCGCTCACCCGTCAGATCGGCCCGCTGGTCAAGGCCGAGTGGCGGCATCGCTTGCTGAACGGCTCCTATGCCATCCGCGCCGCCGGCATCTTCCAGGAGGACAAGGGTGTCTTCACCCGCAGCGAACACGTGGCCGGACTGCCGGATACGCTTCCGGGATACCGCAACTTCCGCGGCGAAGTGGCCAGTTCCGGCCAGTTCCAAATCAACAAGCAATGGGCGTGGGGATGGGACGCGATGCTCCTCACCGACCGCACTTTCATCAACGACTACTCGTCGATCCTGCGTTCAAGCTCCTGGTCCTCGCGTCCAACCGAATCCGTCAACCAGCTCTATCTCGTCGGCCAGGGCGATCGCAGCTATTTCGACCTGCGCGGAATGCATTTCATCGGTTTTTCGGAGCTCGACCATGCTGGAGAGATACCGATCGTCCATCCGGTGCTCGATTATTCGCTCGTGAGCAAGGACCCGGTGCTCGGGGGCGAGCTCGGCTTCCGGATGAATCTCACCAGTCTCTCGCGCCGTCAGGCCGATTATGACCCGCTCAATGCCACGGCCGTGTGTGACTCGCGCACGATCATTATGGATACTAAGCCGGGCAAATGCCTGATGCGCGGCATGCCGGGCGACTACACCCGGGCCTCGGCCGACCTGAATTGGCGGCGCACGCTCATCAACGGCTGGGGCCAGATGTTCATACCGTTCGCGTCGTTCCGCACCGACCTCGCCTCGCGCAGGATCTTGAACGACAGCAACGGCACGGGCGGCGGCACTCCGAATTTCATTGGCACCGACGACCGGGATACGCTCACGCGCGCCATGCCGATGGTGGGCATGGAGGCCCGCTGGCCGTTCATTTCGGTCCATTCCTGGGGCACGCAGGTGTTCGAGCCGATCGCGCAGATCATCGTTCGACCGAACGAAACTCGCATCGGCCAGTTCCCGAACGAGGATGCCCAGAGCCTGATATTCGACGACACCAATCTATTCGCGATCGACAAGTATTCCGGCTACGACCGGGTCGAGGGCGGGACGCGCGCCAATGTCGGCATTCAATACACCGCCAACATCCACCGTCTCGGCGTGATCAATGTGCTGTTCGGGCAATCCTATAATCTGTTCGGGCAAAATTCCTTCGCCTATAGCGGCACGGTCGACCCCGCCACCGGACAGCAAACCGGCCTCGGCCTGCAATCCGGCCTCGAACACGACGTTTCCGATTACGTCGCGCGCCTTTACTTCCAGCCGACCGGCAATCTTTCATTCACCGCCCGCTTCCGCTTCGACAAGAATAATCTCGATATTCACCGTTTCGAGCTGGAAACCCGCAGCACCTGGTTGGACCGTCTCACGCTTTCGACCATCTACGCCCGCTATGACGCCCAGCCGCAGATCGGCATTTTCGAGCGGCGCGAGGGCATCTACCAGACGGCGGCGCTCAAACTCGACGACCACTGGAGCGTCACCGGCGGGGCGCGCTATGATCTTGACCGCGGCAGGATCAATCTCGGCACCGTCGGGCTCAACTACCTCGACGAATGTTTCGCCTATTCGTTCAACTATATTGCCGATTACACCAATATCGCCGACCCGCGCCCGGTCCATAAAGTCATGGTTCGTGTGAATCTGCGGACGCTTGGTGGCACCAGCTTAGGGACACATTTCGGAGGTCAGACGACGGGCACGACCCCCTGAGGCCGTCGAGCATCCGTCCGATTGCCGCCATATGGTCCGTCCACAAGGCCAGGATGTTCTTCGGCCGAAAAATTCCTCGCCGGCCGGAAATTGACGAGCAGGCCATGCATGTCGTTCGTTCCATCGCGCCCGCTGTCCGGGCCCTCGCAATCCGGGTCTTGATCGTCCTGATCGGCGCCGGAGGGACGGCTTTGATCGCACGGCCCGCGACGGCGCAGAATGTCGTCGCGTTCGTGAACGGCGAGCCGATCACCTCGCTCGACGTCGAATACCGTATCCGTCTCGATCAATTGATTTCCCGCCGCACGCCGAGCCGGCAGGAGGCGCTCGAGGAACTCGTCAACGAAAAGATCAAGCTTCAGCAAGCCGCTCGTATTAAAATTACAATCACCGACGCCGAGGTCGATCGTACCTTGGCCGCCCTTGCCCAACAAAGCCGCCGCACCATTGCCGAGTACAGCGCCGTGCTCAAGCAAGGAGGGGTCGACCCGCGTCTGTTCAAGAACAAGCTGCGAAACGATATGGCATGGCGAAAAGTGCTCCAGCAAATGACTCCGGGCGCGTTCTACGTGCGCGACGCCGACATCGTCGCCGAACTGGCCGCCCGCGGAAAGCTGGATACCGGCAAGGCGATGCAATATACGCTTCGCCAGTTCGTCTTCGTCGTGCCGCGCGGTTCTCCGGCGACGCAACTCGCCGCCCGCGCGCGTGAGGCAGAAGCCCTGCGGACGCGATTCACGAGCTGCGAGGAAGGAGTCCAGTTCGCCCGCGAATACCGCGAGGTCGTGATCAAGGATCCGGTCGTTCGCATCTCAACCGACCTGCCGGAACGATTTCAGAAACTCCTCGAGCAGACCGGCGATGGCCGCATGACGCCGCCCGAACCGACCGCCGCCGGGATCGAGGTCGTCGCCGTCTGTGACCGCAAGGAGACCATCGCCGACGTGACTTCACAGCGCGACGTGAAGGAACGACTCTTGAGCGGGCGCGTGCAGGCCGAGGAGAAGAGCCTGCTCGAGCAATTGCGGCGTCAATCGATCATCGAGTACCGGTGAGGCGAGTGACCGCGATGCGCCCGCTCGCATTGACCCTCGGCGAGCCGGCAGGCATCGGACCCGATCTCGCCCTCGCATTGTGGACGGGGCGAGACCGGCTCGGCGTTCCGCCGTTCCTGCTCATCGGTGACACGGCCTTGCTCGCGGCCCGGGCCTGTCTGCTGAAGCTCGAAGTGCCGATCGCCGAATGCCAGGCGGACGAGGCCGCAAGCCGCTTCGCCACCGCGCTCCCGGTGCTGCCGCTCGATCAAGCTGCGAAGGCCGCGCCGGGCAAGCCCGACGCGACCAGCGCGGCCTGCGCCTGCACCGCGATCGAGCGGGCGGTCGCGCTGGTGCGGGCGGGCAAGGCCGCGGCCCTCGTCACCAATCCGATCGCCAAGGCGGTGATGCGAGCCGCGGGCTTCGCCTTCCCCGGCCACACCGAATTTCTCGCGCATCTTGCAGCCGCCCCCGGCGCCAGCCCGCCCCGCCCGGTCATGCTGATCTGGTGCGAGGAGCTCGCCGTCGTCCCGGTCACGATCCATGTGCCGCTCGCCGAAGTGCCCCGCCTGCTCACCACCGATCTCATCGTGGAGACCGGGCGCATCGTCGCGCGCGACCTCGCGCGCCGTTTCGGGATCGCCCGCCCGCGACTCGCGGTCGCGGGCCTCAATCCCCACGCCGGCGAGCGGGGAATGCTCGGGCGTGAGGACGAGGAGGTGGTCCGCCCGGCGGTCGAACGCCTGAAGGCGGAAGGGATTTCGGCGAGCGGGCCCCATGCCGCTGATTCGCTGTTCCATCCCGAGGCGCGCACGCACTATGACGTGGCGCTCGGCATGTATCACGACCAGGTGCTGGCGCCGGTGAAGACCATCGCCTTCGAGCGCGCCGTCAATGTCACGCTCGGCCTGCCGTTCGTGCGCACCTCGCCCGACCACGGCACCGCCTTCGAGCTT
This sequence comes from Hyphomicrobiales bacterium, assembly GCA_023266695.1. Taxonomy (GTDB): domain Bacteria; phylum Pseudomonadota; class Alphaproteobacteria; order Rhizobiales; family Xanthobacteraceae; genus JAUSIF01. The sequence continues at coordinate 15,317 of JAHFPO010000012.1, read as the reverse complement.
GCCGGAACGGGCCGCGCCGATCCGTCGAGCCTGCTCGCGGCGCTCAAGCTCGCGCGCCGGCTCGCCGATGCCGAGGCGCCCGTTGCCCGATGAGCGCGCTCGATGCCCTGCCGCCCTTGCGCGAGGTGATCCGGCGGCACGGGCTTTCGGCCAGGAAATCCCTCGGCCAGAATTTTCTCCTCGATCTCAATCTCACCGGCCGCATCGCGCGCGCCGCCGGTCCGCTCACCGGCATCACCGTGGTCGAGATCGGTCCGGGGCCGGGCGGGCTCACCCGGGCGCTCCTCGCCCTCGGCGCCCGCCGCGTCGTCGCCATCGAACGCGATCCGCGCTGCATCGAGGCGCTCGCCGAGATCGCCGAGCATTATCCCGGCCGTCTCACGGTGGTCGCGGGCGACGCGCTCGAATTCGATCCGCGCGCCCATCTCGACGGCGGGCCCGCGCGCATCGTCGCGAATTTGCCCTACAACATTTCGACCGCGTTGCTCGTCCGCTGGCTCGCCCTGGAGCCGTGGCCGCCCTGGTACGACCGGCTGGTGTTGATGTTCCAGCGCGAAGTGGCCGAGCGTATCGTTTCGCCGCCGGGGGCGAAGAGCTTTGGGCGCCTCAGCGTGCTCACCCAATGGCGGTGCGAGGCGAAGATCCTGTTCGACGTCAATCCCTCCGCCTTCGTGCCGCCGCCCAAGGTCACCTCGTCGGTGGTCCGCCTGGTGCCGAGAGCATCCCCGCTCGCCTGCGAGCGTTCCGTGCTGGAGCAAGTGACCGGGGCGGCCTTCGGCCAGCGCCGCAAGATGCTGCGCCAGAGCTTGAAATCGCTCGGCGCCGATCCCGCCGCATTGCTCGCACGCGCCGGCATCGCGCCGACGCTGCGGGCGGAAGATGTTCCGGTTTCCGGTTTCGTCGCGCTCGCGAACGCGTTCACGGCGCTCGCGCGTCGCGATCAAACCTCGGCCTGAAGCTTGCGGATCAATTCGCCGAGCCGCGTCTGCCGTTGGCGCCGCAACTCGTCGGCGATGGCGAGCGTCCGCTTTTCCCGCTCGCGGAGGGCGCGATCCCGTTGGCGCGCGAGCCGCTCGGCAGCGAGGATCGTCTTCAGCTGGGCGAAGCAGCGATTGAGGTCCTCGTTGACCAGCACAAAATCATATTCTTTCCAATGATTTAGCTCGAGTATCGCGTTGGCGAGCCGATGCCGGACGGCGGCCTCGTCGTCCTCCGCCCGCCGCTTGAGCCGCGCCCGCAAATCCGCGATCGAAGGCGGCAGGATGAAGACGCTCGCCACGTCGGCGCGGGCTTTTCGATAGAGCTGCAGCGTGCCCTGCCAGTCGATGTCAAAGAGCACGTCCGCTCCGGCCTTGAGCGCGGCCTCCACCGGCGCGCGCGGCGTGCCGTAGAAATTACCGTGCACCTCGGCCCATTCCAGCAATTCGCCGTTGTCGCGCATCTGTTCGAATCGTTGCCGATCGAGAAACCGGTAATGCACGCTGTCGACCTCGCTCGCACGGCGCGGCCGCGTCGTTACCGAGACCGAAAGCCGGATGCGGGGATCGTCTTCCATCAGGAGCCGCGTGAGCGTGGTCTTGCCGGCGCCCGAAGGCGAGGAGAGCACGAACATCAGGCCGCGCCGGCCGGGCGCGGCCTTGCGCCGCCGCGTGACCTTCCTCGCCGGCTTGCGTGCCGTCTTTTTTCTCGGACGTTTCATTCCAGGTTCTGCACCTGCTCGCGGAACTGGTCGATCACGGTCTTGAGTTCGAGGCCGATCGCGGTGAGCGCCACGTCGTTCGCCTTGGCGCACAGCGTATTGGCCTCGCGGTTGAATTCCTGGGCGAGAAAATCGAGCTTGCGGCCGACCGCGCCGCCCTTGGCGATCATTTCGCGCGCGGCCTCGACATGGGCGGCGAGGCGGTCGATCTCCTCGCGCACGTCCGCCTTGGCGGCGAGCATTACCGCCTCCTGATGCAGCCGGTCGGGATCGAGCTTCTCGCCGGTGGCGAGGAGCGCCTTCACCTGTTCCGCCAAGCGCGCGCGGATCGCCTCGGGCTGGCGCGCGGGCGAAGCCTCGGCCGCGGCGACGAGCTTCGCGATCGTCCCCATGCGCTCGCCGAGCATGCGCGCGAGCGCCTCGCCCTCGCGCCGGCGCGCGGCGACGAGTTCGCCGAGTGCCTGATCGAAGCCCTTGACCGCCGCCTCCTCGGCCTCACGGCGCTCCTCCACGTTCTCCTCGGCCTCGACCACCTCGATTACGCCCCTGAGGCCGAGAATGCCGTCGAGGCTCGGCGGTTGCGCGTCGACTTTCTTGGCGATGGAACGGAAACTGTCGAGGATGGCGGCGAGCATCTCCTCATTGACGCGCACGCTGGGGGCGGCGCCGTTGCGGATGACATCGAGGGTGGCGGAGACGGTGCCGCGGACGAGCATGCGCTGGGCGCTCGCGCGCAGTACCGCCTCGATGGCGTCCCAGCCCGGCGGCAGACGCAGCCGGAGATCGAGACCCTTGGCGTTGACGGATTTCAGTTCCCAGGCCCAGCCATAGGCGCCCGCCACCCCTTGGGCGCGGGCGAATCCGGTCATGCTCGCAAGCGACATCGAGGGAGATCCGGACAGAGAACGCGGCCTGCGGAATGGCGCGGACCTTAGCCGTGCGGGCGCGCATCCTCAAGCCCACAGCGGAGGAAATGCGCTCTCCCCGCCTGGGATCGCGCCCTAGAGTCTGATCAGTTAGAAATGATTCGCCCTGCCCCGCTAACATTATGATTTTGGGCGTGATCTTATCCGAAAACCGGTTCCCACCCCGGATCAAGTCCGGGGCAGGCTTTTTCGGAATCACGCCCTAGAACGTGCGCTCGACATTGCCTTGTTTCGAGCTCTCTCCCGATTGGGATTTTTTCGGCTTGGCGGCCTTGGCGGCGGGCGCAGGGGATGTTGCGCCCGGTGCACTGCCGCCGGTGCCGGCACCCGGCGAAGACACGGCAGGCTCCGGGATGGCCACCGGCTGCGCGCCCGTCTGGGCGGGCGGGGTCGCCTCCTGCTTGGCCGCAGCGGCGGCGGCGGCCTGCTCCCTCTGATACTCGCGCCAGCGTGCGACGTTCTTCATGTGCTGGTCGTAGCTGTCGGCGAAGACGTGGCCGCCGCTGCCGTCGGCGACGAAATAGAGTTCCCGCGTGCGCGAGGGATTGGCCACCGCCTCGAGCGAGGCGCGGCCCGGATTGGCGATCGGTCCCGGCGGCAGGCCTTCGACGACATAGGTGTTATAGGGCGTCGGCCGCTCGACCTCTTCGCGCTGGATGGGACGGCCGAGCGTGGCCTTGCCGCCGACCAGGCCATAGATGATGGTCGGATCCGACTGCAGCTTCATGCGCCGATTGAGCCGGTTGACGAAGACGGCGGCGACGCGCGGACGTTCATCGGCCTTGGCGGTCTCTTTCTCGACGATCGAGGCGAGGGTGACGAATTCCTCCAGCGTCTTGAGCGGCAGATCGGGCGTGCGCCGCTCCCATGCCTCTTGCAGGAGACGGCGGTGGGCGGCCGCCATGCGGGCGATGAGTTGCTCGCGCGTGGTGCCGCGCGAGACCTTGTAGGTCTCCGGCAGCAGCGTACCCTCGCGCGGAATCTCGCGAATCTCTCCGGTGAGCACGGTCGATTCGAGCAGCCTCTGGACGATCTGCTCGCTGGTGAGCCCCTCCGCGATTGTCACTTGATGCAGAATCGATTTCCCCTCGGCGATCGTTTCCATCACGTCGCGCATGCTTGCCTGGCGTTCGAACACGTACTCGCCGGCCTTGAGATCATTGGTCGCGCGCATGACCAGCGTCGCGCCGACGAACAACAGGGGCTGATCGATCACGCCTTCGCGGCGCAGGAGATCGGCGATCTCGCGGATGCTCTGGCCGCGCGAGATCACCACCGAGCGTTCGCGATCGAGCGGACCGGGTGCGTCGAATTTGCGCATCCCGACATAGAGTCCGCCTCCGGCCGCGAGCAGCAGCAGGAAGACGGCGGTGATGATGGCATTGCCCGCGACCACGAGCGGATGGCGCGCGCGGCGCGAGGGCGGCGGCGGCATCCGCTCGGGCATGATCGCCTGACGGGGGCTGCGCGGATGCATGGCCGGGCGCGCTTCGCCGCCCGCTCGAACCGAATTCCCCCCGCCTTTGGGACTCTGATGATCGCCGGACATCATTCCCTCATTGTCGTCTTTCGAAAGCGATCCCGCGAGTCCGAATTTTTCGGAGCACGAACAGTCGGTCGAAGCGGGAGTCGCGCGAGCCTAGCGCATGATCCGGCGAAGTGGGAACCGGTTCGCCGATTAGATCATGCGCTAGATTAATAAGTTAGCGCGCGAGCCGCAGATAAGTATACGCAATCTGCGCAAGCTTGATTGCGACGCAAAACCGGTACCCACTTTTGCTGATCGCGCGCTATGGGAGAATATGGCGAAAGCGCGAAGCCGGGCTGCGTCACGTCGCGCTGCGGCGGAACACCAGCGAGGCGTTGGTGCCGCCGAAACCGAAGGAATTCGAGAGCACGATCTCGATCGGCCTTTTCTCCGCCTTGTGCGGCACCAGATCGATCGGGGTCTCGACCGACGGATGGTCGAGATTGATGGTGGGGGGCGCGATCTGATCGCGCATGGCGAGCAGCGAGAAGATCGCCTCGATCGCGCCGGCCGCGCCCAAGAGATGCCCGGTCATCGATTTGGTCGAGGACATGGCGACGCGGCCCGCCGCATTGCCGGCGATCCGCTGCACCACGCCGAGCTCGATCTCGTCGCCGAGCGGCGTCGAGGTGCCGTGGGCGTTGATATAGTCGATCTCCGCCGGCGTGATGCCGGCGCGGCGGATCGCCGCCGCCATGCAACGGTAGGCGCCGTCGCCGTCCATCGCCGGCGCCGTGATGTGGAACGCGTCGCCGGAGAGCCCGTAGCCGATGAGCTCGCCGTAGATTTTCGCGCCGCGCGCCTTGGCGTGTTCATGCTCCTCGAGCACGACGGCGCCGGCGCCCTCGCCCATCACGAAGCCGTCGCGGTCGCGGTCATAGGGGCGCGAGGCTTTCTCCGGCGTATCGTTGAACGAGGTCGAGAGCGCCTTGCAGGCGGCAAAGCCCGCGATCGACAGCCGGTTGACCGGCGACTCGGTGCCGCCCGCGACCATCACGTCGGCGTCGCCGAGCGCGATCAGGCGGCCGGCGTCGCCGATCGCGTGCGCGCCGGTCGAACAGGCGGTGACGACGGCGTGGTTGGGTCCCTTGAGCCCGTGCGCGATCGAGATGTAGCCGGAAGCGAGATTGATGATGCGGCCCGGAATGAAGAACGGCGAGACCCGGCGCGGGCCCCTCTCCTTCAGTACGATCGCGGTCTCGGCGATGCCCTCGATGCCGCCGATGCCCGACCCCATCAATACGCCTGTGGTGGTCTGGTCCTCGTAGCTCTTGGGGTGCCAGCCGGCGTCGCCGAGCGCCTGGGTGGCGGCCGCCACGGCATAGAGGATGAAGTCGTCGACCTTCCTCTGCTCCTTGGGCTCCATCCACTGGTCGGCGTTGAAGCTGCCGTTGGCGCCGTCGCCGCGCGCGATCTGGCAGGCGACCTTGCAGGGCAGGTCGGAGATTTCGAAGCCCTCGATCGTGCGCGCGCCGCTCTTGCCGAGGAGGATGTTCTTCCAGGTCGTCTCGACGCTGGCGCCGAGCGGCGTCACCATTCCGAGGCCTGTCACGACGACACGCCGCATCCGCACCTCCGGGTTCCGGAGCAAGCTGCCACCGGATTGGATCGGGTTTGTCCCCGGCCTCCGACTCGCGTCAGGCGGCGCTCTTCTCGAGGAACTTGATGGCGTCTCCGACGGTCAGGATGGTTTCCGCCGCGTCGTCCGGAATCTCGCAGCTGAATTCCTCCTCGAAGGCCATGACCAGCTCGACCGTATCCAGGCTGTCGGCGCCCAGATCGTCAATGAAACTCGCCTTCTCGTTCACCTTTTCGGGGTCGACACCCAGGTGCTCGACGACGATTTTCTTGACCCGCTCGGCTATGTCACTCATCGATCCACCCTACGTCGGTCCGCTTGTTGTTGTTCGCCGCGCGCGATGCGCACGACATTCAGCCTTTGATGTTTGACTGCGGCGGCCCACTTGTTCGACACGCGATCCACGCTCGGCGCGTCACTATGAATACCCCGCCTCGCCCCATCGAAGTCTTCGGTCGTTACCATACTTCAAAAGCCTTGACCAGCCGCCGGACCGCCCGCAAACCCTTGGCGCGCCTCATATCATGACCATGCCGCCGTTGACGTGCAAGGTCTGGCCGGTGACATAACCGGCCTCCTCGGAGGCGAGATAGACGATCGCCGCGGCGATGTTCTCGGGCCCCCCCAGCCGGCCCGCCGGAACCCGCTCCAGGATCGCCGCGCGCAGCTTTTCGTTGAGCGCGTCGGTCATGGCGCTCTTGATGAAGCCGGGCGCCACGCAGTTCACGGTCACGCCGCGGCTCGCCACTTCCAGCGCCAGCGACTTCGACATGCCGATCAGGCCGGCCTTGGCGGCGGTGTAATTGCCCTGGCCGGGATTGCCGGTGACGCCGACGATGGAGGTGATGTTGATGATGCGGCCGTAGCGGCGGCGCATCATCGGAAAGACGGCGGCGCGCGATAGCTTGAAGGCGGCGGTCAGGTCCACCTTGATGACCTCGTCCCAGTCCTCGTCCTTGAGGCGCACGAACAGGGCGTCGCGGTTGAGGCCGGCGTTGTTGACGAGGATATCGACCCGCTCCATCGCCTTTTCGGCGGAAGGCACGAGCGCCTCCACCTCTTCCGCCTTGGCGAGATTGCAGGTGAGCACATGCACGCGCGAGCCGAGTTCTTTGGCGAGCGCATCGAGCGCCTCGCGGCGCGTGCCCGAGAGCGCGACGGTCGCGCCATCTTTGTGCAGCGCGCGGGCGATGCCGCCGCCGATCGATCCGCTCGCTCCGGTGACGAGCGCGGTCTTGCCGGTGAGATCGAACATGCCTCTATCCTCGTCTCGCTTGGTTCCTGGTCAGGTTTTCTGCGCCTTGTAGGCGGCAATGTCATCAGGCGTGCCGATCGCAACGGCGCTAAAGTCCTTGGCGATGCGCTTGGCGAGCCCGGTGAGCACCTTGCCGGAGCCGACCTCGAGCAGGGTATCGACGCCGTGCGCGCTGAGATACCCGATCGACTCGCGCCAGCGCACGGTGCCGGTGACCTGCGCGATCAAGCCGCGCACGATTTCCTGGGGATCGGTCGTGGGCTTCGCCGTCACATTGGCGACCAAGGGAACTTTCGGTGGCTTCACGGCGACTTTCGCGAGCGCCTCCGCCATGGCGTCGGCCGCGGGTTTCATCAGGGCGCAATGGAAGGGAGCCGACACCGGGAGCAGCATCGCGCGCGCGCCCCTGGCTTTGGCGATCTCGACCGCGCGCTCGACCGCGGTCTTGGTGCCGGAGACCACGATCTGGCCCGGTGCGTTGTAGTTCCCCGGGTCGCACACTTCTCCCGCGGCCGCTTCCGCCGCAATGGCTTTCACCGCATCCATTTCGAGGCCGAGGAGGGCCGCCATCGCCCCCTTCCCCACCGGCACCGCCTGCTGCATCGCCCGCCCGCGAATGCGCACGAGGCGCGCCGCATCGGCGAGGGTGAAGGTGCCGGCGGCGGCAAGCGCGGAATATTCGCCGAGCGAATGGCCGGCGACGAAGGCGGCGTCGCGGGCAAGATCAAGGCCTGCTTCCGCCTCGAGCACGCGCACGGCCGCGAGCGAAACCGCCAAGAGCGCGGGCTGGGCATTCTCTGTAAGCGTCAGCTTATCGGCCGGGCCTTCCCACATGATCGCCGAGAGTTTTTCGCCGAGCGCCGCGTCGACCTCGTCGAACACCGCGCGCGCGGGGGCGAAGGCCTGGGCGAGCGCCTTGCCCATGCCGACCGCCTGGCTGCCCTGGCCCGGAAAGGTGAAGGCGGTTGTCAATGAACGCTCCCGACAAAGGTTCTGAGAGAAAGACCCCGCGCGTCGCTGCCCTGTCAAGCACCGGAGCACTTGGGTTGCCGCCTTGCTTCGCGCGGAAAATCGCGTATAACCGCGCCTCTTCGCTGCTCCCGGCCGGGGGCTGAACGGACGGCCGTCCCTCTTCGATAAAGTGACGGCAGGGCAATCGCCCAGCGTCCCGTGTCCCCGCCTTCGAGATTGTTCGAGCCTTTCCGGAGGCTCGAAGGGCTCGGCGCCGAAGGGCGAACGAACAGGAAAGGCCCAATGCCGCTTTACGAGCATGTGTTTCTCGCGCGCCAGGACGTGACCGCGCAGCAAGCCGAGGAGCTTGCCGCCCACTACAAGGGCGTCATCGAACAGAACGGCGGCAAGCTCGTCGTCGATCCCGAATACTGGGGCGTCAAGTCCCTCACCTATCGCATCCGCAAGAACCGCAAGGCGCATTTCTCCATGCTCCGCATCGACGCGCCGCCCGCCGCCGTCACCGAGATGGAGCGGCAGATGCGCATCAACGAGGACGTGGTGCGCTTCCTCACCATCCGCGTCGAGGCGCACGAAGAAGGGCCCTCGATCATGCTGCAAAAGCGCGACCGCGACGAGCGGCGCGATGAACGACGCGGCGAGCGCCGGCGCGATCGCGACCGCGAGGGCGACGACGCGGAACTCGCCGAAGTGGTGCCCGCCATCGAGGAGAACGCGGAATGAGCTTCCAGCCAGGCGGCTCAGGCGGTTCAGGCGGCTCCCGCCGTCCGTTCTTCCGCCGCCGCAAGACCTGCCCGTTCTCCGGCGACAACGCGCCGAAGATCGACTACAAGGACGTGAAGCTCCTGCAGCGCTATATTTCCGAGCGCGGCAAGATCGTGCCGAGCCGCATCACGGCGGTGTCGGCACTGAAGCAGCGCGAGCTTGCGAGCGCGATCAAGCGAGCGCGGTTTCTCGGGCTCCTGCCCTATGTGATCCGCTGAGGCGGCCGCAAGCCGCCTCGGCAGCAATATCGTAAGCCGCCGGGATCGTCCGGGGGCGATGGTTGGGGCGAAGCCGCCTCTAACCGCTCAGGGAGCGGGACAGCTGACGATGGTACAAATTCTGCTCATCGGCCTGGGCGCGGGGGCGGCTTCCGCGCTGCTGTTCGCGGCGCTCGCCTCGGGCAAGTTCTTTTCACTCGGCCTCTTTTATCTCACGCCGCTGCCGATCCTGATCGCGGGCATCGCCTGGTCCCATATGGCGGGGCTCGCCGCCGCCGCCACCGCCGCCATGCTGCTCGGCCTCACGCTCGGGCGCTGGTTCCTCCTCACCTTTCTCCTCGGCATCGGATTTCCCGCCTACGCCCTCGCCTATCTCGCGATGTTGGCGCGGCCGGTCGCCAATTGCGGCGGCGAGCGTCTCGAATGGTATCCACCCGGCCGCCTGGTGCTGGCGGCGGCGCTCCTGGCGGCGATCGTCACCGCGCTCACCATTCCCGTCTTCGGCACCGATCTCGGCAGCTACCGCGCCGCGCTGAAATCCGCCTTCGAGCAGATTTTGCGGGCGCAGAGCGGCACCCCCGCCGGCGAGGCGCTGAAGACGCCGGGCGGCGGCAATCCGGCGGTGCTCATCGATCTCCTGACGCTGGTGATGCCGCTGATGGCGGCGGTGCTCAGCATGATCACGAGCCTCGCCAATCTCTGGCTCGCCGGCCGCATCGCGCGCGCCTCGGGCAGGTTGCGGCGGCCGTGGCCGCAGATCTCGGCCATGACCTTTCCCCATTCGACGCCGCTCGTGTTCATCGCCGTCATCCTCGGCTCTTTCCTGCCGGGCCTCGTCGGCCTTATCGCCTCGATCCTGTGCGCGGTGCTATTCATGGCCTACGCGATCCTCGGCTTTTGCGTGATCCACGGCGCGACGCACACGCGCGCGTTCCGCGGGCCGGTCCTGGCGGCGGTCTGGATTTCGGTATTCTTTTTCGCCTGGCCGATCCTGCTCATCGCCATCGTCGGACTGGCCGACGGGTTCATCGACTTTCGCACGCGCTTCGCGCCGCCCGCGCCGCCGAAGCTTCCCACCCATAAACCCCCGAACGAGTGAACCAAGGAGTCTGCCATGGAAGTGATCCTGTTAGAGCGCGTGGCCAAGCTCGGTCAGATCGGCGACGTGGTGCGCGTGAAGAACGGCTTCGCGCGCAATTTCCTGCTGCCGCGCGGCCAGGCCCTGCGCGCGACCAAGGAGAACCGGGCGAAGTTCGAGACCATGAAGTCGGAGCTGGAGGCGCGCAATCTGGAGAGAAAAGGCGAGGCCGCGGCGGGCGCCAAGAAGCTCGACGGCAAGAGCTTCGTTCTCCTCAGGCAGGCGGGCGAAGGCGGTCAGCTCTACGGCTCGGTCTCGAGCCGCGACATCGCGGCGGCACTCGCGGCCGATGGCTTCAGCGTCGAGCGCGGCCAGATCGTGCTCAACACGCCGATCAAGTCGATTGGGTTGTTCAAGCTCATGGTGGCGCTCCATCCCGAGGTCGAGGTCACGATCACGGTCAATGTGGCCCGCAGCGAGGACGAGGCCAAGCGCCAGGCGCGCGGCGAGGATCTCACCATCACCAGGACCGACGAGGAGGAAGAGCGGACGCGGGCGAGAGGCAAGGCCGAGAAGTTCTTCGAGAAGCCGCCGGCGGAGATGGCGGCGGGCGAGAGCGCCGAGGGCGCTGCCGGCGAGGGAAAGCCCGCGGCGCGCGCAAAGCCGAAGCGCGAGAAGAGGGAGCGGCACGCCCAGCCTGACGCTAAGGCGGATGCGGCGCCCGCTGAAGGTAAGCCCGCCAAGGCCAAAGAGGAGAAGAAAGAGAAGCGCGAGAGGAAGGAGAAAGCGCCGAAGGGGTGAATACCCGTTCCGCCGCCCGGCTCCCGCGTTCCATGAGCCTCGGCCCGAGGGGCGCGGCGCGCGATGGCGGGGCCAAGCGAAATTCGCGAGTCTTTTCGAGTCCTTGACGGGACGCGTTCTCCTTCCGATTCCGATTCAAGCGCCTCAGAGATTGATTCAGGCGGCTTCATGTTTTGAGTGAGCTGGAGTTCCACTGCGTATCGGGCCGAACCCGGCCCCGCCTCCCTGGAACCCCGCCCCTCCTCCGGCATTATCGAGCCGGCGCGGTTCTTTCCGGCGAGGTGGCGGTAATCCAGTGCGCGGGCATTCCGATTTCCAGACCCGATTGCCCTCCGGCTTCCGCTTTGATCTAATCGAAAATACCTACGCTGCGGCGGATGGGGAAAGGCCGTGTCCGCCCATAGGTATGGCGGGGCGTAAGGCCATGGACCGCTGGTTGGAGCGGGTTGTCGCCAAGCTCGTCCGGCACGGGACGCTCACAGTCTCGACCGGTCCGGGGCGGTTTTTTACGGCCGGGGACGGCACCGGCGCGTCGATCGAGATCGCCTTCAACAGCCGCTGGACCCTCCTTTCCGTCCTCGCCAATCCAGAGCTCAAGCTCGGCGAGGCCTATATGGACGGGAGCTTCCGGGTTACGCGCGGCTCGCTCGCCGATTTCCTCGCTCTCCTCTTCTCGCAGACCCCGCCTACCCCGCCGCTCGCCTTCGCCATGCTGGCGGCGGCCTGGCGCTTCGTTATCCGCCGCATCGCCCAGTTCAATCCGCCCGCGCGCGCGCGCCGCAATATCCACCATCATTACGATCTCGACAGCCGGCTCTATGCACTGTTCCTCGACGCCGACCGGCAATATTCTTGCGCTTATTTCGAGCATCCCGACAAAAGCCTCGACGACGCCCAGACCGCCAAGAAGCGCCATCTCGCCGCCAAGCTCCTGATGGACCGGCCGGGCCTCCAAGTGCTCGACATCGGCTCGGGCTGGGGCGGCCTCGGCCTCTATCTCACCGAGGTCGCCGGCGCCCGCGTCACCGGCATCACCTTGTCCGAGGAGCAGGTGGCGGCCGCCCGCATGCGCGCCGCCGAGCGGCGGCTCGATTCACGCCTCGATTTCCGCCTCGAGGACTATCGCGACCTGGAGGGCGAGTTCGACCGCATCGTCTCGGTCGGTATGTTCGAGCACGTGGGCATCACCCATTACGACCACTTTTTCCGCAAGCTCAGCGAGTTGCTCCATCCGGACGGCGTCGCGGTCCTGCATTCGATCGGCCGCTCCGGCCCGCCCACCGCGACCTCCTCCTGGATCGCCAAATACATCTTCCCCGGCGGCTATATCCCGGCGATCTCCGAGGTGCTGCCGGCGATCCAGCGCTCGGGCCTCGTCGTCACCGACATCGAGATATTGCGGTTGCACTATGCCGAGACCCTCAAGGCCTGGCGGGAGCGCCTGTTTGCCCGCCGCGAGGAGGTGCTCGCCCTCTATGACGAGCGCTTCTACCGGATGTGGGAGTTCTATCTCGCCGGCTCCGAGATGTCGTTCCGCCACCGCGGGCTGATGGTATTCCAGATCCAGCTCGCCCGCCGCCAGGACGCCGTCCCGCTCACCCGCGACTACATGGGTCCCGCCGAGGAGCGCCTGCGGCTCTCCGAGCGCGGCCAGCGGCCGCCCTTCCGCCTCGCCGGCGAATAAATTTCCGCGCGCCTCCATCTTGTCGTCATAGTCAAGTTCGATTCTTCATCCACAGGCCGAATCGGAACAGTGTGTATAAGTAGGCGCCGCGCTTGCGCCCCCGCGCCGTGTGCTGTCTGATTTTTTCGCCGCCTCCCGGGATGAAGCTTTGAGCCCATGGCCCTCGAATCCGCCCTCAGAAAACCGCTCCCCGAGGCAAGGCCGGAATTCCGCCAGGCGCCCCACAACATCGAGGCCGAGCAGGCGCTGTTGGGGGCCGTGCTCGTCAACAACGAGGCGTTCTACCGGATCTCCGATTTCCTCGAGCCGCGCCACTTCTTCGAGCCGATCCACCAGAAGATCTTCGAGGTGGCGGCGGGGCTGATCCGCGCCGGCAAGGTGGCGACGCCGGTGACGCTGAAGACTTTTCTCCCCGCCGACGCCGACATCGCCGGCTTGACGCCCGCGCAATATCTCGCCCGCCTCGCCGCCGAAGCCACCACCGTCATCAATGCCGAGGATTACGGCCGCACCATCTACGACCTCTCGATCCGGCGCGAACTCATCCGCATCGGCGAGGACCTGGTGAATGTCGCCTATGACGCGCCGGTCGATTCCGTCCCGGCGAAGCAGATCGAGGAGGCCGAGAAGCGGCTCTACGAGATCGCCGAGACCGGCCGCTACGACGGCGGTTTCTTGCGTTTTTCCGACGCCTTGAAGGACGCGGTCGATCTCGCGAGCAAAGCCTACCAGCGCGACGGGCATCTCTCCGGGCTCGCCACCGGCATGATCGACCTCGATCATCTCATGGGCGGCCTGCAGCAATCCGACCTCGTCATCCTCGCCGGCCGCCCCGGCATGGGCAAGACCGCGCTCGCCACCAACGTCGCCTATAACGTGGCGGTCGAATATCGCGGCAAGCCGGGCGCCGACGGCGGCATCGAGACCGTCACCGGCGGCATCGTCGGTTTCTTCTCGCTCGAAATGTCGGCCGAGCAGCTCGCCACCCGGATTCTCTCGGAACAGACCGAAATCCCCTCCTCGCGCATCCGCCGCGGCGACATTTCCGAGACCGACTTCGCCAAGCTCGCCGCCGCCGCCCAGACGATGCAATCGATACCTTTATACATCGACGAGACCGGCGGCATCTCGATCGCCCAGCTCGCCGCGCGCGCGCGCCGCTTGAAGCGCCAGCGCGGGCTCGACCTGATGATCGTCGATTATCTGCAATTGCTCTCGGGCTCGACCCGGCGCGCGCTCGAAGGCCGCGTGCAAGAGGTGACCGAGATCACCACCGGCTTGAAGGCGCTGGCGAAAGAGCTCGGCGTGCCGATCCTCGCCATCTCCCAGCTTTCGCGCCAGGTCGAGAACCGCGACGACAAGCGCCCGCAGCTTTCGGATTTGCGCGAGTCGGGATCGATCGAGCAGGACGCCGACGTGGTGCTGTTCGTCTATCGCGAGGAATATTATTTGCGCAACAAGGAACCGCGCGAAGGCTCGGAAGAATGGTTCAAGTGGGAAACGGACCTGAAGGCTTCCGAGAACCGCGCCGAGATCATCATCGGCAAGCAGCGCCACGGGCCGATCGGCACCATCAAGCTCTCCTTCGAGCCGCAATTCACCCGCTTCGGCAATCTCGCCCGCGAGGAACGGCTGCCGGAGCGCCGGCAGTAAGAGCACGTCATCCTGAGATGTGATGCGGCCTTCATTTCCCTCCCCCTTTCAGGGGGAGGGATATATGGTCGTGCGATGAATCCGGCCGCACCGAAATCCACCACCGGACCCGCCAGCGCGGAGGCGGGCGGAATCCTCACCGTCGATCTCGGTGCGATCGCTGCCAATTGGCGCGATCTCGTCAAGCGCGCCGCCCCCGCCCACTGCGCCGCCGTGGTCAAGGCCGACGGCTATGGCGTCGGTCTCGAGCCCGCGGCCGTCGCCTTGGCCAAGGCGGGCTGCAAGACCTTCTTCGTGGCGCTCCTCGACGAGGCGGCTCGCCTGCGCACGGTCGCGCCTGATGCGGATATTTATATCTTGAACGGCCTCAATCCCGGCACCGCCGCCGCCGGCCACGACATCGACGCGCGGCCGGTGCTCGGATCGATGGCGGAGATCGAGGAATGGGAGGGCTTTGCGCGCGAAGCGGGCGAGCCCCTCCCCGCCGCCATCCATGTCGACACCGGCATGGCGCGGCACGGGCTCACCGGCGCGGAAGCGGCGGCACTCGCCGAACGCCTGAAGACGCTCCGGTTCAAGCCGAGCCTGGTGATGAGTCATCTCGCCTGCGCCGACGAGCCCGCCCACCCGATGAACGCGCGGCAGATCGCCGACTTCCGCGAGCTCAAGGCGCGCTTTGCCGGCATTCCCGCCTCGCTCGCCAATTCCGCCGGCCTCATTGCGCACAAGGATTCCCATTTCGATCTGGTCCGCCCCGGCATCGCGCTCTATGGCGGACGCGCGCTGATCAAAGGCGACAATCCGATGCGCCCGGTGGTGCGCTTGGAGCTCCGCATCGTCCAGGTGCGGAGCGTCAAGAAGGGCGAGACCATCGGCTATGGCGGCGAGTTCACGCTCAAGCGCGACAGCCGCGTCGCGGTCTTGGCCGCCGGCTATGCCGACGGCATTCTGCGCACCGCCGGTTGCTCCGACAAACGAAAGGGCGCGGAAGCGATCGTCGCCGGCCGGCGCTGTCCGCTCATCGGGCGCGTCTCCATGGACCTGATCACGATCGACGTCACCGGCGTGCCGGAAGCCGAAGTCGAGCGCGGCGATCTCGCGACTTTGCTCGGCGACGGGATTTCGGTCGACGATCTCGCCGCCCACGCCGGCACCATCG
>JAHFPO010000102.1 GCA_023266695.1 Hyphomicrobiales bacterium | reverse complement strand
CAGGGTCGCGGAGATAGGCTGGCGCGGCTTCGAGCGAGGCAAACGGGTGGTGGTCCCGGGCTTTTTCAACAAGCTCGTTGCCTTCTTTGCCTGGCATAGCCCGCGCTCGCTCATTCTTCCCTTGACCTCTATGGTTGCGACGAAACGGCATGGCGAGGCATCTTGAACCCTTCCGAATTCCATGCGACCGCCTGTGCGGTCGCCCGCGGATTGCCCGTCATTCGCAATGAGCAAGACCGTTCTCATCGTCCTTCATCAGGAGCACTCGACCGCGGGTCGGCTCGGGCGCCGGCTCGCTGAGCGCGGCTTCAAGCTCGATGTGCGACGGCCGCGCTTCGGCGATCCTTTGCCCGAGACGCTCGCCGAGCATGCCGGCGTCGCCATATTCGGCGGGCCGATGAGCGCGAACGATCAGGACGACTACGTCCGCCGCGAGATCGAATGGAGTGCCGTGCCGCTCGCCGAGGAAAAGCCCTTCTTCGGCATTTGCCTGGGCGCGCAGATTCTCGCGCGCGCGCTCGGCGCCGGCGTCGGGCATCATCCGGAAGGTCTGGTCGAGGTCGGCTATTACCCGCTACGGCCGACGCCGGAAGGCGCCAAGCTCTTCGACTGGCCGGACCATATGTATCAGTGGCACCGCGAGGGCTTCGATCTGCCCGCGGACGCGACACGGCTCGCGGAAAGCGATGCCTTTCCGAACCAGGCGTTCCGTTATGGGCGAGCGGCTTTCGGCGTGCAGTTCCATGCCGAGGTGACTCACCACATGATGTGCCGCTGGACTACGCGCGGTCACGAGCGGCTGGCGCTTCCCGGCGCGCGGCCGCGCCACGAGCATTTCGAAGGCCGCGCCCTGCACGATGGCAAGGTGCGCGCCTGGCTCGAAGCTTTCCTCGATCATTGGACCGGGCTGATGGAGCAACCGGGACGGATTTCGCCCTCGGTGTCGCAAATTGCGAAAGCCGTTGCAGAATGAGACGCCGGGCGCGGGGCGAAGTCGCTCACGACCTCCATATCTCGTAAGCGGATGCGGCCGCTCCACGACATCTCGCGGTTTCCTGAATGCGGCGTGCTGGCAGAGGCCTTGCTGAGGCTTACGCACGTCGGCATCAGGTACTGCGTTGCCGGCTAAATCTCGACGGGAGACGGCCGGATGCGACCCCACTGGCCGTCTCCCGTTCGCATGTCCGGGCTCCCTAATCGAAGCGACGATTGTTTCACTTCCGCCGGCTTGTGGCCCGACGCGCGGGCTTGATCCAGGCCACGTCCCTCCAGGGCTCGGCGGAGATGCAATTGTGTAAACTACCCATCCGGCCGAATTTGCCGACGAGAAATATCGGAGGGCGAGGAGTCCTATCCTGTTCCACGCCAAGGTCTCCCGCCGAGGAAGCCACGAATGTCCACCGGACCCGCCTCTCATCTCGTGACCAACGACCTCGCCCTCTCGCTGGTGCGCTCGGCCGGCAAGATCGAGGGCGAAATCCTCGATCTCGGCGCCGGCAGCGGGTATCTGACGCGGAAGCTGTCGGAGGATCGCGCGCACCGCGGCCTGCGGCCCGGCGAGCGGCTATCGGCCTGCGACATCGACGGCTCGTCATTCTTCGCCGAAGGCGTGTCCTTCACCCGTTGCGACGTGAATGACGGCTTGCCGTTCCCCGATTCCTCCTTCGACGCGGTGGTCGCGATCGAGGTGATGGAACATACCCGCGCGCCTTATCGCGTGCTCGGAGAGATCACCCGGGTGTTGCGCACGGACGGCGTGCTGATCTTTTCGGTCCCCAATGTCGGGCACATGCTGTCGCGCCTTGCGTTCGTCGCAAGCGGTCACTACCAGATGTTTCCGAGCCCGAGCACGAAACCGGAGAATGCCGGGCGCCTGTGCGGCCATATCGCGCCGCTCCCGTTCCAGTACTGGCATTATGGTTTGCGCGCGGCGGGATTCTCGGACATCAGCCTTCATCAGGATCGCATGAAAAAGGGCGCTGTCGCGCTTGCCATTCTGCTTTGGCCGATCGTAACCCTTGCCACCGCGGCGCATTTGCGCCGGCTCGCCAGGCACGATCCCCCCTTATACGCGGAGACCGTCGAGGTCGTCCGGCAATCGAACAGCTGGACGGCGCTGACGTCGCGCAGCCTGGTGTTTCGTGCCGTCAAGACGGATGAAAGTCGTACTCGATCGATTTGATCGGGCGCTCCGCCGATGCGACGCGCTATGAGTTAGCAGGATTGCGGCCGGAAACCACGAGCCGGCGTGCGTATAAAGCCCCCGGTCCGGCACAGATGGTCCAGAACTGGCGCTCCTTCGGGGAATGCGAAATCCGCGCCTTGCGGCGGCAATAGGCCTTCATCGGCAAAGCGAGGATCCTCTCGATCCAGCGTGTGCGCCCGTCTTCGAGACATGGGTGCAACTCGATGTTGGTGAATCCCGCGAGCGAAAGATGCAAATGAAGTTGCGGCCAGCTCCACGGTAGGATGTGCATGTGCGTTCCGGGTTCGATGCGAGCGGCGAGAGCAGGGAAACCGGGGAAAAATCCGCGCTGGAAATATTGCCACCTCGCGCCGGGATACCAAGTGTTCGGTGTGGTGATGACGATCATGCCGCCCGGGTTGAGATGTCTGCGGGCCGATTTCAGAAACAGGCCGGGATTGGCGATGTGCTCGATACCCTCGCAACTCACGATCATGTCGTAGCTGTCAAGCTCGTCGGGTACGCCTTCCTCTAGATCGCGACACAGGAAATTCCGGTAGCCCGCTGGAGGCTCTTCATAGAGATCGATGCCATCGATGGCGACGTCCGGCCGATTGATCACCCTACGCAGCCAGCCGCTTCCACTTGGCAGATCGAGGATCGAACGCGGACGGGCCAGTTCCGCGATCGAGCACACGATGGGTTGATAGGCCTTCATCTCGCACCCTGGTTGGCGGGCGACGATTGATAACCGGTTGCCACGCGAGATGCCACGCAGAAACAAATGATCAGCGTGTGTTTGCGGTCGCTTTTTGCAGCACCGCTTCCATCGCGTCGAGCATTACCGTCGTGCTGAATCGGGCCGTCACGTGGCCGTGGCCGGCCGATGCCAACCGCTGGGCGAGGGCGGAGTCATTGAGAAGATGGGCGATCGCTCCGGCAAGCGCGCCCACATCTCCCGGCGGCACAAGGAGGCCGGTTTCGCCGTCGCGCACCAGCTCGGAGATCGAGCCGACCGGCGTCGTCACCACCGGCAGACCGCACGCCATGGCCTGCGCGAGCGCCTGCGGCACGCCTTCGTTGCCCGTCGATGGCAGGGCGAAAATATCGAACGCGCGCATCCAGGGGGCGACATCGTCCTGGCGTCCGGCGAAGCGGACGCGATCATCGAGATCCGCGGCGGTAACCTGCGTCCGCAGCGCCGCGTCCTGTGGCCCGTCGCCCACAATGACGAGCCGTGCAGCGGCGAGGCGAGGATCGGTCATGGCCGAAATCAGGAACCGATGTCCTTTCCAGCTCCGCAATGTCGCGACGATTCCGATGATCGGGGCCGCCCCGGCAAGGCCGATCCGGGCGCGCGCCGCGGCCCGGTCTCCGGGACGAAAGCGAGCGAGATCGGCTCCGGTCGGAATTGAGACAACCATATCGGGATCGAGATCGAGCGTTTCGATCAGCAAGTTCCGAATCGCTTCCCCGGTTGTCACCACGCGTTTGGGAACGCGCCCATAGAGCCAGCGGTTCAGCGGGCCGCGCGCGACCGGCGTGGAAAGATGTCGCAGGCGCACGATCGCGGGCCGCACGGATAAGATCCGCGTGAGGATCGCGACCAGCCAGCTGTCGGTCGAGCTGTGGGTGACGATGACATCGGGTCTGAATTCGGCGAGCACGCGGGCGAGCGCACGAAACGACCGCAAGCTGCGGCGGTCGATCGGAATGGGATGAACCGGAATGCCGCGGCCCTTCGCCGCCTCGACGATCGGCGCCCCAGCAGGTGCCACGATCTCTACGTCGTGCCCGCGCGCGCGAAGACCCGACGATTCATCGAGAATACGGATTTCCTGTCCGCCCCAACCGGTCGAAGCCTCGGTATGCAAGATCCGCAAAGTCATTTGATTCATCGCCCCTGCGTCCGATCGAAGCCTCGCAACTCGGCGTAGATCGGCAGCATTCGTTCGATCATGGCATCGATTCCATATTCGCTGGCGATCGAACGGGCTTGATCGATGGTCGCGGGTTTGGCCGCAAGATCGAGCGCGCGGCGAAGCGCCTCCGCCAAGCCGTCGAGATCGCGCTGATCGCGGACGAGGCCCGGATCGAGCCGCGCCACCGCGTCGCGCGCGCCGCAGCCCGTGCTGGTCACCACTGGCAGCCCGCAGGCGAGCGCCTCGATCACCGTCGACGGGAACGGGTCATAAACCGCGGGCAGGATCAGCACATCGGCCCCGGCATAGTATGGCAGCGGATCGGTCACGGGCCCGATCAAGCGCAAGCGTGTTGGCGCAAGACCGGCGCGCGACGCCTGCGCCGCGTAGGTGTTAGGCCTTCGGTCGCCGCCGATCACCCACAGTTCGGCGTCGATGCGGCTCACGGCCAGCGCGGCGATCGCCGCGGCGAGGCCCTTGCGTTTGTAGCCCGAGCCGATGAAGAGGATGACCGGGCGGGATTTGTCGACGCCGAGCCGCTTACGGGCCTTCGCGCGGTGCTCCGCGCGCGCCTCCGGGTGGAACCGCGTGAGATCGATTCCGTTCGACACGAGATGAATGCGTTCGCGCGGAAAAGAAAAGTGACGGACGATCTCGTCCGCGACCATGGTGGAATTCGCGAGCACGGCCTGAAGGCGTTGATTCAGGAACAGCGCGCGCTCGAGACGGAGCACGCTCCGGTGATAGGGATCGAGCCATTGCGCCAGGCGTGCGAGTTTCGTCATTCCGCGCGCGCGATTCTCCAGATAGGCGGCATGCACGCCGTCGCCCGCACGGAAGACATCGCAGCACGGGATGCGCTCGTGCGCCTGAACGATCGAACCGCTTTCGTGCCCGAGACGCTCGCAAGCGGCGTGTGCGAACCGGATCTCGCGCCAGATGCGGGGAAACCGAGGCGGGTCGCAGCGAATGAACTCGATGTCCTCGCGGCCGGTCCATGATCGCGCGAGCAGCGCCACGCGCACGCCGCGCGCGGTCATGGCCGTAATGGTTCGATCGAGGATCAGCTCGCCGCCGCCGAACGGCGTGAATTGCTGACGCACGAAGATGATCCGCATGGGCAAGACTTTCGACTGGACCGGGTCGGGAGGGTGAGGCATGGTCGCGGCATCATCATCGCATGGATGGTTGTTCGGAGCAGTCGTGCCGCGTCTGTCCCTGATCGTCATCGCCCGGAACGAGGAGGCTCTGATCGGCCGTTGTCTCAGTTCGGCCGCCTGCGTTGACGAAATCGTCGTAGTCGACAATGGCAGCACGGACAAGACGGTCGAAATCGCCCGTGCGCATGGCGCGAAAGTGATCGAAGCGCCGGATTGGCCGGGTTACGGGCCGCAAAAAAACCGCGCGCTCGATGCGGCAAGCGGGGAATGGGCGCTCTCGCTCGATGCCGATGAATGGATCGAGCCGCCGCTGGCGGCGGCGATTCGCGCGGCGATCGCCGATCCCGCGGCGGCGGACGGCTACGAGATGCCGCGCCGCTCGCGTTTCTGCGGGCGCATCGTCCGCCATTGCGGCTGGTGGCCCGATCACGTATTGCGCCTGTTTCGCCGCGATCGCGGACGCTTCAGCGACAACAAGGTGCATGAACGGGTCGTGGTCGCGGGCAGGGTTGCCCGTCTCGATCTGCCGATCGAGCACGATGCGATCGCCGATCTCGCCGATGCCCGCGACAAGGCGAGCCGTTACGCGGCCGCGGCCGCGGCCGAGCTCGCCGAAGAGGGCCAACGATCGAGCACAGCCAAGGCCCTGCTCCACGCCGGATGGAAGTTTGTGCAAACCTACATCGTGCGCGCGGGATTTCTCGACGGAAAGACCGGAATGAGAGTGGCGCTCTACAACACCGACTACACGTACCAGAAATATATTCGTCTCGCGAAGATCAAGGGCGCCTGACTGCCGGGATCGGAATCGAACGAGGGCTTGGTGGAGCCGAGGGGAGTTGAACCCCTGACCTCCGCATTGCGAACGCGGCGCTCTCCCAACTGAGCTACGGCCCCGGCCAAGGGCGGCCATCTAGGCCGCCCCTCGAAAAGGTGTCAAGCATGGGCCGGTGTGGACAGCCATTCCTAGATACGCTCTTCCCCCGCTCGCCGCGCGCGGCTATTCATCGATGAGCAGGCCTTGCCGCGGGAGCTCCGCATGAACCCTTTCCTCTGGCTCATTCACACCCTCATCACGCTCTATATCTGGATCCTGATCGCGGCCGCGGTGCTGTCGTGGCTAGTCGCCTTCAACGTGGTGAACCCCTACAATCCGGTCGTTCGCACCATCGGCGAGGTGCTGCACCGGCTCACCGAGCCGCTGCTGCGGCCGATCCGCAACCTCTTACCCAGTCTCGGCGGGCTCGACATCTCGCCGGTGATCCTGATCCTTCTTCTCCTGTTCATCGAGCGGCTGCTGTTCTGGCTGTTCACCTGAGTGGTCGAGAACGCCAACCCGCCCTGGAAGACCTCGCCCGACGGGCTCATCGTGGCTGTGCGCGCGACACCCAAAGGCGGACGCGATGCGATCGAGGGAGTGGCGACGCTCGCCGACGGCCGCTCGGTTCTGAAGGTAAGGGTACGGGCGGCGCCGGCCGAAGGTGAGGCGAACGAGGCGCTGTGTCGACTGCTCGCCCGCACGGCGGGCATCGCGCCCACGGCGGTGAGCCTGATGCGGGGCGGGACGGGGAGGATCAAGACCTTTCGCCTCGCCGGCGATCCTTCGAGGCTCGCCGTCGTGCTAGAGGCGGCGATTGGCGGGAGGGAGTCGAACACGAGATGACCGCACGCATTCTCGACGGCAAGGCGATGGCGGGCGAAATCCGCGCCAAGGTCGCCGCCGAAGCGGCGCGGATCGCGGCCGCGCTCGGGCGGCCACCGGGCCTCGCCGTGGTGATGGTCGGCGAGAATCCGGCGAGCGCGAGCTATGTGCGGCACAAGACGCGCTCGACCCTCGAGACCGGAATGGCCTCGTTCGAGCACAGGCTTCCCGCCGATACTTCGCAGCAGGATCTCCTCGCGCTGATCGCGCGCCTCAATGCCGATCCTACCGTCGACGGTCTCCTGGTGCAGCTGCCGTTGCCCGCCGGGATCGATTCCTCGGAGGCGCTCGCCGCGGTCGATCCCGCCAAGGACGTGGACGGCTTCCATCCGCTGAACGTGGGCCGGCTCGCCAGCGGCCTGCCCGCGTTCGTGCCGTGCACGCCGCTCGGCTGTATCGCGCTCGCCAAGAAGGCGCATGCATCGCTCGCCGGGCTCGAGGCGGTCGTACTCGGGCGCTCCCGAATCGTCGGCAAGCCGCTCGCGCAATTGCTGCTCGGCGAGAACGCGACCGTCACCATTGCTCATTCGAAAACGCGCGACATCGCGGCGGCATGCCGGCGGGCCGATCTTCTGTGCGTCGCGATCGGGAAGCCCGAGTTCGTGCGTGGCGGCTGGATCAAGCCCGGTGCCACCGTGATCGACGTCGGCATCAATCGCGTCGCCGGGGCGGATGGCAAGGGCCGTTTCGTGGGCGATGTCGCCTTCGCCGAGGCGGTTGAGGTGGCGGGCGCGATCACGCCGGTGCCCGGCGGCGTCGGGCCGATGACCATCGCCTTGTTGCTGGTGAACACGCTCAGCGCCGCTTGCGCGCGCGCCGGCCTGAAGGCTCCCGCCGTGTGACGAAGGCCGCTCAGCGCGGCCAGGCGAAGGCGACCTTGTCGAGCACCTTGGCGCCGAAGCGCTCGGTTGAACGGGCGACGGCGCGTCCGCCGAGCGCGCGATAGAAGCCGACGGCGGCGTCGTTGTCCGAAAGCGCCCATACCACGAGCCCGGAATGCCCGGCCTGGACGAGATCGCGCTTGGCCATGGCGAAGAGCTTGCGGCCGAAGCCGAGCCCTTGATACTCGGGGCGCAGATAGAGTTCGTAGACCTCGCCGCCATAGGCGAGGCTCTTGGCGCGGTTGCGGCCGTAGTTGGAGTAGCCGGCGATTTCCTCGCCAAAGACCAAGAGCGCGATGCGCGATCCGCGGCGGATGGCGGCGTCCCACCAGGACGGGCCGCGGCGCGCCACCAGCTTATCCAGTTCCGGACCGGGGATGAGGCCCAAATAGGCCGTCCGCCAGGCCTCGTCATGGGCCTCGGCGAGGGCGACCGCGTCCTCGGGCTGCGCGCGGCGGATATCGATCAGGACCGTGCTCATGGCCCTAATCGAAGCAAACGGGCTTTGCGGCTTCAAGACTTTCGTTAACGGAAGGTTAATTCAGCGGCGGGGTGCGTCTTAGATGTCACACCCCCTCGGCCTCGCGCTGGCGCTCGTCTTTCTTGCGTTCGTGGGGGTCGAGAATTTTCTTGCGCAGGCGGATCGACCGGGGGGTCACCTCCACGAGCTCGTCGTCGTCGATATAGGCAAGCGCCTTCTCCAGGGTCATGCGAATGGGAGGGGTGAGCCGCACCGCC
>JAHFPO010000210.1 GCA_023266695.1 Hyphomicrobiales bacterium | reverse complement strand
GAAATGAAACGCGAGGATAGGCCCCCGGGGCCGGCCGAGATCGTGCCGTTGCCGTGGAAGGCGAGGCGCAAGCCGCGGCCGCAGCCCGAGCCGGAGCCGCCCGCTGCCGACGAGCACAGCTTGAGCAATCGCGCGCTCGTGGGCTTCGGCCTGTTCTTCCTCATCTTCATCGTCTTCGGCGTCTGGTTGCTCGAAGCGATGCGCACGCGCATGCAGCTCGAGGAGTGCCTGATGGCCGGCCGCCGGAATTGCGCGCCGATCACCGAGCCATATCGCGAGCGCTGAGCGGCTCGGCAACGGCCGCATCGAGCACGCGGAGCTCGACCCGCTCCTCGCCCTGCCACTGATTGAGGCTGAGGCTGCCCGCCACGTGGAGCGGCCGGCCGCGCGCCTCAAGGAGCGCGTTGCCGAGCGGGCGGTTGAGCGCGCGAAAGGCGATCCCCTGGATCGCCGCCCCGTCGCCGGCGCGCAGCCGCAGCCGCACATGGGCTTCCCCCACCGCGTCGGCATAGGTGACGGTGTGGGCGGGGAGCGCGAATACCGGTTCGGGATTGCCGGCGCCGAACGGCTCGGCGCGCTCGATCAGCGCCCATAGTTCGGCATTGGCGGCGCCGGCGGCGAGGGCGCCGTCGATCGCGAGATGATCGGCGGCGCGCGATTGCTCGACCGCTTCACGCAAATTCTCCTCGAAAAAGGCGCGCAAGGCTCCGAGCTGTTCGCGCGTGACCGTGAGCCCCGCCGCCATGGCATGGCCGCCGCCTTTCAACAGCAGCCCCGCCGCCACCGCCTGGCGCACCGCGCGGCCCAAATCGACGCCGGCGATGGAGCGGCCGGAGCCGGTGCCGCTCTCGCCGAGAAGCGCCACCGCGAAGGCGGGCCGCCCGAAGCGCTCCTTCAGGCGCGCGGCGACCAGGCCGACCACGCCCGGATGCCAGCCCTCGCCGGAGACCAGCACGATCGCGCCCTTTTCCTCGAGGCCGAGGGCGGCGAGCGCCTCGGCTTCAGCCTGTTCGAGCGTCGCCTTCTCGACCGCCTGGCGCTCGCGATTGAGCTGATCGAGCCTCATGGCGATGGCGGCGGCCTCGGCCGGATCGTCGGTGAGGAGGAGTTTCGTCCCCAGCGTGGCGTCGCCGATGCGGCCGCCGGCATTGATGCGCGGCCCGAGCAGAAAGCCGAGATGAAAGGGCGCGGGCGGGCCGGCGAGGCGCGAAGCGTCCATGAGCGCGCGCAGGCCGATGTTGTGGCGCTGGCGGAGCGCGATCAGGCCCTTCTGCACGAAGGCGCGGTTGAGGCCCGTGAGCGGAACCACGTCGGCGACAGTGCCGAGCGCGACGAGATCGAGGAGCTGGAGGAGATCGGGCTCCGGCCGCGTGGCCGACCAGAAGCCGCGCTGGCGCAATTCGCGCACCAGCGCGACCGCGACCATGAATACGAGGCCGACGGCGGCGAGATGGCCGAGGCCGGAAAGATCGTCCTCGCGGTTGGGATTGACCAGCGCATGGGCGGCGGGGAGCGTCTCGCCCGCCTGGTGATGGTCGATCACGACCGCATCGAGACCGAGCTTCCTCGCCTCGGCGAGCGCGTCCGCGCTGGTGGTGCCGCAATCGACGGTGACGAGGAGCTGCGCGCCCCTCTCCGCGAGGGCGCGCACCGCTTCGACGTTCGGCCCATAGCCTTCGAACAGGCGGTCGGGAATGTGGAAGACGGGATCGAGCCCGGCCGCGCGCAGGACGCGCGTGAGGAGCGCGGTGGAAGTGGCGCCGTCGACGTCATAGTCGCCGAGGATCGCGACCGCCTCGCCACGCTCCACGCTGTCGGCGAGCCGCGCCGCCGCTGCCGCCATGTCGGTGAGCCGGTCCGGATCGGGCATCAGCCGCTTCACGGTCGGATCGAGATAGTCCTCGATTGCGTCGAGATCGACGCCGCGCCCGGCGAGCACGCGGGCGAGCAATTCGGGGAGGTTATGGCGCTGGGCGATGGCGAGCGCCGTTTGGCCCGCGCGCGCGTCCAGCCGGTCGCGCCAGACGCGGCCGGTCGCCGAGTGGGCCACGCCGAGGAAGGGGCGAATAGTGTCCATGCGATTCTCTAAGGCGCAGGCTATCGCATGAAGCGGTCATCCTTCGAGGCTCGCCGCTACGCGGCTCGCACCTCAGGATGACGGGCAGCCAGCTGATGCGTCATCCTGAGGTGGCGGCTGAAGGCCGCCCTCGAAGGATGGCGCGTCGAATTCAATCCAAATGAAACTTGTCGAACTGGCGGTGCTCGGCCTCGATCCAGCGCACCGTGCCGGTGACCGAGCGCATCACCACCGTGTGCGTGTAAATCCGATCGGGCTCGAAGCGCACGCCGCGCAGCATCGAGCCGTCGGTGACGCCGGTGGCGGCGACCAGGCAATCGCCGCGCACCATCTCACGCATGTCGTATTTCTTCTTCGGGTCCTTGATCCCCATCTCGGCGGCGCGCTTCTTCTTGTCCTCGCTGTCGAGCACAAGGCGGCCCTGCATCTGGCCGCCGATGCACCTGAGCGCCGCCGCCGCGAGCACGCCCTCGGGCGCGCCGCCGATGCCCATATAGATGTCGATGCCGGTGTTCTTCGGGTCGGCGGTGTGGATGACGCCGGCGACGTCGCCGTCGGTAATCAGCCGCACCGAGGCGCCGGTCCGGCGCACGGCCGCGATCAGATCGGCGTGGCGCGGCCGGTCGAGCAGCAATGCGGTGATTTCCTCGGGCGCGACGCCTTTCGCCTTGGCGAGGTTGTGGATGTTGTCCTCGGGCTTGGCGTCGAGATCGACGACGCCCGCGCGATAGCCGGGGCCGATCGCGATCTTCTCCATATAGACGTCGGGCGAATTCAACAGCGTGCCCGCCTCGGCCATGGCCATGACCGCGATCGCGCCCGGCATGTTCTTGGCGCAGAGCGTGGTGCCCTCGAGCGGATCGACGGCGATATCGACCTTCGGCCCCTTCTTGGTGCCGACCTTC
>JAHFPO010000209.1 GCA_023266695.1 Hyphomicrobiales bacterium | reverse complement strand
GCCCGGTGTGGAACGGCAAGGAGTTCGCGCCGCGGCTGATTCTGCCGCTCTCGCTCTCCTACGACCACCGCGTGATCGACGGCGCGCTGGCGGCGCGCTTCACCGCCTATCTCGCCAACGTCCTTTCCGACATCCGCCGCACCCTTCTCTAGATGGCTTCCGATCTCGAGTGCGACATGCTGGTGCTCGGCGCCGGTCCGGGCGGCTACTCGGCTGCATTCTGCGCCGCGGACCTCGGCATGAAGACGGTGCTGGTCGAGCGCTACCCGACGCTCGGCGGCGTGTGCCTGAACGTCGGCTGCATCCCCTCCAAGGCGCTGCTGCACACCGCTGCGATCATGGACGCGGCCGGCGGGCTCGCCGAGCACGGCATCGCCTTCGGCGAGCCCAAGGTGGACCTCGACAAGCTCCGCGCCTTCAAGAGCAAGGCGGTGGGCAAGCTCACCGGCGGCCTCGCCTCGATGGCGAAGATAAGGAAGGTGACGGTGCTCGAGGGTTTGGGGTCGTTCAGGGACTCGCATCTCCTGGCGGTCAGTACGAAACAAGGAGAAAAAACCGTCCGGTTCGCCAACGCAATCATTGCGGCGGGGTCGCAGGCAGCCAGGCTTCCCTTTCTTCCCGATGACCCGCGCATTGTCGATTCGACCGGCGCGCTCGAGCTGCAGAGCCGCCCCAAGAAGCTGCTCGTGATCGGCGGTGGCATCATCGGCCTGGAGATGGGAACGGTCTATTCGACGCTCGGCGCGCGCCTCGACGTGGTCGAGATGCTGGACGGCCTCATGCTCGGCGCCGACCGCGACCTGGTCGCCGTGTGGCAGAAGTTCAACGCCGGCCGCTTCGACAACATCATGCTGAAGACGAAGACGACGAAGGCGGAGGCCCTGCAAGAAGGGATCCGGGTTTCGTTTGACCAGGGCGAGCCGAAGCTCTACGACATGGTCCTCGTCTGCGTGGGCCGCACGCCAAACGGCAGGAAGATCGGCGCCGAGAACGCCGGCGTCGCCGTGGACGAGCGCGGCTTCATCCGGGCGGATTCGCAGCTGCGGACCAACGTCGCCCACATCTACGCGATCGGCGACATCGCAGGTGAGCCGATGCTCGCGCACAAGGCGGTGCACGAGGGGCACGTCGCGGCGGAAGCCGCCGCGGGCCACAAGTCGCATTTCGACGCCCGCGTGGTGCCCTCGGTCGCCTACACCGACCCGGATATCGCCTGGGTCGGCGTTACCGAGGACGAGGCGAAGACGTCGGGAATGAAGATCGGCGTCGCCAGGTTCCCGTGGGCCGCCTCCGGCCGCGCGATCGCCAATGCGCGCGACGAGGGCTTCACCAAGCTCGTTTTCGATGCCGCGACGCACCGCGTGGTCGGCGGCGGCATCGTCGGCACCGGCGCAGGCGACCTGATCAGCGAGATCGCGCTCGCGGTCGAGATGGGCGCGGACGCGACCGACATCGGCAAGACCATCCACCCGCACCCGACCCTCTCAGAGTCGGTCGGCATGGCCGCCGAGCTCTTCGAGGGCGTGTGCACCGACCTGCCGCCGCAGCGTAAGCGCTGAGCGAAATATGCTCTTCCGCCCCACATCTCTCGCCCTGGCAGCCGGGCTGCTCTTCGCTGCGAGCGCCGCTCGCGTAAGCGCGATGGTCTGCAGCGGCGAGCGGGATTCGACGTTCTATCAGATCGAACCGGGCGGAGTGATTCACGTCAATGGCATCCGGCGGACGCGCGTGGTCGGGGCCGATCCGGCCTACTTCAGGGTATTAGCGCCGAGCCAATGTTTTGCGGGGTACGCCGCGGACAAGAACGGCGTGTATTACGAGGGCGTAAAAATCGCGGGTGCCGATCCTCAATCGTTCACCCCATTGAATGACAACTATGCTCCCCATCTCGAGTGGTACGCCATGGACCGCGAGCGCTGGTACGGAGCCGGAGCGCCGCTCGCCAGCAGGCGGGGTGGCGAGTTACGGATCTTGAATCCTGGTTACGCCATCCACCCCGAGGGCGCCTTCTATGGCAGCCGTCGGCTCGAACGCGACGACTTCGAAGTCATGGGACTCGGGGGCTACGCGCGCAGCCGCAGCCATGTCTACTTTCGCGGCCAGATGATCGCCGGAGTCGACGCGCGCTCGTTCCGCTTCTACCCCGAAAACCCGGCGTACGGCCGCGACAAGGACCATGTAGTGATGGATGGCAAGGTCCAGCAACAGATCGATGCCGCGTCCTTCATGCTGCTGACCGGAGGCGTGGGAAAGGACCGCAATCACCTCTATTGGGGGCCGGATCTTGTCCCGGGCGTCGATCCGGCAACGGTCGTTTGGATGGGGCGCGGCTACTGGAAGGATGACAAGTCGGTGTTCTTTTCGAGAGGCAAGATCGAAGGCGCGGATCCGCAATCGTTCCGCCTACTCAAGAGTCATGCGATCGACAAGCGCCGCGTCTATCACCATGAGCAGGCGCTCGTCGGCATCGACGCCAGCTCGTTCCAAGAAATCGGCTTCGGGTATGCGCGGGACAGGACTCGCGTGTACCACTACGGCCGCCCCTTGGAAGGCGCCGACAGCGAGAGCTTCTCGGTGCGGATCGACGGTAGGGGACACGACAAGTCCTACGGCTACGAATACAGCAAACGCGTATGCGCCTGGACCGCGAAGGACGGTGGCGGTCTGCCGCTCTGCGACCCGGCCCGCTACGGACGGCGATGACCCAGGACGAGCTCAAGCGCCAGGTTGCGCAGGCCGCGCTCAAGTACGTGGTCGAGGACGCCGTGGTGGGCGTTGGGTCGGGTTCGACCGTTTTCATGTTTATAGAATTTCTTGCAAAAATAAAAAACAGAATAGAGGGCGCAGTCGCGGCGTCGGATGCAAGCGCCGAGCGGCTGAAGAGGCACGGCATCCGCGTCGTCGACCTGAACAGCGTCTCCGAGCTTCCGGTCTACGTCGACGGCGCGGACGAGGTCACCGAGCACCTGTACATGATCAAGGGG
>JAHFPO010000208.1 GCA_023266695.1 Hyphomicrobiales bacterium | reverse complement strand
ATCTTTTGGCGAACGACCATCGCCAGGATTATCTGCGGGCGAAATGCGAGGCGATCGACGGCCGCCTGGTCGCCACCCCCTTCGACCGCCAAGACAGCTCCATGCAGGTGCTCCTGGTCGCGGCCGACGGCCTCGTCGTGCGCGCGCCCCATGCGCCGGCGGCCAAAGCCGGCAGCCCGTGCGAGGTGATCCGTTTCGCGGATTAACCCGCCGGTAGGCCGAATCGCGCTTCTCACTCGGGTCACCTGATTCAGCTTGCGGAACAGAACTAGAACAGCTAAATTAGTTCATGGTTTGTTTCGACTCGCCGCCCCTCTCGCCCCAGGCCGCACCATGCTGACCCGCAAGCAATACGAGCTGCTCAAATTCATCCACGAGCGCCTGAAGGAATCGGGCGTGCCGCCCTCCTTCGAGGAGATGAAGGACGCGCTCAACCTGCGCTCCAAGTCGGGCATCCATCGCCTGATCACCGCGCTCGAGGAGCGCGGCTTCATCCGCCGGCTGCCCAACCGCGCCCGTGCGCTGGAAGTAATCCGCCTGCCCGAGACGGTGGCGCCCGGCCTCGGCGCGGCGCGTAAGGCCGGCTTCGCGCCCAACGTGATTGAAGGCAGCCTCGGGCGCGTGCGCGCCGCCAGCGAAGACGAGGGCGGCAAGCCTGTCGCCATCCCGGTCATGGGCCGCATCGCCGCCGGCACGCCGATCTCGGCGATCCAGAACCGCAGCCACACCATCCATATGCCGCCGGAAATGCTGACCACCGGCGATCACTTCGCCCTCGAGGTGCGCGGCGACTCCATGGTCGAGGCCGGCATTTTCGAGGGCGACCTCGCCCTCATCAAGAAGACCGACAATGCCGACACCGGCGACATCGTGGTGGCGCTGATCGACGACGAGGAAGCGACCTTGAAGCGCCTGCGCCGCAAGGGCGCCTCGATCGCGCTCGAAGCGGCGAACTCCGCCTACGAGACCCGCATCTTCGGCCCCGACCGCGTGCGCATCCAGGGCAAGCTGGTGGGCATTTTCCGGCGGTATTGATCGCCTCGAACGTCATCCTGAGGAGCGAGCGCGAAGCGCGAGCCTCGAAGGATGACGGATTATTCTTTTTCCTCAGGAATATCGGGCACATCGGGCACCGGCACCTCGCCCGGCCGCGCAATCGGCGCTTCCGCCTCGATCTTCGGTGGCACCGGCCGCCTGCCCTCCAGCCGCGCCAGCGCGTTCGCATCCGGCGCCGTCCGCCGCCCGTACCAGGGCCGCTCGGAGAAGGGCGAGCGCGCGGGCTCGGCCAGCCATTTCCCCTCGACCCGGCGCAGCGCCACCGCGCCGGTGGTGGCAAGCGTATGGCGGTCGATCACCGCGGCGGCGCAGAGGGCGGGCACCGCGAGCCGCGTCACGATCAGACTGGCGTCGCGGCAATCGTCGGCGAAAGCCAAGGGATCGCGCGCGACCGCGACGATCGCCCCGTCGGCGAGCCGGGCGATGCAGCCCTTGGCGTCGCAGGTGAATCCCTGCGCCAGATCGGCGGCGCGCGCCTTCCTGCCGTCGGCCTCGGCGGCGAGCCAGCTTTCCGCCGACAGGCGATCCTTGCGCGCGTCGAGGATCGAAAGCCGCCCGTCCGCCGCCCGCACCGCGAACACCTCGCCCTCGGCATCGATGAGCACGTCCGGCCGCGGCGTGCTGACGGCGAGCACGAAGGCGAGCGCGATCAGCGGGAGCCCCGCGAATTTCAGCCGCGACACCGGCAAGGCGAGCATCAGGAGGCCGGCGGTCGCGGTGAGGAGCGCGCCAACGCCGAAGGCCGAGGTGCGCCCCTCGGCGCCGGGCAAGGCCGCGACCCAGCGCGCGATCGCGAGCATCACGTCGATGCCCAAGCCCATCAGCTTCCAGCCATAGACGTCGTAGCCGAACGGCAATAGGAGCACCGACATCAGCCCCGCCGGCATGATGACGAAGGAAATGACCGGCATGGCGAGGAGATTGGCGAGCACGCCATAGGGCGCGAGCCGGTGGAAATGGAACGCCACATAGGCGGTGGTGGCGAGCCCGGCGATAAGCGAGGTGGCGGCCCCGAGCAGGAGCCAGCGCCCGGCGCGCTCGCTGAAACGGGAAAACGCGCCCTGCCCTGCCGGCGGCTCGGCCATCAACTGCCCGTAGCGCTCGAACAAGGCGACGAGGGCGAGCGTCGCCGCGAACGACATCTGGAAGCTCGGATTGACCAGCGCTTCCGGCTGCAGCGCCAGCACGCCGAGCGCCGCCACCGCGAGCGTGCGCAAGGTGATCGCCGGCCGGTCCACGAGCACGCCCGCGAGCACGATCGCGATCATGATGAAGGAGCGCTGGGTCGCGACCTCGGCGCCCGACAGCACCAGATAGAACGCGACGCCCGCGAGCGCCAACAGCGCCGCCCATTTCTTGATCGGCCGCCTGAGCGCGAAGCCGGGGATGAGGGCGAGCCCGCCGCGCACCAGCGCAAACAGGGTGCCGGCGACCAGCGCCATGTGCAGGCCGGAGATCGAAATCACGTGGTAGAGCCCGGAAATCCGCATCGCCTCGTTCACCTCGGGCGAGATGGTGTCGCGGATGCCGGTGACGAGCGCCGCCGCCATCGACCCTGACTCTCCCGGCAACACCGCGCGGATTCGGTTGGTGAGAGTCCAGCGCAACGCCTCGACCGCGGCCCAGGCGCGGATGTCCCACGGCATCGGCTCGGTGGCCGCAACCGGCTTCGGCTTGCCGAGCACGAAACCGGTGGCGCCGAGGCGGGCGAAATAGGCGCCGCGGGCATAGTCGTAGCCGCCCGGCCGCACCGGGCCGAGGAGCGGCCTGAGGCGCGCGCGCAGCTCCACATGCTCGCCGACCATGGGCGCGGTGCCGCGGCGGAGCGAGACGCGAACGCGCGGCGGCAGCCGTTCCGCCCCGCGGCCGGAGGCAGCAGTGAGACGAAGCACGATGCGGTCCGAGCGCTCGGTGGCATCGCGCGTCTCGACGAAGCCGGTGAGCGTGATGGCGGCGACCGGGC
>JAHFPO010000101.1 GCA_023266695.1 Hyphomicrobiales bacterium | reverse complement strand
TGGACGGTTTCTCGGTCGCCTTCCATCAGATTTCATTCGGCAAGATCGGCTCCTCGACGATCCAGAGCCGCGCCACCGCCGGTGTCGCCAACGCAACCTATATCTTTTGTCTCCCCGGCTCGCCCGGCGCCTGCCGCGACGCCTGGGACGAGATTCTCGTGCACCAGCTCGATCTCCGCCACCGGCCGTGCAATTTCGTCGAGATCATGCCGCGGCTTTCCGAGCACCTGAAGCGGGGGAAGGCGAGAGCCGCACGCTAGGCGTGCGCCATGGTGACCGGCGCGGGGTTGCGCGACCCGATGAATTGGGAAACCATCGATCGCCTGAGACGTTGCATGGAGGCGGCGCGGCATGGCCGCGCCAATGGCCCCGGACAGTAACATGCAGGTACCGCTCGAGATCGCCTTTCACAACATCGACAGCTCCGCTTGGGTGGAGCGGGAAATCCGCGCGCGGGTGGCCGATCTCGAGCGCATCTATTCGCGGCTCAACTCATGCCGGGTGCGGGTGGAGAAGCGCGTCAAGAAGAACGCCGGCAAGAGCCCGCCGGTGGTGCGCATCGAGCTCGGCATTCCCGGCCGCAAGGATCTGGTCGTCAGCCACGAGCCGGAGCACCTGCGGCAGAAGTTCCAGACACCCGACATACGAAACGCCATCCACGAGGCGTTCCGCATCGCCGAGCGGCGGCTGCGCGATCTCAAGGAGCAGCGCGCGCGCAAGACCAAGACCCCGCGCCACGATTCGGGCAACCAATTGCTCGGCCAGGTGGCCGAGCTGCATCCCGACCGGGACTTCGGATTTCTGGTGACGAACGAGGGCGGGCTCCTGTATTTCCACCGCAACAGCGTTCTCGCCGGCGACTTCGACGCGTTGAAGCAGGGCGACGAGCTGTTCTATGTCGAGGATGCCGGCGATACCGGTCCGATCGCCGCCAAGGTGCGCGTGAAGGCTTAATGTGAATCCGCGGCCAGGATGATGATCCGCGTGCGCAGCGCGATGATGCCGCGACGGCCGATCTTCCCGAGCAGCCGCCGGCGCGGGTGCGGGCCCGCCGGGTGGCCGCCGAGCGACCGGTAGAAGCGTTTTTCGATCAGCAGTCCCTGATCCGGACGCGGCATGCCAAAAACAGCGAACCGAAGGGACGCCGCCGCTTCCGCCCATCGGGGGGCGAAACCGAACCCATCGATGCCGAGGCCGAAGACGGCGGCGCGGTCCGTCGATGGCCGGGCGCGTTCGGCATGCCCCATGAAGGCCGCGACCTCGCGCGGCCAGCTCTCGTCCAGCACCGCGCCGGGATCGAGGAAGAGCAGCCAGTCACCGCGCGCCGCGGCGGCGGCGGCCGCGAGCCGGGCACCTTCGTCGGCCGGCGCCGGCAGAAAAACGCAGCCGGCCTCATCGGCGATCCCGGCGGTCGCGTCGCGCGAACCGCCGTCGGCGATGATGACCTCGCGCACGAGCCCGGCCGCGACCCCGGCCACCAGCGCGGCGAGCGTCGGTACCAGCACGCGCTCCGAATTCAGGGTGGGGATGATGACGCAGATCAAGGTGGAACCCTCTAGCCCTTGTAATCGTTTTGTCTTGGAAACACCCCATATAGGGGTCAAGAACTACAAAAAGTTGTTCTTGTTTTGTTCAGAGGGCTCATTTAGGATCAGGCGATGGACAGGGCATTCGACGATCTGCGGCCGGACGTGCCGGCCGAAACCAGCGCCGCCCACGACGGCGTTCTCGACGCCGGCGTCGAGCGCGAGCGCCGCCGCGGGCGCGGCTCGGTCTCCAATAGGAGCGGCCGCTTCGAGCCGCATGCGCGCCTCGTCTTCGACGACGGCTGGCAGAGCCTCGAGGAGCTACCCCCGTTCAAGACCTTCGTGCAGGAGGAGCGCGCCCGCAAGATCATCACCCGCAACGACTCGCCCGACATCGGCTTCGACCGCTCGATCAATCCCTACCGCGGCTGCGAGCACGGCTGCATCTATTGCTACGCGCGGCCGACCCACGCCTATCAGGGGCTCTCGCCCGGCCTCGATTTCGAGACCAAGCTGTTCGTCAAGCCCGACGCGCCGGAACTCCTCGCCAAGGAGCTCACCGCCCCCGGCTACAAGCCGCGCATGATCGCGCTCGGCACCAACACCGATCCCTATCAGCCGATCGAGCGCAAGTGGCGGGTGACGCGGCGTATCCTCGAAGTGCTGCGCGAGGCCGGCCATCCGGTCGGCATCGTGACCAAGTCGGCGCTCATCACACGCGACCTCGACATTCTCTCCGACATGGCCGCGAAGGGACTGGCCAAGGTGGCGCTCTCGATCACTACGCTCGACCACCGGCTCGCCCGCGCCATGGAGCCGCGCGCCTCGACGCCCACCCGCCGGCTAGAGGCGATCCGCTCGCTCGCGAACAGCGGCGTTCCAACCGCGGTCATGGTCGCGCCGGTCATCCCGGCGATCAATGACTCGGAGATCGAGCGCGTTCTCGACGCCGCCGCGGCGGCGGGCGCGATCGAGGCGGGCTATGTGATGCTGCGCATGCCGCTCGAGATCAAGGATCTGTTCCGCGAGTGGCTGCAGGAGCATTTTCCCGACAAATACCGCCATGTCATCTCGCTCGTCCGCGACCTCCACGGCGGCAAGGATTACGACGCGACCTTCGGCAAAAGGCAGACCGGCACCGGGCCCTATGCGTGGTCGATCGGCCGGCGCTTCGAGCTCGCCTGCAAGCGGCTCGGCCTCAACCGGCGGCGCTTGCGGCTCACCACCGCGCATTTCCATCCGCCTGTCAGTGCGGGCGATCAGCTCGATCTGTTCGCGGCATAAATCGTCATTCATTGTCATCCCGGGCGAGGCGCGCGCGCGCCGAGACCCGGGATCCATAACCACCGCATCGCGAACCAGCACAGTCGGTGGTTATGGATCCCGGCTCGCGCTCGCCCGCTTTCGCGGGCTTGCTTGGCCGGGATGACGAGAGTGGCGACAGCCGAATTTCGTAAGGATTGATTAAGGTTAGCCTTTACCCCGCCTTTACCCGTGACGGGCCAATATCCGCGCTGTCGGTTCAAGTTGCGTTCAGCGTATCTGGTTCCGCGTCATGGATGTTGCGCGTATCGGGGCGCCCAAACGGGCGCCCCGTTCATCCCCCGAGTCCGCCGGGGCCGCCGCCGCCCTCGACCAGGTGATGGTCGGCGATTGCGTCGCCGAGCTCGCCAAGCTCCCCGCCCATTCGGTCGATCTCGTCTTCGCCGATCCGCCCTACAACCTGCAACTCGCTGGCGACCTCAAGCGCCCCGACGATTCCAAGGTCGACGCCGTCGATGACGAGTGGGACAAGTTTTCAGGCTTCGAGGCCTATGACGCCTTCACCCGCGCCTGGCTCGTCGCCTGCCGCCGGGTGATGAAGCCCGCCGCCACGCTGTGGGTGATCGGCTCCTATCACAATATTTTCCGCGTCGGCACGATCCTGCAGGACTTGGGCTTCTGGGTGCTCAACGACGTGGTGTGGCGCAAGGTGAATCCGATGCCGAACTTCCGCGGCCGTCGCTTCACCAATGCGCACGAGACGCTGATCTGGGCGGCGCGCGAGCAGAACGCGCGCGGCTATACCTTCAATTACGAGGCGCTCAAGGCCGGCAACGACGACGTGCAGATGCGCTCCGACTGGACCATCCCGCTCTGCACCGGCGAGGAGCGCCTGAAGGACGGCTCCGGCCGCAAGCTGCATCCGACCCAGAAACCGCAGGCGCTCTTGGCGCGCGTGATCCTCTCCTCGTCGCGGCCCGGCGACCTCGTGCTCGATCCCTTCTTCGGCACCGGCACCACCGGCGCCGCGGCCAAGCGGCTCGGCCGGCATTTCATCGGCATCGAGCGCGATCCGACCTACGCGGCGCGCGCGCGCGCTCGCATCGCGGCGGTCGAGCCCCTGCCCTCGCCCTCGATCGCGCCCTTCGTCACCGCGCGCGAGGCGCCGCGCGTTCCCTTCACCACGCTGATCGAGCGCGGATTGCTCAAGGCCGGCGCGATCGTCACCGACGCCAAGGGCCGCGTGCGCGCGCTGGTGCGCGCCGACGGCACGCTCGCGCTGAAAAACGGCAACGGCGCGGACCGCGTCGGCTCGATCCATCGCATCGGCGCGCTCGCGCAAGGGTTGGAAGCCTGCAACGGCTGGACCTACTGGCACATCGAGGACAAGACCGGCCGCCGGCCGATCGACGCGCTGCGCACGCAGATCCGCGCCGAAATGGCGGCTTGTTGAAGCTTCGCCTTCGATCCCGGATTCCGCTCATGTCCCGCCCGGCCGCCATCATCGGGCTCGCGGCGATCCTCGCCGCCGGCGAGGCTTTGGCGACCGAGTGGATGATTCCGAGCTGGAACGGGCCCTATTTCGGCGTGAGTGCCGGCTATGCGAAGAGCCGTGCCCAATTCAATTCCGGCGATCTCGCATCAAGCGGCGTCACCAGTTCCGTTTCCGGCCCCGCCGTCAACGGCATCGGCTTCGGCTTCAATACCGGGATGAACTGGCAGGCCGGACTCCTCGTCTATGGCGTCGAAGGCGACTGGTCACGCTTCCGGCTGCGCTCGGACCAGCCGGTGAGCGTGAGTTTTCCCCCGTTCGGCACCGTCGCCGGCGGCCTCGGCTCCGAAATCGACTGGGCCGCCACCCTACGCGCGCGGGTGGGGCTCGCCTTCGGCGACGTGCTCCTCTATGCGACCGGCGGCGGCGCCCTCGGCCGCGCTTCCGGCGATCTCGTGCTCAGCGGGCTCGGCACGCCGGTTTATTTCTCCGGTTCGAGCCTGATGGCCGGCTGGGTCGGCGGCGGCGGCATCGAGGCCCTGTTCTTCCGGCATTGGAGCGCGCGCGCCGAGATCCTGCGCCTGCACATGGGCAGCGATCCGTTTTCGTTCGCGAGCAGCACCGCGCCGGTGACGGGCAGCGTCGACGTCACCACCGTTCGCGCCGGCGTCAATTACAAGTTCTGAGTCGCGTGCCGCACGACCTTGCGCATCAGGCTCGGCAGCGCCTCGCCGTCGAGCGCGGCAAGCTTGACGAAACGCATGCCCTTGGGCGCGCGGGCGCGTTTGGGAAGGGCGGCGGCATAGACCGCGAGCTCGAGCGGAAAATGGGTGAAGACGTGGCGGACCGCGCCCGGCAGGCGGCGCCATTTCAACTTCAACCGCCCCTCACCCGGCTCACGGCTTCGCCGCTCGCCACCCTCTCCCCGCTTGCGGGGAGAGGGATGGGGTGAGGGGCAAAAACCTGGCGCCCCATCGAGTGCTCGCCGCTGGTCGAACTTCACGCTCCATTCCGTCGTCGGCAGCTCGCTCATGCCGCCGAGCAATCCCTTCGGCGGTCGCCTGCGCAGGAGCACGGCGCCGTCGGCGCGCAGCACGAAGAAGGCGGCGCCGCGGCGGAGCTTTCCTGCGCGCCGGGGCGTCCGGCGCGGGAGCGACGCCGGATCGCCGCGGCGGAAGGCCGCGCAAGCGGCCCTCCACGGACAGCGCCCGCAGGCGGGATTCTTCGGCGTGCACAGGGTGGCGCCGAGATCCATCATCGCCTGGGCGAAATCGCCGGGGCGGCGATCGGGCGTGAGCCGTTCGGCCAGCCGGCTGAGTTCCGCCTTCGCCGCCGGCAACTTCCGCTCGACGGCGTAGAGGCGCGCCACCACGCGCTCCACATTGCCGTCGATGGGCGTCGCCTTGCGCCCGAAGGCGATCGCGGCGACCGCCGCCGCCGTATAGGCGCCGATCCCCGGCAGCGCGCGCAGTTCCATTTCGTCGGCGGGAAAGCGCCCGCCGTGGCAGTCGGCAAGCACCCGCGCGCAGGCGTAGAGGTTGCGCGCGCGCGCGTAATAGCCGAGCCCGGCCCAGGCTTTCAGCACGTCGTCGAGCTTCGCCGCGGCGAGCGCCTCAAGCGTCGGAAAGCGCGCGAGGAAGCGTTCGTAATAGCGCGTGACGGTCTCGACCCGGGTCTGCTGCAGCATGATCTCCGAGAGCCAGACCCGGTAGGGCTCGGTGGGCGCGCCGCGCGCCGCGCGCCAGGGCAAGATCCGCCGCTCGCGGTCGTACCAGGCGAGCAGGTCGCGGGCTTCGGGCGCGGGCCCGCGCGCCGGCTTTGCCGGCTTGCGTCGCTCTGTTAGAGTCGCCTGCTCGATCCGCGCGTCCATGCGCCCGCCCTCGCCGGCGCCAGCGTCCCAGAGCTTTCGGCCCGGAGCAATCCCATGGCGTCGCCGCCGACCCGCCGGCCCCGTTTCGCCGCCCCGCTCGCCGACCTCATCGGGACCTGTCTCAACGCGGCGTTCGCGCGCCAGGGCTTCGCCGCGGTCGAGATCGTCACCCATTGGGAGGACATCGTCGGCGCCGAGCTCGCCCGGCGCTCGGAGCCCATGCGGCTCACTTGGCCGCGGCGCGAGGACCCCGATTCGGTCGGCACGCTCACCATCCGGGTCGAGGGCGCTTATGCGATCGAGGTCCAGCATCTCGCCCCGGTGGTGATCGAGCGCGTCAACCGCTATTTCGGCTGGCGCTGCGTCGGTCGCATCGCGCTCCGCCAGGGACCGGTCGCGAAACTGAGGCCCGCCCCCGCCGCCCCGGTCGAGCCCGCGCCCGAGACCGTTTCCGAGGTCGAACGCGGCCTCGGCCGGTTCGAGGACGGGCGGCTCAAATCCTCGCTCGCCCGTCTCGGCGCGCTCATCCGGACGGGCACCGCCGAAAGGTGAATTCCGACTTGTCGGCGACACCGCAGACTTGCCACAATCGCTTCCGCATCTAGGTCCGCACGCCGCGCGTCCAGTTCGGCTGCCGATTAAGCTTGGAGGAACCGGTGAATCTCTCGCGCCGTCACCTGCTCACGGGCGCTTGCGCCCTCGCGCTCGCCAGCACCGCGCTTGCCGGAGGCGTCGTCCCCGCCGCCGCACAGGCCGTGAACCTTGCCGATCTGCATCAGCCGGGACCGCTCGGCGACAAGACCCTGGGCTCCGACAAGGCCCCGGTCACGATCGTCGAATATGCCTCGGTGACTTGCAGCCATTGCGCGAATTTCCACGCCCGGACCTTCCCGACGCTCAAGCAGAAATACATCGACAGCGGCAAGGTGCGGCTCATCTTCCGCGAATTTCCGACCCAGCCGGCGGAGGTCGCGATCGCGGGCTTCATGCTCGCGCGCTGTTCCGGCGACAATTATTTCCCCCTCCTCGATGCCTTGTTCGAGCAGCAGAAGAGATGGGCTTCCGATCCCTATAACGGCTTCCTGCGCATCGCCAAGCAGGCCGGCTTCACCCAGCAGACCTTCGATGCCTGTTTGAAGGACAGCAAACTCGCCGGCGAGATTCAGCAAGTCGCCGTGCGCGGCAACGAGAAATTCAAGGTCGAATCGACCCCCACCTTCTTCATCAACGGCCAAAAGGTGGTCGGCGACATTTCGGCCGCCGAGCTGGAGAAGCTGATCGAGCCGCTGCTCAAGTAGCCGGCCGGGAAAGCACAGCAAAACAAAGTCTTAGCGGGCTTGCGGGGGGCTTGCCCGCGACGCATCTTGGGCATCCAAGCGAATCACGCCGGCAGTCGCGCGAACGCGAATAGGCGTCCTCATGCAATTCACCCGCCTGCGGCTCATCGGGTTCAAGTCCTTCGTCGAGCCTTGCGAGTTCGTGATCGAGCCGGGTCTCACCGGCATCGTCGGCCCCAACGGCTGCGGCAAGTCGAACCTTGTCGAAGCGCTGCGTTGGGTCATGGGCGAAAGCTCGCACAAGGCGATGCGCGCGCCCAACATGGACGAGGTGATCTTCTCGGGCACCGCCAACCGGCCCGCGCGCAACATGGCCGAGGTCGCGCTCACCATCGACAATTCCGAACGCGCCGCGCCCGCGGCCTTCAACGAGGAAACCCTCGAGGTGTCGCGCCGCATCGAGCGCGACGCGGGATCGGCCTATCGCGTCAACGGCCGCGAGGTGCGCGCGCGCGACGTCCAGCTGCTGTTCGCCGACGCGTCCTCCGGCGCGCGCTCGCCCGCCCTCGTCCGCCAGGGCCAGATCGGCGAGATCGTCAATGCCAAGCCCGAGGCGCGCCGCCGCATTCTGGAAGAGGCGGCCGGCATCGCCGGCCTGCATGCGCGCCGGCACGAGGCCGAGACCCGTCTCAATTCGGCCGAGCACAATCTCGAACGGCTCAATGACGTGATCACCCAGATCGCGAGCCAGATCGACGGGCTCAAGCGCCAGACCCGCCAGGCAGTGCGCTACCGCGGCATCTCGGGCGACATCCGCAAGCAGCAGGGCATCCTCGCCGCGCTGCGCTGGCGCGAGGCGGAGACGGCGGTCGCCGATTCCGAACGCGCCTTCGATCTGGCGGTGCGCGCAGTGGCCGAGCGCACGCGTGCCCATGCCGAAGCCGGCAAGGCGCGGACCCAAGCCGGCGAGCGGCTCGCACCCTTGCGCGAAAAGGAGGCGGCGAGCGCCGCCGCCCTCCAGCGCCTGACGCTCGCGCGCGCCGATCTCGAGCGCGAGGAGGCGCGCGCCAAGGCCCGGGTCGAGGAACTCGACCGCCGCCTCGCGCAGCTCACCCAAGACGTCGAGCGCGAGCGGGCGCTCGCCGCCGATGCCAGCGAAGTGCTCGCCCGGCTCGCGCGCGAGGAGAAAACCCTCATCGCCGACACCAAGGCGAGCGAGCGCGGCGAGGTGGTCGCGCGCGAACGGCTTGCCGGCGCCGAGACCAAGCTCGCGAAAAGCGAGCAAGCCTTCGGCGCGGCGACGGCGGCGCTCGCCGACCTCACCGCGCGGCGCGAGC
>JAHFPO010000100.1 GCA_023266695.1 Hyphomicrobiales bacterium | reverse complement strand
GCACGCGCTCGGGAAAGATCACCGAGATCGCCGTGCGCGAGGTCGTGCACGGCCGCCCGGTGAAAAATACCGAAGCGCTCGCCAATCCCGAGGCGCTCGCGCTCTATCGCGATCTGACGGCGCTTGCCACCTGAACGCCGCCGCTGGAGCGGCCGCCGATCGCGGTGAGCGGCCGGCTCATGCGCGCGAGCAACACCACCGGCCCGAGACCCGTGAGCACGATCAAGAGCGCCGCCACGGCGCCGTCCTCGTAGCTGCCGCGCGCGGCCTCGGCATAGATGTGGGTGGCGAGCGTTTCGAAGCCGAACGGGCGCAGCAACAGCGTCGCCGGCAGCTCCTTCATGCAATCGACGAAGACGAGAATCGCGGCGGCGCCGAACGCGGGTGAAAGCAGGGGCAGATGCACCCGGCGCACCGTACCGGCCGCGCTTTCGCCGAGGCTGCGCGCCGCCGCATCGAGGCTCACGGGAATCTTGGCGAAGCCCGCCTCGATGCCGCCCGCCGAGATCGCGAGAAAACGGATCACATAGGCGAGCACCAGCGCCGCTCCCGAACCCGAGACGATGAGACCGGTGCCGAAACCGAACAGCTGCCGGAAGGCCGCATCGACCGCATTGTCGAAGGCGGCGAGCGGCGTGAGCAGACCGACCGCGAGCACGGTGCCCGGAATGGCATAGCCGAGGCTCGCCATCCGCCCCGCGGTGGCGGCCATGCCGCTGCGATCGAGCCGCACCGCATAGGCGAGCACGGTACCGAGCACGAGCGCCGCGGCGGTGGCGGCGGCGGCAAAGGCGATGCTGTTCCTCGCCTCGATCAGGAGATGAGGGGAAAGGCCGGCGGCGGCGATCCGGCTTGAAGCCTCGAAGGCGAGATAAGCCGCCGGAACGAGAAACCCGATCAGGATCGGGAGCGCGCAGGCGAAAAACGCGCCGGCGGCGGCGAGGCCGGTGAGTTCGACCGGGGAAGGCGGATGGCCGCGGCGCGCGCCGCCGGCATAGCGCTGACGCCGCCGCGCCCAGCGTTCGGCCAAAGTGAGCGCGATCACCGCCGTGAGCATGACGAGCGCGATCTGAGCAGCGCCGGAGAGGCTCGAGCGGTTGACCCAGGTGGAATAGATCGAGACCGTGAGCGTCTGCACGCCGAGGAATTCGGACGCACCGATGTCATTCAGCGCCTCGAGAAGCGCGAGCGTGGTGCCGATCACGATCGCCGGCCGCGCCAGCGGCAATGCCACGCGGAAAAATGTAGCGACGCGGCTCGCCCCGAGCGTGCGGGCGACCTCGAGCGCCGGCGCCGATTGCATCAGGAAGAGCGCGCGGGCGGCGAGATAGACGTAAGGATAGAGCACGAAACCGAGGAGCACGATGCAGCCGGGAAGCGAGCGCACGTCGGGCAACGAGAGCGCGCGCGGATCATCGAGACCGAGCAGCCATCGTAACGCGGTCTGGATCGGCCCGAGCGGATGCATGACGTCGAGATAGACGAAGGCGACGATGTAGGTGGGGACCGCGAGCGGCAACAACAGCGCCCAGTCGAATATAACGCGGCCGGGAAAGCGGCAGGTCGCGGCCAGCCAGGCGGTGCCGGTGCCGATCGCAATCACCAGAACGCCCACGCCGGTGAGCAACAGCGCCGTTTCACGCACCGCGGTCGGCAGCACATAGGCGATGAGATGCGGCCACAGATCGCCGGAACCCTGGGCCGCGATCGCGATGAGCGCCGCGACCGGCGCGAGCACCATGAGCGCGATCAGATAGGAGAGAACGACCCAACCGCGCGTGTCGGCGGTCGGGCTTGCGTACCGGGTCGCTCGCTGGAAGCCGATCATGGACTGGGGCGTAGGCACGCGGCGCGGGTGACCCGCGCCGCGCCCGGGCTCAATTGTTGAAGCCGACCTTGTCGACGAGGTTGGCCGCCGTCTTGCGGTGCCTGGCGATCGCGCCGATGTCGAGCGGATCGGGCTTGAGCGCGCCGAAGCTCGCGATGATCGGATCGACCGCGGCTCCGGCTCGCACCGGGTACTCGTAGTTGACCTTGGCGTAGAGCGCCTGCACCTCGTTGGTCACGAGATACTCGAGAAGCTTCTGCGCGTTACCCTTGTTCGACGAATGCTTGGCAACCGCCGCGCCCGAGATATTCACGTGGGTGCCGCCGTCCTTGAAAGTGGCGAGCAGCGGGTTGATCGCGGCGCCCCACTTCTCCTGTTCGGGCCCGCCCTTGCCGCCGCGCATCAAGCCCACATAGTAGGAATTGGCGGGGCCGACGTCGCAGATGCCGGCAAGGATGTCGCGCGCCACTTCGCGGTCGCCGCCGGTGGCCTTGCGCGCGAGATTGGCTTTCACGCCCTTGAGCCACGCCTCGGCCTTCGCCTCTCCATAGTGCGCGATATAGGCGGCGATCAGCGCGGTGTTGTAGGGATGGTTGCCGGCGCGGATGCAGACCTTGCCCTTCCATTTCGGATCGGCGAGCTCTTCGTAGGTGATCGAGGTCTGCTTCACGCGATCCTTCGAGGCGTAGATGAGTCGCGCGCGCAGACTGAGGGCGTACCAGTGGCCGTTCGGGTCGCGCAGGTTCGCCGGCACCGCGGAGGAGAGCGCCTCCGACCGGATCGGCTGGGTGATACCCTGATCGACGACGTCGATGAGGCCGCTGAAATCGACGGTCATCAACACGTCGGCGGGCGAATTCGTGCCCTCGGCCTTCACGCGCTCGATCAGGCCGTCCTTGATGAAGATGGCATTGACCTTGACGCCGGTCGATTGGGTGAAGGACTCGAGCAGCGGCTGGATCAAGCCGGGCTCGCGGGTGGTGTAGAGATTGACCTCCTCAGCGGAGGCAGCCATGGGGAACGCGCAGGCTGCGATCGCCGCGGCGGCGATCAGGCGGCGGGACGAGAATAGACGCGGCATGGACTTCTCCTCCGAAACGGACGGGGTTCAAGGCCCCGGGAACGGCGAGAAACGCACGGACGGCGTTACCAAATCGATTTTCGAGATTAGCAACTGGACGGCAAAATAGCAAGTTATTTCAATAACTTAAACAGACTCCAAACTGTTTC
This sequence comes from Hyphomicrobiales bacterium, assembly GCA_023266695.1. Lineage (GTDB taxonomy): Bacteria > Pseudomonadota > Alphaproteobacteria > Rhizobiales > Xanthobacteraceae > JAUSIF01. Next base: position 5,709 of record JAHFPO010000100.1, on the reverse strand, counting down.
AGTTTGGAGTCGTTCGAAGCCAGTGTTGTTTGGACTCGTTCAAAGCACGCGCAAAAAAGCCTGCGCTTGCGAGACGTTGACGATCGAACTCCCGGAAGGAAATTGGGGCGGGCGAAACACTATTCCGCCAGCACCCGGGTCGAGGGAAACGCGATCTCGATCAGCGTCCCGGCATTGACCGTGCTCTTGATCGAGAAGCTCGCCCGGTTCGCTTCCGTGAGCGCCTTGGTGAGCGGCAGCCCGAGGCCGGTGCCGCCCGATCCGCCGCGGCCGCTGGTGGCGAGCTGGCGGAACGGCTCCAGCGCCATCTTGATCTCCGCCTCCGACATGCCGATGCCGGTGTCGCGCACGCGCAGGTGCACCTCGCCGGCATCGGTGAGCGTGGTCGAGACGATCACCTGGCCGCCCGGCGCGGTGAACTTGATCGAGTTCGAGAGCAAGTTGAGCACGATCTGGCGGATCGAGCGCGCGTCGGCGACCACCGGCGGAAGGCGGGGCGAAAGCGCGGTGCGGATGATGATGCGCTCGCGGTTCGCCTGCGGCTGCATGATCGCCATGCATTGGCTCGCGATGTCGTTGAGATCGACGCTGGCGAAAGCGAGATCGAGCTTGCCGGCCTCGATCTTGGAGAGATCCAGGAGATCGTTGATGAGCGAGATGAGATGCTCACCCGAAGCGCGAATGTCCTTGAGATATTCGCGATAGCGTTCGTTGCCGATCGGCCCGAAGCGCTCTTCCATCATCACCTCGGAGAAGCCGATGATGGCGTTCAAGGGCGTGCGGATTTCGTGGCTGATCTTGGCGAGGAATTCGGATTTCGCCGAGTTCGCGCGCTCGGCATTACGCCGGGCATGGATGAGCTCCTCCTCGGCGCGCTTCCATTGCGTGATGTCGCGGAACACGGCGCAGAATTTCTGCCGGCTCTCGCCCACCCGGCCGATGGTCATGAACAGGGGAATGAGCCCGCCCTCGCGCACGCGCCCGATCACCTCGCGCCCGTCATTGAGCACGCTGGCGACGCCGTTCGCAGCCAGACCGTCGAGATAATCGGCCGCCGCGCGATAGCTCTCCGGCGCGAACAGGGCGGTGAAGGAGCGGCCCTCGATCTCGGAAGAGTCGAAGCCGAACAGCGCCTCCGCCGAGCGGTTGATGCCGAGGACGCGGCCGTCGCGGTCGATGAGCGCGATGCCGTCGGTCGCGGTGTCGAGGATCGCGCGCAGCTCGCGCGCCGTCGCCTCGGCCTCGCGCAGCGCGAGCTCGCCCGCCTCCATGCGTTCATCGAGCCCGGCGCCGGCGCGGCCCAGCACATAGACGAGCGCGGTTTCACCCTCCCACGGCACCGACAGGAGTCTCGCTTCGATCGGGATCGGTTCGCCGCCACGTCCGCTGATCACCAGCGGGCGGCCGCTGTCGCTCGCCTCGTCGGGACCGAAGGCCGGCGAGCCGGCGAACAGACGGTTGAGACCGCCGGCATCGGCGAGTTCCCCGGTGCTCGCAAGCCCGACCCAATCGAGCAGGGTGCGGTTGGCATAGAGCATGTGCTCGCCGCGATGGACGAGGACGCCGAGCGGCAGGCGGTCGAGCACGGCGCGCTCGCCGTTCGCGAGGTAGCGCATGGAAGAGGAGATCGCGCCCGGCTTCGCCGCCGCGGACTCGCCCACGGGCGGCGCCGCGTCACTCGCGCTCGTCGGCGTGTCGACCCGCTTCAGCCGCGCGCCGATCACGCGCGCGATCTCGCGGAAGGCATTGCGTTCGCCCGACGTGAGCGCCGGCCGCGGCGGCTCTCCGGCCGCGGAACCCGAGCGCAGCCTCACCACGTTTTCCGGGGTTTTGACGAGCGCAAGCGGCGGGGGCGGGGAGGGAGGCTCGCCGGTTCGCTCGCTCGTGCGTTTCTGATCGGACGCGGGAGCGGCTTCCGCGCAAATCCCGGTTCCCGCCGGCGATTGCGCCGCAGCCGGTCGTGCCACCGGCTCGCGGAACACGCCGAAACCGCGATAGCCGAGGAAATGCCGATCGCGGTCGAACACCGGAAGTGCCGCGAGATCGACCGGCCGCATGAGTTCGCGGGCCGCGAGCGGCCACAGCACCGTCACTCCGGACCAAGTGTCTTGCCGCGCAACCGCGGCGGCGGCCGCCTCGCCGTTGACGATGCCGAGGCGGTCGCCGGCGCTCTTCCAGTCGAGATCCACAATCGCCCCCGCCTCCTCGCCGACGACGGCGGCAAGCTCGGGCGAGACGCTGGTGAGGCGTCCGTGCGCATCGGTCTGCCAGACGAAGCGGGTCGGCCGACGGGAAGCGCGCGCCGTCGGCTCGATCGGCTCGGCGGCTCCCGCGATCATCAGGGATCCGGCGTCCGTTGCGGTGGGGACGGCCTCCGCCGCTTCCATGCCCGCTGGCGCGGTGAACACGGCGAGGATGGTCGGGGCAATTCCGGTCCCGAGGCGCCGGAGCAGGATGCGCAGCACTCCGAAGGCAAGCTCGGCCGCGCCCTCGCGGCGCGCGGTCGCGAGCGCGCCGGCGGCAGCGGGAACGATCTCGATCAGCGTCGGCGCCGGGCCCAGCAGAACGGCGGCAACCGGATTGGCATGAATCCTCCGGCCGTCGGCGTCGAACAAGGCGAGCGCATCGCGCTCTGCGTCGATGAGTGGCGCAACGGCGGCGGCGAGCGCGGGGGCCGTTGCCGCATCCGCATCGACGCCCGTGAACAAGATCGCCTCGCTGCCGTCGATCAGCGCGATGCGCGCGCAGGCGAAGACGACGGGCTCGTGCGAGCCCGCGACCGCCAACCGCTCGAGCTCGGCCGGGCCGCCGGGCGGCAGGCGGGTGATCAGGCGGGTCGCCGCCGCCGCGAAGGGTGTGAGCCCCTCGCCGCCGCGCGCAATCGCCGCACGAAGCGTGCGGGCGCCGAGGAGGGAGAGACCGGCAAGGTTCGCGAAGCGCAGCTCTCCGCCGCCATCGACGACGAGCGCGGGCGCGGGCGCGGCGAGGAGAGCCGCGATCCGCGCGTCGGTGAGCAATTGCGCGAGGGCTGAAGGCTGATGCATGGACTTCGTGCTGCCCGCCCGGGCCGGCACGGGGTGCCGGGGGGCGGGCATTTACGAATGATTCATAATTCGGAGAGGGCGGAAAAGCCACGCTCGGCGGCCGCAATTCGGCTCGATCGGAGTGGAGGGTTAATGCCGGGCGGGCGGTTTCCGGGCGGCTCGCGGCCACCATAATGTGCAGTAGCAACGGGTTGGATGTGGTCGCCGGCTATATATTTATCCAGCCGGCGCGCTAGGCTAGCGGCAAACCCCACCCTTCATGGGAGCGCTCCGGCGATGAAATCCACAGGTTTCGAGATACCCCCCGAAATGAAGGCTTTCGCGGAACAGAGCATCGAGGCGGCGCGCAAGGCCTTCGACAGCTATCTGGTCGCCGCCAACAAGGCGTTCGGCGCCGTCGGGAGTTCGAGCGCGGCGACCCAGGCGGGCGCGAGCGACCTCGGGCGCAAAGCGATGGGCTTCGCCCAGGAGAATGTGACCGCGACCTTCGCCTTGATCGACCGGCTGATGCGCGCCAAGGACGCCGAGGAAGTGATGCGGCTGCAGGCCGAGTTCACCAAGGCGCAGATGCAGAAGCTCTCCGAACAGGCCAAGGCGCTCGGCGAGGCCTCGGCCAAGACCGCGGGAACGGGAGCAAAGCCGGGCGTCTGAGCGGACGGATTTCTCCACCGCCTGTCATCGGGAGGCTTTGCCCGCCGGTCGCCCGGCCGACGGAGTATGGATGAATTTTTTTGATGATGAGCTTCAGCAAAATCGTCTTTTTCGTCACCGATGTTCCGCCCATAAAGCCCGCTCATCATGTCTCCGGATCTCCTGTTCTGGCTGGCGCTCGCGACCAAGATGGCCGTCACCGCGGCGTTCGTCGTCTTCGCCACCTGGGCGGCGGAGCGCGCCGGGCCTCTGATCGGCGCGCTGGTGGTCACCCTGCCGATCGCGGCGGGACCGGCCTATGTATTCGTCGCCCTCGATCATGACGCGGCTTTCATCGCCGCGAGCGCGCTCGCGAGCCTCACCATCAATGCCGCGAACGGAATCTTCTGCCTTGCCTATACCCTGCTCGCGCAATCGCGCGGGCTACTCGCGAGTCTCACGGCGGCCCTCGGGTCGTGGATCGTGCTCGCCTTGTTGCTGCCGTCGATCGAATGGACGCTCATGGGCGCGATCCTCCTCAACATCGCCGTCTATGCCGCCTGTATTCCGATCGGGCTGCGGTTTCGTCACGCCATCATGCCGCCGGCCATACGGTGCTGGTACGACGTGCCGCTGCGTGCCGGCATGGTCGCCGTGCTGGTCGCGATCGTGGTGGCCTCGAGCACGCGCGTCGGGCCGGCGATGACCGGAACGCTCGCGCTCTTCCCGATCGTGCTGGTGAGCGTGATCCTCATCTTCCAGCCGCGCATCGGCGGACCGGCGACCGCGGCGGTGACCGCGAACGGGATTTCCGGGCTCGCCGGCTATGGCGTCGCTTTGGTCGTGCTCGATCTCGCCGCCATTCCCGCGGGCGTGCCGGCGGCGCTCGGCCTCGCACTCGCAGTCTCGATCGGCTGGAACCTGATGATCTGGCGAACCCGCCGGCACGGGACATCCACGCTCGATCCGTCGAAACCCTGAGCCTGCCTTGGCCGCCACCGAGGCGGGCGGTGGAAAGCCTGACGAGGTCCGAAGGTCTCTTATTGTGCGTTGCAATAAATGTATTGCAACGCACAAATTTATCTGCTATGAGATTTCAACACTGAGCCCCGGAACCGAACAAAAGCGGCGGACGGTCGGAGCCTGATGGCGACCGCCGCGACTGGAGAGACCCATGATCGATCCCAATATCCTGAAAGAGACCCCGAGAAAGGCCGCCAGGCCCGCGCCCGCGCCGGCCTTCGATCCCGGCACGACCGCGATGCCCGAGATGATCCGCGCCATGGCGGAACAGGGCGTTGAGCAGGCCAAGGACACCTACGCGCGCCTCAAGAGCGCGGCCGAGGAAACCACCGATCTCGTCGAGGACGCCTATCTCAACGCGAACAAGGGCGCGACCGAGTTCAATCTGAAGGCGATCGAAGCCTTGCGCGCCAATGTGAACACCGGCTTCGACTATGCCCGTGGGATGCTCGCCACCAAGTCGCTGTCCGAGGCGGTGGAGTTGTCGGCGAGCCATGTTCGCCAGCAGTTCGACACGCTCACGGCGCAGACGAAGGAGCTTTCGTCGCTCGCCCAGAAAGTGGCGAAGGAAGCCGCCGGGCCGATCACGGCGGGCGTCGCCAAGACCTTCAAGACCCAGTGAAGCGGGGACGAGGGCCCGGCTGCTTTCGCGATCAACGCCAGGACCGGGCATCGCGCGGCCCGCCGCGAGCCCGGCTTCCCTCCGGGCTCGTCGCATTTTGGCGGCGCCCCGGACTCTTGCCATTGACCGCCGTTTGCTCCTAGTTTCAGCCGCGCGATCCCGTGCAGCTGTAGCTCAGTTGGTTAGAGCGCCTGACTGTGGATCAGGAGGTCGGTGGTTCAAGTCCACCCAGCTGTACCACTCGTACGAACGGATTTGCCGAAGGCGTTGTCATCCTGATCACCGCATAACCCAAGGTCGAGATCATGAATCCAAGCGTCGGCGCGGCATGGCAGACGCGCGTCGAAGATGACGTGTTGTTGCGCGGCAAGGGCCGCTACGCCGCCGATG
>JAHFPO010000207.1 GCA_023266695.1 Hyphomicrobiales bacterium | reverse complement strand
AATAGAGTTCGGCACAGGCGGCGGCGATCCTGCCGGCATGGAGCGCCTCGCCGCAGCCGTGGTCGAGCACGCGCGCATCGCGCGAAGACACCAGCCGCGCGATGTCAACGGCGATCGCGCGGTAATGCCGGTCGAGGTGGCGCGCGTTCACATAGATCGGGTGGTCGGAGTCCCAGAAGCTCACCCAATCCTTCACCGGCGCGATCCCTCGCGGACGCTCCACAGCCGCGTCAACGGACCCTCCTTACCATGAACGGGGTCGGACTCCGGCAGTGGCACGCGCGCGATACGCTCAAGCGCCGCCGGGCGCTCGGCGGAATCGCCGCGCAGGAGGTCCCAGCTTTGCCCCGGCGGATAGGCGCCGATGACCAGGAGATCGCCTCGCTCCGAGAGCCGCTTGTGGCCGGTGCCGGCGGGCACCACCACCACGTCGCCCGGGCCGAGATCGAAGTCCCTGCCCGCTTCGCCGCCCAGCCGCACGCGCACGCTGCCGCGCGCGATCCCGAGCGCTTCGTGGGCGGTCGAATGATAATGGTGGAACGGATAGATGCCGTCGCGCCATTGCGGCGGCCAGTCGTTGTCGCCGAACAGGCGCTCGATCGCGGCGGCGGGGTCGCGCCCGCCCGCCTCGAACGCGCCTCGATAGACCAGCACCGGCAGCCGGCTGTTCGGGATCGCGCCGTCATCGGCGAAACGGAAACTCTCCGGAGCACCGCGCACGGCTAGGGCAGCGCCCTGAGATGGCGGATCGGACGGCCGGGCGCGATCGCCTGGGCGGCCGCCGCGATCGCGTTCGCATCGATGCCGTAATGGCGATAGAGGTCGCGGATCGTCCCGGTCTGGCCGAAATGCTCGACCCCGAGGGCGCGCACGCGGTGGCCGTTGACCGCGCCGAGCCAGGCGAGCGTCGCCGGATGCCCGTCGATCACTGTCACCAGCGAAGCGTGCGGCGGCAACTCGCCGAGCAGGCGCTCGACGTGGCTGCGCGCATGGACGAGCCCGCGCTCGCGGGCGCGCTGGGCCGCGGTCCAGCCGGCGTTCAGCCGGTCGGCCGAGGTGACGGCAAGGAGGCCGACGTCGCGGCGGTCCTCGCCGATCAAGCCCACCGCCTCGATCGCCTCGGGCGCCACCGCCCCCTGATAGGCGATCACCACTTCCACGTTCGGCCCGGGCTTACGCAGCCAATAGCCGCCGTCGACGATTTCGCGCGCGCGCTCGCGATCGATCGCCCGGCTCGGCTGTTCGAGCGGCCGGGTCGAGAGCCGGAGATAGACCGAGCCGCCGGTCTCGTCGCGCAGCCAGTTGCGCTCGTCGGTCTCGCCTTCCCCCTCGCGCTGCATGTAATCGAACGCCCAGCGCAACACCACGGCGAGCTCGTCGACGAAGGCGGGCTCGAAGGCGGCGAGCCCGTCCTGGGCGATGCCGAGCAAGGGCTCGGCGATCGACTGATGGGCGCCGCCCTCCGGGGCGAGCGTGATGCCGGAAGGCGTCGCCACCACGATGAAGCGCGCATCCTGATAGCAGGCGTGATTGAGCGCATCGAGACCGCGCGCGATGAAGGGATCATAGAGCGTGCCGATCGGGATGAGCCGCGCGCCGAAGAGCGAGTGCGACAGTCCGAGCGCCGACAACAGCAGGAACAGATTCATCTCGGCGATGCCGAGCTCGATGTGCTGGCCGGTGGGCGAGAATTCCCAGGTGAAGGTCGAGGGGATGCGCTCGCGCTTGAACACGTCGGCCATCTTGTGGCGCGCGTAGAGGCCGCGCCAGTTGACCCACGGTCCGAGATTGGTGGAAACCGTGACGTCCGGCGAGGTGGTGACGATGTGGCGCGCGAGCGGCGTGTCTTCGCGCGCGATCTCGTTCAGGATATGGCCGAAGCCCTGCTGCGTCGAGGCGACCGCCTGGGCGGGCGCCGCCAAGGTTTCGGGCACCTCGACGGCGGGCGCCGTGAGCCGCCGCCCGCGCCGGCTCGCGAACGGAACGGCGGCGAGAAAGCCGCGAAGCGTATCCGGTGCGATCGCAAGGCCCTCGAACGGCTCCCATTCGGACCCTGCGCGAATCTTCATGGCCGAGCGCAAGGCTTCGAGCTGGGCCGGCGTCATCAGCCCGGCGTGATTGTCCTTGTGGCCGGCGAAGGGAAGACCGAAGCCCTTGATGGTGTAGCAGAGGAAACACACCGGCCGGTCGTGGTCGGCGGCCTCGAAGGCGTCGAGGAGCGACGGCAGATCGTGGCCGGCGAGATTGGTCATGAGAAGGGCGAGCTCGTCGTCCGAGCGGCGCTCGATCAGGCGGGCGATCTCGCCCTGGTCGCCGATCTCGTCCATCAGGCGCTTGCGCCAGGCGGCGCCGCCCTGAAAGACGAGCGCGGAATAATCCATGTTCGGGCAGCGGTCGATCCATTCGCGCAGCTTCTCGCCGCCCGGCTCGCGGAAGGCTTCCTCCAAGAGCGAGCCGTATTTCAAAATCACCACCTCCCAGCCCATGGAGCGGAAAATCTCGACGAAGCGCTCGTACAGCCCCTCGCGCACCACCGCGTCGAGGCTCTGCCGGTTGTAATCGATGATCCACCAGGTGTTGCGCAGGCCGTGCTTCCAGCCCTCTAACAGCGCCTCGAACACGTTGCCTTCGTCGAGCTCGGCGTCGCCCACGAGCGCGACCATCCGCCCTTCCGGCTGCTCGAGGCCCATGCCGCGCGCGCGCACGTAATCCTGCACGAGGCTCGCAAACAGCGTCTGCGCGACGCCGAGCCCGACCGAGCCGGTGGAGAAATCGACGTCGTCCACGTCCTTGGTGCGCGAGGGATAGCTCTGCGCGCCCTTGTAGCCGCGGAAGTTCTCGAGCTTCTCCCGCGTCTGCCTGCCGAGGAGATACTGGATGGCGTGGAAGATCGGGCTCGCGTGCGGCTTCACCGCCACGCGGTCCTCGGGCTATAGCACGTGGAAATAGAGCGCGGTCATGATGGTGGCAAGCGAAGCGGACGACGCTTGGTGGCCGCCTACCTTGAGGCCGTCCCGGTTCTCGCGCAGATGATTGGCGTTGTGGATCATC
>JAHFPO010000206.1 GCA_023266695.1 Hyphomicrobiales bacterium | reverse complement strand
CAGATGCGCGAGATCACCGGCTGGTCGTATTGCGCAAGGCCGAGGCCGTGACCCCACAGGTTCGCCGCCGCCTGGTCCTCCTCCTCATAGCCCCATGCCTCCTTGGCCGAGGGCCATTTCGAGGCGATGTCGCGCGTGGTAGCGCCGACTTTCACCGCGTTGATCGAATCGTAGAGCCATTTGAGGGCCTCGGCGTAGACGTCCTTCTGCTCCTTGGACGGCTCCTTGCCCACGCAGTAGGTGCGGTAATAGCAGGACTTGTACCCATTCCAGGTAAGGGCCGCGAGATCCATGAACACGATGTCGCCGGGCAGGATGATGCGGTCCGAGAAATTGCGCCAGTTCGGCCAGGTGTTCGGCCCCGACGACACGATCACGTCCTCCACGTCCTCCATGCCGGGGATGTCGTAGAGGAACTTCATCAGGTGCGCGGTCACCTGGTTCTCGGTGATGCCGGGGCGCAGGAATTTCATGCACTCCCAATGGGTGGCGTCGCCGATGGCACCAACCACGCGCAGCGCTTCCTGTTCGTCCTCGTTTTTGATCGCGCGCGCCTCCATCATCGGGGTCATGCCGTCAACCCACTTGATTTTCTTGTCCTCGAATATCTTCAGCATGTTGATGTCGATGAAATCGACGCCGAGCTTCTGGCCGGCGACGCCGTGGCGTTTCATCTCTTCGAGAATGGCGTTGGTGAACTTGGTGACCTGCTGGGTCGAAGCGGGTCCGGCGGCGCCCTTGATCCAGGCGTACGAGTAACGGACGTGGTCCTGCGGGATCCACGGCGAATGGCGCTGGATCTGGAAGCCGATGTCGCCCTGTTCGAACAGCACCGGCGCGGCGTCGCCGCAAAGGAGCGTGTAACGCAGACCCGGCTTCAGGCGATTCCAGCCCGGGGTGAGCGTGCCGGTGATGTAGCGGACATTCTCGTCGTACATGCAGAGCATGGCGCCGAGGCCATGTTTTTTCATCATCTGGCGCGCCCGTTCGGTCCGGTACTTGCGCAGCCGGTCCCAGTTGATGCGCTGCTGCCAGTCGAGTCCTACGATTCCTGCGTTCGCCATGTCCCGCTCCCCTCCCGATCTGAGAGAACGCTTGCAAGGTCGCGACCAGCTTGAGTGATGGGATCGCGCCGGAAAAGCCGCCTCGGCAAAAAATCTAGCTGGACGCCGCCCACAGCTGAAATAATATCTTTCTTGAAAGGCCATTAGGTTTCTTGATGACTGAAATCAGCCTCCGGCAAATCCGGGCGGTCATTGCCGTGTGCGAGGAAGGCTCGTTCACGCGGGCGGCGAAGCGGGAGAACGCGACCCAGTCCGGCATCTCGCAACATATCGCCGCAGTCGAGCGCGCCATGGGCGTGCGGCTGTTCGACCGCTCCCCCGCCGGCGTCCGGCCGACGCCCGCCGGGACGCGCTACTACCGCCGCTGCGTCGAGGCCGTCGGCACGCTGAGTGCCGCCGCCGAGGAGATGCGGGCGCTGGCCGGCCGGGTCAGCGGCAATTTGCGGATCGGATTGATGCCGACTTTCACGCGGGCGGCGCTCGCGCCCGCGCTCAAGGAATACGTGCGCGAACATCCCGACGTGAAACTGAAGATCGTCGAGGGCTATAGCGCCATGCTCACGGAGATGGTGTTCGGGGAGGAGCTCGATTTTGCGGTGGTCCCGACCTTCGAGGGCCGCATCGGGCTGAAATCGCGGCTGCTCGCGCGCGACCGCGAGATGCTGATCTCGGGCAAGAGTCGCGGCCTCAAGCCGCTCGTTCCTGTGCGGCTCGCCGACCTGCTTCCGCTCAAGATCGTCGCGCCGGGACTGCACAATATCCGCCGGCGCAATCTTGAAACCTATTTCGAGACCAACGGCATTCCGGTCGAAGACATGATCGAGATGGATGCGATGATCGGCACGCTCGAGTTCGTCGCGCGATCCGATTGGGTGACGATCCTCCCCGCCCTCATTTGCGTGCATGACCTGGGCAAGAGCGACCTTGTCGTCAATCCGATCGTCAAGCCGCCGCTCTATGCCGAGTTCGTGGTGATCGAACCCGCGCGCCGGACCCTCAGCGTCCAGGCCCAGCTGTTTCTCGAACACCTCGATGCCGAGGTCGCGCGCATCCATAAACTATGGTCTCGCGCCGGCTTGAAGATCGAGACAGGGTGAAGGGCTCCAACAGCATCGTTACCCGAGCCGGTACGTCTGGCGCTGGCGCCGCCGCGCTCGATACCGTAGACGATCGACGGCCTGCCGAAGCGAGGACGACCGATGTCCCGATTGCCCGATCCCGCCTACGACCGTCTCTCCCCCGAGCAGCGCAAGGTCCATGATGCGATTGTCGCGGGACCGCGCGGCCGGGTCGAAGGTCCCCTGAAGGTATGGCTGATGAGCCCGGAGCTCGCCCACCGCGCCCAGGAACTCGGCGCCTTCTGCCGCTATGGGACGAGCCTGCCGAAGCGGCTTTCGGAACTCGCCATCCTGATTACCGGCACATTCTGGAAGGCGGGCTTTGAATGGCACGTCCATGCGCCGATCGGGATCGAAGCCGGGCTCGACCGCAAGGTCGTCGAGGCGATTCGCGCCGGCAAGAAGCCCGCCTTCCAGCGCGCCGATGAAGCAGCGGTCTATGATTTCACGCGGGAACTTCTGCAAAGCCGCCGAATCTCGGAGGCCACGTATCAACGGGTGGCTGCGGAACTCGGCGCGCTCGGCGTGGTCGAACTCGTCGGCATTCTCGGCTATTACGGCCTGATCTCGATGACCATCACGGCGTTCGAGCTGCCGGTTCCGGACGGGGCGACGGACCCATTTTCTGATTAGTGCGATCGGGGAGAGCGGAAGAATGAGCAAAGCAAGCAGTAAAGGCGCCGTCGGCATCGTCGGCCTTGGAATCATGGGGGGCGCGATCGCGCGGAACCTCGCCGCGGCTGGCTGGCGCGTGGCGGGCTACGACGTCGAGAGTCAACGCTGCCGCGAGCTCGCCGCGGCCGGCGTCGAGATCGCCCCGAGCGTCGGCGAGCTTACTGGCAAGGTGCCGACGATTCTGACGAGCCTTCCCCATCCCGATGCGCTCACAGCCA
>JAHFPO010000205.1 GCA_023266695.1 Hyphomicrobiales bacterium | reverse complement strand
AAACCGCGGCGTCAGCGCGAAAATCATCACCGCCGCCAGCAGCCCGAAACCGGCGAGAACCGTAAGCGCCAGGCGCCAGTGCATGAGCGTTAGCAAGAGCGCGGTCGCGGCCGGAAGGATCATCTTCCCGATGTCGCCGGAGAAATTGTAATTGCCGAGCGCGACCCGCGATCTTGCTCCCTCGTAGGCGCGCGCGACCACGGCCGACGCGATCGGGTGCTGGACGCTCGCGCCGAGCCCACCGAGGAGAAGGGCGGCGGTGAGGGCGGCAAAACCGACGGCACTGCCGGCGATCAGAAAGGCGATGCCGGTGAGCGCGGTGCCCACGGCAAGCACGACGGGCGCGCCGATCCGTTCGGCGATCAGCCCCGCGGGATACTGGAACGCGGCCATGGCGCCGGCATAGGCGCCGCGCAGGAGACCCACCTCCGCATAGCCGAGCCCGAATTCGCTCTGCCACACCGGCAACAGCACATAAATGAGATCGGTGAAGCCGTCGTGCACGGCGTGCGCGCCGCAGGCAACGCTGAGCGCGCGTCTCTCTTCGCTGCGAGCCTCATCGGGCGGAGGCAAGGCGATCATGCCTCTCAGTAGAATCCCACGGGGAAGTAGCGCAAATAAAGATCGGCGATGATCCCCTTCTCCCACAGCTTGAACAGGGCGTGGTCGATCGCCTGCCGCAGCGTGTCGTTGCCGCGCTTGACTGCGATCCCGATCCCTTCGCCGAAATAGAGGCTCTCGACGAAGGGGCCGCCGCGAAAGGCGCAGCAGCCCTCCGATCCGGTTCCGTTCAGCCAGAAGGCGAGCGCAATGCCGTCGGCAAAGACGAGATCGGAGTCGCCGCGTTTCAGGGAATTGAGCGCGGCTTCCAGGTTCGCCTGGCTCTGGATCGCGGTCTCGGCGAAGAACGCGCGCAAATAAGCTTCGTGCGCGCTGCCGGCGACGACCGCCACGCGCTTGCCCGCGATCGATTCGGGAATCACGTCGTCGGGCGGAAAATCCCGTTTCGCGACGAAGCGCGCCGGGGTGCGATAATAGCGATCGGTGAAATCGACCTGCTTGCGCAGCTCGGGCGTGATCGCCAGCGAGGCGATGACGGCGTCGCCGCGATTGTCGGCGAGCGCGGCGAGCAGGGTATCGAAACGGCGTACCTGGATCGTGCAGGTCAGCCCCAGCTCGGTGCAGATCGCGCGCGCGAGATCGACATTGAAACCGATCGGCTGGCCGCCGGGACCCTTGAAATTGAAGGGCGGATAGTCCTCCTCGGTGAGGAAGCGGATGGCGGTGAGGCGGCCGATGTCCGGCCGTTCCGGCCGCCGCTTCGGGTCCCAGAAGCCCGGAACCGTGACCCCGCCCATGCCTGCGCGCTCGGCGGGCGCGGGCGAGCTCGCGGTGAGGAGCGATAGGGTCGCCGCGATGAGGACGGCCGTCGCGCCGACGATCCGACCGGCGCCGACGCTTCTCCGGTTCAACCCACATTTCGAGTCGGTCATCGGGGATTCCCTGCTGCGGCGGCGACTTTCGCTGCGGACATCGCCTTTGTAAACATGGTACCTTGATGCCGCCCGAATGACGTGGGGTTGGGGGATGAGCGAGTTCCGGGCGGATGAGAACCGTGCGCCGGCGCTCGGCCCGCGGTCTCGGGTCGATTGGCAAGCGCGCACGCCGCAACCGCGCCCCGCTCCGTCCGCGCGCGAGCCGCCGCTTTCCTTGCCGCTCGAACTTGCCGCCTTGCAGGATTTGGTCGATCCGGCCTTGCTCGCCGCCGCGGCCCGGCGGGCCGAGAGCCTCGGCGTCGGTGGAGACGAAGTGCTCCGCTGTCACGGCATCGTTTCCGCGGATGCGATGACGCAGGCGCTGGCGGATCGCCTCGGGCTCGAGATCGACGCGCTCGAAGATGACCGCCCACCGCGCTCGCCGCGTCTGCTGGAAGCGGCGATCACCGGCGTGCTGACCCGCGTCATACCGAGCGGCCGCAAGGTGATTACGGTCGCGCCACGGGGCCTCGCGGTCCGGCGCCTGGCCAATGCGCTGGCGAAGAACCCCGAGCTCGCCCGGCACTTGCACATAGCCTCGCCGGAGCGGCTTTCGGCCCATGTGCGCCGGGTCGGCGCCACCGAGCTCGCGCGCGAGGCGGTGCTAGGCCTCCATGCCCGATGGCCGGATCTTTCCGCCGTGGTGCGCGGCCGCCATGGCCTGCGCTGGCTCGCGATCCTCAGCGGCATCCTGATGATCGCCGCGGCCCTCGCCGCCCCCGGAATATTCCTGTTCGCCGTCGAAGGCTTCTTCGGCTTCGCCTTCCTCACCTGGATCGCCCTCAGGCTCCTTTCCTGCCGCATCCGGTCGTCGCCCGCGCCGGGGCTTGATCTGCCGGAGCGGCGGTTGCCGGTCTACACCGTCATCGTGCCGCTCTACCGCGAAGCGCAGATGGTGCCGCAGCTGATCGCGGCGCTGAGGCGGCTGCAATACCCGCGCGAGAAGCTCGACATCAAGCTCGTGGTCGAGGCGGACGATGCCGAGACGCGCGCCGCCGTGGCTGCGCTCGGCCTCGAGGTTCCGTTCGAGGTGATCGTGTCGCCGCTCGCCGGCCCGCGCACCAAGCCGAAGGCGCTCGCCGCGGCGCTGCCGTTCGCGCGCGGTACTCTCCTCGTCGTCTACGACGCCGAGGACGTGCCCGAGCCCGATCAGCTGCGCGTGGCGCTCGCCGCCTTCCGCGCAGGCCCGCCGGAGCTCGCCTGCGTGCAGGCGCGGCTCGCGATCGACAATGCCGCCGATAACTGGCTCACCCACCAATACGCGGCGGAATATGCCGGTCTGTTCGATGTCTTCCTGCCGGCGCTTGCCGATCTCAAGCTGCCGTTACCGCTCGGCGGAACGTCCAACCATTTCCACACCGAGACGCTGCGCAAGATCGGCGGCTGGGACCCATTCAACGTCACCGAGGACGCCGACCTCGGCATGCGGCTCGCGCGTTTCGGATGCCGCATCGGCGTGATCGCCTCGACCACCTGGGAGGAAGCGCCGGTGCGGTTCATGCCCTGGCTGCGCCAGCGTACGCGCTGGTTCAAGGGCTGGATGCGCC
>JAHFPO010000099.1 GCA_023266695.1 Hyphomicrobiales bacterium | reverse complement strand
TGGAGTGCATGGATGGGAATGGGGCGGCGTAGCCGGGTAGGGGACGGTGGCCGCGCGGGCGGATCATTTCTACGGCCAAGAACCGGTCAATTGTCGGTGCCAGTGCAGCCGGGAAAATGAGCTCGCCCATATGCCTCAACCTGTTCCGGGACGAACAAGCAACTCCGTCCCTCAATCACGCCCGCTCTCGGCGGGAGGCGCGCGTCGCGGCTTCTTCGAGGATGCCGGTCGCAGCGGGCGCTCGGGGGCTCGCCGGGGCGAGTCAGGGGGCACCAATACGTGACTTGCTTTATCTATGCCCGATGCGCGGGCTTGGCAAGGAAAACGGGAATAAATAACGAACGCGTGGCCGCACCGAGGGCCTCGGCAATAGCCGGTTAACTATGGCCCGCTATTCGGGTATCGGGGGAAAGTCCCCCCGCATCACCGGGCCGCTCATGCGTTTTGTTCGCATTTCCCTCGCCCTCGTCTTCGCCGCGCTCGCCGCCGCATCGAGCTCGGCCGGGAACAAACCCGACCGCCGCTCTTATACCGCCGCCGTGACGCCGGGCGCCAAGGCGCTGATCGAGGACCGCCTCGTCGCCCTCGATGCCCGCCTCGCCGGCGACGACCAGCGCACCCGCTTCATCCTCGATCTCAACCGCAAAGTGGAGCTGGCCGCCTTCACCCTGATCGATCCCTACCGCGTCATCGTCGATCTCCCCGAAGTCGCCTTCGATCTGCCCGCTGCCGCCGGGAGAAAGGGGCAGGGACTCGTCTCCGCCTATCGCTATGGCCTGTTCGCGCCCGGCCGGGCGCGCATCGTGCTCGACGCCACCGGCCCGGTCGCGATCGACAAGGCATTCGTGCTCGAGGGGCTCGAGGACCAGCCGGCCCGGCTCGTCGTCGACCTGGTGAAGACCGATCGCGAAGCCTTCATCAAGAACGCCGCGATCGAGAAGCGGACCGAGAGCATCGCGTCGCCAGCCCCGTCCGCGCGCAAGACCGATCGCGAGACCCCCGCCGCCAGCGACGGGCTGCCGGTCATCGTCATCGACCCCGGCCACGGCGGCCTCGATAGCGGCGCGATCGCGCCCTCGGGCGAGGAAGAGAAAGCGATCGCGCTCGCGGTGGCGCTGCGGCTGCGCGAGAAGCTCGAGCATACCGGACGCTTTCGCGTGGTGCTGACGCGCTCGGACGACACCTTCGTTCCGCTCGCCGAACGCGTGCGCGTCGCCCGCTCGAACCAGGCGGCGCTGATGATCTCCATCCACGCCGATTCGATCTCGCGCAACGAAGGCGAGGCGCGCGGGGCGAGCATCTACACGGTCTCCAACAAGGCCTCCGACAAGGAGGCCGCGAGGCTCGCCGAGAAGGAGAACAAGGCCGACCTCATCGCCGGCATCGACCTCTCCGGGCAGAACGACGACGTGGTCGGCATCCTCTACGATCTCACTCACCGCGAGACCAAGAATTTCTCCGGCCAGTTCGCCCGCACCCTCGCCGCCGAGATCAAGTCCGCGGCGCTGCTCAACCGGGATACGCTGCGGTCCGCCGGCTTCATCGTGCTGAAGGCGCCGGACGTGCCCTCGGTGCTGCTGGAGCTCGGATTTCTCTCGAACCCCGAGGACGTGAAAATGCTCGCCTCCGAGGCCTGGCGCGACCAGGTCGCCGACGCCATGACGGGGGCGGTGCAGAGCTTCTTCGCGACCCGGGTCGCCGCCGGCGGCAACCGATAGATCGCGCCCGTTGCGGCCGGCGTTTGTTCCGCTCTCCTAAAACCCGTTCTGCTTCTATGATCGAGACGGATGCCCAAGGCGCCGGATCGCTCGCTCCGATGGATAAGGATTCAACCGACTATTATCTGACGCTGGCGCACGCGGTGGCGGAGCTCGATCCCAATACCGTCGCAACCCGGCGCCTCGTCTACGACCGCGCGCGCCAATTGCTGATCGAGCACGCCCGCCGCGTCGATCCGCCGTGGGAATTGATCGACATCGTGCGCGAGCAGCGCGCGCTGGAAGAGGCGATCCACGAGGTGGAAGTGGAATATTCCATGTTGGAGACGGCGCAGGCGCGCTGGCCGCGGCGTCCCTCCGCGCCCGCCGAGCGCGTTCCCGGGCGCTCCTTGGCCGAATTGCCGCCGAGAAGATACCGGCGCAGGCCGTTCCCGCGCTGGGTCTGGTTCGCGGCGGCGGGGGCGATCTTATTGGCCGTCCTCGCCCTCGCCGCCGTGATCGTGGTTCGCAGCGGCATTCTATCCGGCTGGGGAAATTCCGATGCGGAATTGTCGCTTCCGATGACGCCGGAGGTCCGGATGCAGGTCGCGCGCGAATACCGCGAACGCGGCGACGAAGCGGCCCGCGCCCGCGATTACGACCGGGCGATCGCCGAATACAGCCAGGCGATCGGCATCGATCCCGACAACGCCGCCGTTTTCAACAACCGCGCCTACGCCTATTGGAGCAAAGGCGAAACCGACCGCGTGATCGAGGACTACAGCGCCGCGCTCCGGATCGAGCCCGACAATGTCGTCGCCCTCGTCAACCGCGCGGTCGCCTACAATTTCAAGGGCGACTACGGCCGCGGCATCGTCGACCTCGACAAGGCGATCAAGCTTCGGCCCAGCGACGCGCGCGCATGGAACAGCCGCTGCTGGGGGCGGGCGCTCGCGGGGCAATTGCAGGAGGCGCTCGCGGATTGCAACGAATCCATGCGCTTGCTGCCCTACGAGGCCAATACCTACGACAGCCGCGGCATGATTTATTTCAAACTCGGCCAGTTCGACCGCGCCATCGCCGATTACGAAGCGGCGCTCCGGCTTGATCCGAAGCTCGCTGGCTCGCTCTATGGCCGCGGCGTGGCGAAATTGAAGAAGGGCGACAAGGCCGGCGATGCCGACATCGCCGCCGCCAAGGCGATCCGCCCGGACATCGCCGAACTGTTCGAGCGCTACGGCGTGCGGTGAGAAAGTCAGGCATTGCGCTCGCCGCCGGGCGATACAATCGTGATAATCTCCGGAGCTGGGCGTTCACCACCATGCAGCGGCTTTCGAGCGAGCATTATTACCAGCTCCTGTCGGACGCCATCACGCGCCTCGATCCCAACACCCGTGAGAGCCGCCGCGAGGCCTACGACCGGGCGCGGGAGTTGCTGAAAGAAGAAGCTCGCGCCGCCAGTCCTGAGGCGCCCGGCATCGCGGAGGAGCAACAGGCGCTGGAACAAGCGATCCTGGACATCGAGATACGCTCCCTGCTGGGCGAGTCGATCCTGCGACAGGCGCCGACCCCTCGGGTGATCCCGAACGCTGCGCCCGCGCCAGGCGATCGAACCAAGCCCATGGTCCAGGCCGATCCGATCGCCGGAACCGGGCCAAGCGATCGAGCCGAGCCGATCCTCGCCGTGCGACCCATGCCGCGAACCGGGCCGGCCGGCCGAATTGGCGGAGGCCATCGAACGAAGCCGATCCATCGCCCCGAGCCTCTCCGCCGCATCCAGCCGGCGTATCGACCCGTTGAGAACCCTGCGCCCGCGGTCATGCCGCGGCACCTGCCGCGGCGGGCCGCTGCGCGCAAGAACATCGCGAAAATCCGCAGCAGGAATCGTCCGGTCCTGATCGCGCTGATCGTTTTGGCGACTTTGTCGACCGCTCTCGCGATCTCCTGGCTGCTCTGGGATGAAGTGATGGTATCCTTGAACGACACGCCGGCGGCGACCTATGCCCCGCGATCTTCCGCTTCGCCCGCCGCCACTCGCTTCGCCCTCGCGGAGGAAGAAAGCCGGATCGGCGGCGACTGGGTCGCGCGCGGCGATTACGATCGCGCGATCGTCGCCTATGACCAGGCGATCCGATTCAATCCCGACAACGCCGCCATCTGGGTCGGCCGGGCTTTCGCCTATGGGCGCAAGGGCGATAGCGAGCGTGCGATCAAGAATTACGACGAGGCGATCCGGCTCGATCCCGTCAATAAAGTCGCCCGCGCCAATCGGGCGGTGGCCTTGAACCGGATCGGCGATTACGATCGCGCGATCGCGGACATTGATGAAATCATCCGGATCGATCCCGCCGACGCCAATGCCTGGAACAGCCGCTGCTGGGCGCGCGCGCTATCGGGGCGATTGCCGGAGGCGCTTGCGGATTGCAACGAGTCCCTGCGCTTGCGGCCCGACGACGCCAATACGCTCGACACCCGCGGCTTCACCTTGCTGAAGATGGACAGGCTCGACCAGACCATCGCGGATTACAACGCGGCCCTCCAGCTCGAGCCCCGGCTCGCGAGCTCGCTCCACGGCCGCGGCATCGCCAGGCTGCGCAGGGGCGAGACGGAGGGCGGCAACACCGACATCGCCGCGGCGAAGGCGATTCATCCGGACGTCGCCGCCCTGTTCGAGCGCTATGGCGTGAAATAAACGGCCGGGCCGCCGGCGCAACAGCATAGGCAAATGCCGGCGGCGGGTATAAGCTTTGCCGGGTTTGCGTCGATCGCGGCGGCGCCGCACGCCTCGAAAGGCAATCACAACAGCAACTGACAATGGGAGGGGACAAATGTCGCCTGAACTCTACTGGCTGACGCTGACGACCATCATGACGGGCCTGTTTTGGGTGCCCTATATCCTGGACCGGATCGCGGTGCGCGGTCTGCGGAAGGCGATGGAGTATCCGAAGGCGAGCGACAAGCCGCAGTCGCCGTGGGCGCAGCGGCAGATGCGGGCGCACAAGAACGCGATCGAGAATCTGGTGCTGTTCGCGGCGCTGGTGCTGACCTTGCGCGCGCTCGGCATCTCGACCGCCACCACCGCGCTCGCCTGCGCGGTCTATTTCTGGGCGCGGCTCGCGCATTTCCTGATCTGCACCGCTGGCATCCCGGTCGCGCGCACGCTCGCCTTCGCCGTCGGTTTCGCGGCGCAGGCGGTGCTCGCGCTCGCGATCTTCAAGCTGGTGTGAGCCGGGACCCGCTGATTTTCTCGGCGGGTCCCGTCGAATGGCAGCGCGATCGGCTTTGCCGACTTGCGTAGCGGACTTACTTTTTGACCTGTCCGCGGATCTCGCCGGGCTTGTTATCGGCCGTGTGGATGTTGATGTACCAGTTTCCGGCCAGGAGATCGGTAGCCTGCGCGTCCGTGAGCGTGGCCGAGCCCTCGATCGGGCTCGCGAGATTGCCGCTGAACGGCACTACCACGGGCGCGTTCTTGTCGGCGGCGGCCGGCCCATGGAAATGGGCGCCGGTGGCATTGCCGCTCAGGCCGGCATGAGTGACTTTCCACGTCAGCTTCTTGCTGGCGGTGTCGTAGGTCACGGTCGCGCTGCCGAGGCCCTTGCTATTGACCGGCGGCACCTCGTTCGCGCCTTTCAACTCGGCTTTGAAGTTCACCGTCTCGGCCAGCGCCGGTGTGGCGGCAAAGAGCGCCGCGAGCGCGAGACCGGCGAGGCAGGTATGGAAAAGGGTGCGCATTTGATCCTCCCGATGATGGATAGTATTGCAAGTATAACCCCGGCACGGTCGGCCTGTTCCGATCGCCGGGGCGAACCGCTGCTGCCTGTCCCCGGTAAACATCCGAGATAGATCAATCGGATCCGCAGCTTAGCAGGGGACTCCGAATTAATGTATTCGCTACCGCCCGAAGTTTAGGAGTAGATTCGAACGGATTTCGCGCCGGCCCCAGTTTGGCCAAATGGCGATGCGAAACAGGCGGTCGAACCCGCAATCGAACTCGGGTATTATTCTATATCGCGTCGCGCGGCGGCGGATTCGCGATCGGGCGGACTGACTCCATGCATCTAATGATGAGGTTCCTGGGCTTTCTGTTCGCGGTCGGCGCCATCCTGTTCATCGTCGGCGCGGTCGCGGTGACCGCGGTCATCTGGCACTATTCCAAGGACCTCCCTGAATACAGCCAGCTGCAGGACTACGAGCCGCCGGTGATGACCCGCGTGCACGCCGCCGACGGCTCGCTGGTCGCCGAATACGCCAAGGAGCGCCGGCTCTACATCCCGATCCAGGCGGTGCCCAAGCGCGTCATCGACGCCTTCATTTCCGCCGAGGACAAGAATTTCTACGAGCACGGCGGCGTCGATATCACCAGCATCATCCGCGCCGCGGTCACCAATATCGAGAACTACGGCAAGCGCCGGCCGCAGGGCGCCTCCACCATCACCCAGCAGGTGGCGAAGAACTTCCTGGTCGGCAGCGAGACCTCCTATCACCGCAAGATCAAGGAAGCGCTGCTGGCGCTCCGGATCGAGCGCGCCTATTCCAAGGACAAGATCCTCGAGCTCTATTTGAACGAGATCTATCTCGGGCTCGGCGCCTACGGGATCGCGGCCGCCTCGCTGATCTATTACGACAAGTCGGTGCACGAGCTGACGCTCTCCGAGGCCGCTTATCTCGCGGCGCTGCCCAAGGCGCCGACCTCGCTGCATCCCTTCCGCCAGCGCGATCGCGCGCTCGAGCGCCGCAACTGGGTGATCGACCGCATGGTCGAGAACGGCTACGCCGCCGCCAAGGATAGCGAGCGCGCCAAGCGCGAGCCGCTGAACGTGACGCCGCGTCCGACCGGCGCCCACATCTACGCCGCCGAATATTTCGCCGAGGAAGTTCGCCGCGAGGTCTACGACCGCTACGGCGAGAAGAAGCTCTATGAGGGCGGGCTCAGCGTCCGCGCCACGCTCAATCCGAAGCTGCAGGAGATCGCCAAGAAGGCGCTCTCCGACGGCCTGGTGCGCTTCGACGAGAACTACGGCTGGCGCGGCCCGGTGAACCACATCGAACTCGCCGGCGACTGGGGCGCCAAACTCGCCGACGTGCGCGCGCTCTCCGACATTCCGTGGAAGCTCGCGCTGGTGCTGGAGACGACCGATCAGTCCGCCCGCATCGGCCTGCAGCCGCCGCGTGAGCGCTCGGGCGAGCTGTCGAAGGAGCGCGAGGTCGGCACCTTGCCGTTCGACGGCATGAAATGGGCGAAATGGGCGGCCGGCCCCAACAAGGGCAAACCATTGAAGAGCGTGAAGCAGGTGGTGGAGCCGGGCGACGTGATCTATGTCGAGCCGCTCACCGCCAAGGACGGCATCAGGCTCGCCGGCCAATGGCGGCTGCGCCAGGTGCCCGAGGTCGAGGGCGCGATCGCGGCGATGGATCCGTGGACCGGCCGCGTGCTCGCTTTGGTCGGCGGCTTCTCTTTCGACGACAGCCAGTTCAACCGCGCCACCCAGGCGCTGCGCCAGCCCGGCTCATCCTTCAAGCCCTTCGTCTATGCCTCGGCGCTCGACAACGGCTACACGCCCTCCACCGTGGTGATGGACGCGCCGGTCGAGATCAATCAGGGGCCGGGCCTGCCGATGTGGCGGCCGGAGAATTATTCCAAGCAGTTCTACGGGCCGCAGACGCTCCGCTTCGGCATCGAGCAGTCGAGGAACGTCATGACCGTGCGCCTCGCCCAGGACGTCGGCATGCCGTTGATCGCCGAATATTCCAAGCGCTTCGGCGTCTATGACGATCTCCTGCCGGTGCTGTCGATGGCGCTCGGCGCCGGCGAGACCACGCTCCTGCGCATGCTCGCCGGCTATTCCATCTTCGACAACGGCGGCCGCCGCATCAAGCCGACGCTGATCGACCGCATTCAGGACCGCTACGGCCGCACCATCTACCGCCACGACGACCGCGAGTGCAAAGGCTGCGACGCCGCCCAATGGGCGAACCAGCTCGAGCCGACGCTGATCGACCGCCGCCCGCAGGTGCTCGATCCGATGACCGCCTACCAGGTCACCTCGATGCTGGAGGGCGTCGTCCAGCGCGGCACCGGCACGAAATTGCGCGAGGTCGGCCGCCCGGTCGCCGGCAAGACCGGCACCACCAACGACGAGAAGGACGTCTGGTTCATCGGCTACACCCCCGACATGGTGGTGGGCGTCTATCTCGGCTACGACCGCCCGCGCACGCTTGGCCGCGGCGTCACCGGCGGTCATTACGCGGCGCCGATCGTCGCCGATTTCATGAAGGTGGCGCTCGAGGGCAAGCCGGCCCAGCCGTTCCGCGTGCCGCCCGGGATCAAGCTCATCCGCATCAATGCGAAGACCGGGCTGCGCGCCCAGGCCGGCGACGAGAAGGTGATCCTGGAAGCCTTCAAGCCCGGCACCCAGCCTTCCGACACCTATTCGGTGATCGGCTTGACCGACGAGCAGGGCCGCCCGTTCGGCGGCGGCGGCATCTCGCCCGAATCCGACCGCGCGGTCGGCCGCGGATTGGGCGGATTGTGGTGAGACTTCTTTTTTCCCTCTCCCCTTGCGGGAGAGGGTGGTCGAGGCGATCCCGGACTTGATCCGGGAGAGCCGAGACCGGGTGAGGGGTCGTCGCAAGCCGTCACATAACCCCTCACCCGTCGCCTCGCTTCGCTCGGCGCCACCCTCTCCCGCAAGGGGAGAGGGTTGTTGCTTGCCGCTTCCGCCCCGCGCACCTATAGAGTCCGTGAATTAGGAGCATCCGATTCATGCGCGCCGAGATGGAAAGCGTCGTCGAGGACATCAAGCAGTCGGTCGGGCTGCTGAGGAGGGCGCTTTGACGTCGAGCGCTCGGAAAAGCGCCTAGCCGAGCTCAACCGCCTCGCCGAGGACCCCAAGCTGTGGGACGACCCGCAGCGCGGCTCCAGGCTGATGCAGGAGCGCACCCAACTTGGCGAGCGGCTCGACGAAATGCGCCGGATCGAGCAGACGCTCTCCGACCAGGTCGAATTGATCGCGCTCGGCGAGGCCGAGAAGGACCAAGCGGTCGTCGCGGAAGCCGAGCGCGAGTTGGAGAAGCTCAAGGCCGAGACCGAGCGCCTGCGCCTCGGCGCGCTCCTCGCCGGCGAGGCCGATGCCAACGACACCTATGTCGAGGTCCATGCCGGCGCCGGCGGCACCGAGAGCCAG
>JAHFPO010000204.1 GCA_023266695.1 Hyphomicrobiales bacterium | reverse complement strand
TCCGCCGCTATTCCCTGCGACGACCGCGCACCGTCCATGCAGAGCTTCATCCATCACGGCGTCGAGATCGCCTACCTCGTCGAGGGCAGGGGCGACCCGGTGGTGCTGATCCACGGCTTCGCCTCCAACAAGGAGGTGAACTGGGTGGCGCCCGGCTGGTTTTCAACGCTCAGCGGCGCCGGCAGGCGCGCGATCGCCCTCGACAATCGTGGCCACGGCCAATCGACCAAGTTCTACAAGCCCGCGGCCTATCATTCGGCGCGCATGGCCGAGGACGTGATCGCGCTCATGGATCATCTCGGACTCAAGCGCGCCGACATCTTCGGCTATTCCATGGGCGCGCGCATCGCCGCCTTTCTCGCGCTCGCCAAGCCCCAGCGGGTGCGCTCGGCGATCCTCGGCGGGCTCGGATCGAGTCTCATCACCGGCGCGGGACTCTATGACGGCATCGCCGAGGCGCTGGAGGCGTCCTCGCTCGAGGATGTGAGCGACGTCAAGGGCTACATGTTCCGCTCGTTCGCGGAGCAGACGATGTCCGATCTGAAGGCGCTCGCCGCCTGCATGCGCGGCTCGCGCCAGACCTTGAGCAAGGAGGAGGTGGCGAAGATTTCGGTACCCGTCCTGGTCGCCGTCGGCACCAACGACCCGATCGCGGGCTCTGCGCAGGCGCTCGCCGAGCTCATTCCGGGCGCCCGCGCGCTCGACATTCCCGGCCGTGATCACATGCTCGCGGTCGGCGACCGGGCGTTCAAGTTGGGGGTGCTCGATTTCCTCGCCCGCCGGCCGTGAAAGCCGAAAAAGCGAGTCCGCGGAATCCCTTGCCCGCGGCGGCTGGCGCGGGATTTCGGCACTTCATGTAATGATTCAAGCGCTCGATCGGCCAAGCTCATCTTCCAGTGGAGAATCCGAGAAACTTGAGACTTCGATTCCGAAGCAATTTGGTAACCACGCCCAATTCGCGAGTCGGCGGAATCGGATGGGGCGATTTCCAGAGCATTGCGGGCGCGCATGACTGCGATGCCGGATTCTCATTCGCCTCATGAACGCAAGGTGTGCTAGAAGCATCGCCCGAAAAACGGACCGGGAGAGACCCCATGGCCCAGCGTAAAGCCAAACCCGCCCACGGTCTGCGGACCGTCGATCCGGTGTGGGCGCGCATCCGCGAGGAGGCCGAGCTGATCGCGAGTCGCGAGCCGCCGCTCGCGAGCTTCATCTTCGCCACCATCCTCCATCACGAGACGCTCGAACACGCGGTCGCCCAGCGCATCGTCGCCCGGCTTGATAATCCTTACGTGTCGGGCGAGCTCATTCGCCAGGCCTTCGACGACGCGCTCGAGGCGGCCCCCGAAATCGGCGCCGCATTCCGCGCCGACATCGTCGCCGTCGCCGACCGCGATCCCGCGACCACGCGCTACATCGAGCCGGTGCTCTATTACAAGGGCTTCCACGCGCTGCAGACTTATCGCCTCGCCCATTTTCTGTGGAATCGCGGGCAGCGCGACTTCGCGCTCTATCTGCAGAGCCGAGCCTCGGCGGTGTTCGGCGTCGACATCCATCCGGCGGCGAAGATCGGCCGCGGCATCTTCATGGATCACGCCACCGGCGTGGTCATCGGCCAGACCGCGGTGGTGGAGGACGATGTCTCCATGCTGCACGGCGTCACCCTCGGCGGCACCGGCAAGGAGCGCGGCGACCGCCATCCCAAGATCCGCCGCGGCGTGCTGATCGGCGCCGGCGCCAAGATCCTCGGCAATATCGAGATCGGAGCCTGCGCGCGCGTCGCCGCCGGCTCGGTGGTGCTGAAACCGGTGGCGCCCAACACCACGGTCGCCGGCGTGCCCGCCCGCGTCATCGGCACGGCCGATTGCGCCGAGCCGCCCGCGCGTACCATGGATCACCTGTTCGACATGCCGCCGTTCGCGGGCGACGCGATTTGAACGAAGCCGGCTTGCCCGGCGGCCCTCGTCGTGGCAAGCCTTAGCGCGGGATTAGGAACGCGGGAGAGGCTCTGTGGAAAAGACCGAACTCGAGCGCGTCCAGAATTACCTGCGCCGGCTGTTCGGCAACCCGGCGATCCGGGTCATGGCGCGGCCCAAGAAGGAAGATTCGGCCGAGGTCTTCATCGGCGAGGAATTCATCGCGGTCCTCTTCCTCGACACCGAGGACGGCGACCGTTCCTATAATTTCCAGATGGCGATTCTGGATTCCGATCTCGAATGAGGCCGGTTTCGGCGTCTTTCACGATTGGATCGGTTCGACCGCGAAGGCGCGCGCGGCCTCGCCGCGGCGCCGGATCTCCATCATCGTCTCATAGGCCGCCTCGATGTGGCGGCGATAACGGTCGATATCGAAAAGCGGCGCCGTGTCGCGGTTACGTGCGAGCCGTTCGCGCACCTCCTTCAGTCGTTCGGGCTTGGTCGCGAGCGCAAGCGCCAGCTTCTCGTAGTCGCCGAGCGTCTCGGTGACGAGATCGGCAAGACCGATCGCCGTGAGCAGGCTGCCGGCGACGCGGCACTGAAAGCTGCGACCGGCGCAAGTCACGATCGGCAGACCCATCCACAGCGCCTGGCTGGCGGTGACATGCGCGTTCCAGGGCCGGGTGTCGAGGAAGAGATCGGCGATCCGGTGGCGGGCGAGGTGCTGGTCGAGCGGCACGGCCGGAGCGAAGACGATGCGGGCCGGGTCGCCGCCGCGGGCGGCGGCCTCGCGGCGGAGGTTCTCCCGCACCACGCCGTCGCCGGCGAGCTGCCACAACACGCTACCCGGAACCGCCTTCAGCAGCCGCATCCAGACGTCGAAAATCTCCGGCGTGATCTTGGTGCAGGTGTTGAACGAGGCGAACACGAAACCCTCGGCCGGCAGCCCGCATTCCGCCCGCTTCGGCGTTTCCTCGGCGACCGCGCGCTTGGTGTCGTTCGGCTGATAGCAATCGGGGAGATGCACCAGCCTCTCGCTGAAGAACGGCTGTTGATCGGCGGGGGCGATGAAAGGATCGACGATGATGTAGTCGACAAAATCGGCTCCGCTCGTTCCCGGGTGGCCGAAGTAATTGACCTGGATCGGCGCTGGACGCTGAGCCAAGGCTTCCAGCCGGTTACCA
>JAHFPO010000203.1 GCA_023266695.1 Hyphomicrobiales bacterium | reverse complement strand
GGTGCGCGCGATGTCCTCCGCCGATGCGCCGAATTCCATCGCCATCGTCACCTCGGCGATCAGCGTGCCGGCGTCGGCGCCGACGATATGCACGCCGAGCACGCGGTCGGTCTCACTGTCCGCCAGAATCTTCACGAAGCCTTCGGTGGTGCGGTTGACCTTGGCGCGGCCGTTGGCGGTGAACGGAAACTTGCCGGCCCGATAGGCGACGCCCGCCGCTTTCAGCTCCTCCTCGCTCCTGCCGACCGAGGCGACCTCGGGGAAGGTGTAGATCACGTTCGGGATCGCGTCGTAGTTCACGTGGCCCGCTTGCTTGGCGATGATCTCGGCGACCGCGATCCCCTCGTCCTCCGCCTTGTGGGCGAGCATCGGTCCCGCGATCACGTCGCCGATCGCGTAGATCTCCGGCACATTGGTGCGGAACTCGGCGTGGACGAGGACGCGGCCCTTGTCGTCCCGGGCGATGCCCGCCTCCTTGAGCCCCAATCCTTCGGTGTAGGGCACGCGGCCGATGGCGACGAGCACCACGTCGGCCTCCAGCGTTTCCGCCTTGCCGCCCGCCGCCGGCTCGATCGTCGCTTTCAGCGTCTTGCCCTTGGCGTCGACGCCGGTGACCTTGCAGGCGAGGCGGAATTTCATCCCCTGCTTTTCCAGGATGCGCTGGAAAGAGCGGGCGACCTCGTTGTCCATGCCCGGCAGGATGCGGTCGAGGAACTCGACCACCTCGACCTCGGCGCCGAGGCGGCGCCACACCGAGCCGAGCTCCAGTCCGATCACGCCCGCGCCGACCACCAACAAGCGCTCCGGCACGCGGCCGAGCTCGAGCGCGCCGGTCGACGACACGATGCGCTTCTCGTCGATCTCGATGCCGGGGAGCTTTGCCACGTCGGAACCGGTGGCGATCACGATCGCCCGGGTATCGAGCCTCTCGGTCTTGCCGTTGCCGGTCGCGACCTCGACCTTGCCAGGGCCGAGGATGCGGCCCTTGCCGCGAAAGCTCTCGACCTTGTTTTTGTGAAGCAGGAACTCGACACCCTTGACGTTGCCCTCGACCCCCTCGTCCTTGAATTTCATCATGCGCGCGAGATCGAGCTTCACCGCACCGACCTTGATGCCGAAATTCTCGAATTCGCGGCCCGCCTCCTCGTAGAGATGGGAGGCGTAGAGCAGCGCCTTCGACGGGATGCAGCCGACATTGAGACAGCAGCCGCCGAAGGTCTTGTCCTTCTCCACCACCGCGACCTTCAGGCCGAGCTGGGCGGCGCGGATCGCGCACACATAACCGCCGGGGCCGCTGCCGATGACGACCACATCATATTTGGAGTCGGCCATGAAATGAATTATCCTGAAAGCGCGAGTGGCGAGAACATTGCCCGAAGCATCGCTTAGAGACAAGCAATCCTTCGATGACGGCACGCAGAGACATCCTCGCCTTCGTCGTGGCGTTCCTTGGCTTGGCCATGATCGCCGAGACGGCCGCTCAGAGCCCGCCCCAACCCGCGGTTAAGGCGCCGCTGGTTCAAACGCCAAAGGCGCCGGCAAGTCTTTCCGATACAGTCGATGCCTATGCCGCCGTATTTGATGCCTGGGTGAAAAAGCATCGTCCCACGACCGCAATTCTCGTCGTGCGCCGGCAGGGCAAGACGGTTTTCCTCAAAGGGCATGGCGTCGATCCGCGTGCGCCCTCCTTTATCGGCAGCATGTCCAAGGCGATCACCGGAGCATGCGTCGCGACTCTCATTCGAGACGGAAAACTCTCCTTCACGACGCCGATGCGACAGGCGCTTGCCGGCTTCTTCCGGCGCCACGGTCCGCCGTCCGATCGCCGCTTCGAGAATGTCACGATCGAGCAATTGCTCACCCACCACTCCGGCCTACGCGGGAATGAAGAGGGCGATCCAATCCACGATATTTGGCGCAGACGCGCCGAGAGAGGAATGGGCCATCTCGTCTCGCCTGAACCGCTTTTGGTCGAACATTTGAAAACGAGGCTGCTTTACAACCCGGGTACCAAGGAATCCTACAGCAATATCGGCTTTGTTGTCCTGACCGCGGCCATTGAAGAGGCCGCCCGCAAGCCGTACGAAACCTATTGCCGTGAAGCGGTATTCGACAAGCTTGGCATCACCAGCGCACGGCTCCATCCCGATTGGCGTCAGTTTTCAGGAGCGGGCGGCTGGATCATCGCTGGTGCCGACTATTTGGTGCTTCTCGAAGTATTCGATCGAAAAAATCCTTTTCTCGGCGATACGGTAAAGGCCTGGATCGCTCAGGCTCAGACACGATGGAACCTGAAAAACCGCGACAGTTGGGAAAGCCTTGGTCTCGATACGACAAATTTTCCAGAGGGTTGGCGCGTGATGCATCGCGGAATGCTGAATTCACGCGGTAGGGATCCTAACGGTCGCCCAACCGCGGCCATCATCAGTAGCTTCGCCTATCGCGAACCCAGGGGCATCAGCGTGTTCCATGCGATGACTCCGGCGCAGAAAGACGACAAGATTCTAGGTGAACTCGATCACGCGGTGCATCGCACGCACGACGTGGTCAAGAGGCTTCCTTGATGCGCGCCGCACACATCGCACACACATAGTCGCCCGGGCGGTGCCGATGACGACGAGATCGTAGGGCATGAATTTCTCCAGAACTCCACCTCTCCCCACAGGGGAGAGGTAAAGTTTACAAATCCAGCACCAGCCGCGCCGGATCCTCGAGGTTTTCCTTGACCCGCACCAGGAAGGTCACCGCCTCGCGCCCGTCGACGATGCGATGATCGTAGCTGAGCGCGAGATACATCATCGGCCGCGCCACGATGTTGCCGTCCTTCACCACCGCGCGCTCCTCGATCCGGTGCATGCCGAGAATGGCCGATTGCGGCGCGTTGAGGATCGGCGTCGACAAGAGCGAGCCGTAGACGCCGCCATTGGAGATGGTGAAGGTGCCGCCCTGCAGCTCGTCGATGGAGAGCTGGCCGTCGCGCGCGCGTTTGCCGAACTCGGCGATCTTCTTCTCGATCTCGGCGAGGGTAAGCCGGTCGGCGTCGCGCACCACCGGCACCACCAGGCCCTTGTCGGTCCCGACCGCGACGCCGATGTGATAA
>JAHFPO010000098.1 GCA_023266695.1 Hyphomicrobiales bacterium | reverse complement strand
GATCTCGGCGGCGGCACTTTTCGCCTCCGCATCGAGCCTGAGCGCATCGATCAAATCGACCTGGTTCTGGGCGATGAGCCGCAGCACGTCCTCGCGCAGCTCTCCCTTCTCATCGCGCGGCAGGCGGCGCGCGATCTGGATGAGGCTCGGATCGGGAAGGCCGCCGGGAGCGGCGGCAAGCACAGCACGGATGTCGGCGTCGGCGAGCGGCGCCCCCGACTCGACGAAGAGATAAAGCCGCGCCCCGCGCGGGGTCGGATAGGCGACCACCGCGGCGCCGCTCACGGCCGGAAGCCCGGCGAGGCGGGCCACGATGCGCGGACCATCGCGCGCCAGCTCGCCGCCGCTCCCTTCGCGGTCCATATAGCCGATGAGCCTGCGCGTAATGAAAATATAGAGCTGCTTGCCGGTCGCCATCCAGATGCGCGCGGGCCAGCTTTTGGTCGCGAGCACGCGGCGTTCGCGGGCGGTGAGCGCGTCGGGGCAATATTTGCGCTTGTGCTTGAGCAAATGGCGCAGGTCCTCGTGCGCCGCCAGACGGAAGAAAATACTACGACGCGCGGCGGTGACCGCGAGCTGGAAATCGGTGAGGCGCGGTTGGCCCGCGCCGTCGCGCAGCCAGTTCTGCTCCTTGGCGAGATCGTTGTGCACCACGCCGCGGCGATGCATGGCGAAGAGCATCTCCTTGGCGGCGCGAAAATATCCGTGATCGCCCATGGGCCGCGCGAGATGCATGGGCAGCCCGTCGATCCACGAGCGCACCAGGAAGCCCTTGCCCTCGGCGACCAGAAGCGGGCCGGCGCGACCTTCGAGGCGGGCGAGTGCCTGCGCCTCGCGCCGGCCGAAATGATATGCGAGGGAGCGCAGCCACCACGGCACCTCGTCGAAGCGGCGCAGCACCGCTTCGACCTCGCCTTTTTCCGTGCGCCAGAATCCGCGCTCGACCGTGCTGAAATGATCGGACTTCAGCACCGCGGCCGGGCGGAAGCGGGAAAGCTCGGGCGCGCCGGGCGGGGGAGCCTTCATGCCGCCGCGTCCGCAGCGCTGTCGCCGGCGAGCCAGGCCTCGAGATCGGCCTTGGCGCGGGCAGTGAGCGCGCGTTTGCGGGCGAGGCCCCTGTCGCGTCCATGGAAGCTTTCCACGAGCGGCGGAAACAGCCCGAAATTGACGTTCATGGGCTGATAGGAGCGCGGGCCCGCGTCGATGGTGGCGAGATGGCCGCCGGTGATATGGGCGAGAAGCGCGCCCAGCGCGGTGGTGGCGGGCGGTAGCCGCAACGCCTCGCCGCGGCATTCGGCGGCGGCGAAACGCCCGGCGAGAAGGCCAATGCCGGCGCTTTCCACATAGCCCTCGCAGCCGGTGATCTGGCCGGCGAAGCGCAGGCGCGGCTCGGCGCCGAGCCTGAGCGTCGGATCGAGCAGCCTCGGCGCGTCGAGATAGGTGTTGCGGTGGAGGCCGCCGAGGCGAGCGAACTCGACCTCTGCCAATCCCGGGATGGCGCGGAAAATGCGCACCTGCTCGCCGTGGCGGAGCTTGGTTTGGAATCCGACCATGTTGAAGAGCGTGCCGAGCTTGTTGTCCTGGCGGAGCTGCACCACCGCATGGGGCTTGTCGGCGGCTTTGTGCGGATTGGTGAGGCCGACGGGCTTCATCGGCCCGTAGCGCAAGGTCTCGCGTCCGCGCTCCGCCATCACCTCGATCGGCAGGCAGCCGTCGAAATAAGGCGTCTTCTCCCACTCGTGGAACTCGACCTTCTCGGCCGCATTGAGGGCATCGACGAAGGCGTCATATTGCTCCCGGTTCAGCGGGCAATTGATGTAATCGGCGCCGCTGCCGCCGGGCCCCGCCTTGTCGTAGCGCGACTGGAACCAGGCGATCGAGAGGTCGATCGAGTCGCGGTGCACGATCGGCGCGATGGCGTCGAAGAAGGCGAGCGCGTCGGCGCCGGTGAGCGCGCGGATCGTCTCGGCAAGATCAGGCGAGGTGAGGGGGCCGGTCGCCACGATGACGTTCGCCCAATCCGCCGGCGGGGCGGCGATCTCCTCGCGGCGGACCTCGATCAGCGGATGGTGCTCGATCGCCTCGGTGACCGCTTGCGCGAAGCCGTCACGGTCGACCGCGAGCGCGCCTCCCGCCGGCACCTGGTTCGCGTCCGCCGCGCGCAGGACGAGCGAGCCGAGCCGGCGCATCTCGTAATGCAGGAGGCCGACCGCGTTCGCCTCGCTGTCGTCGGCGCGGAAAGAATTGGAACAAACGAGCTCCGCCAGCCGCTCGCTGCGGTGGGCCGCAGTGGTGCGGCGGGGCCGCATTTCGTGGAGCACCGCCGGCACGCCGCGATGGGCGATCTGCCAGGCGGCTTCCGCGCCCGCGAGCCCGCCGCCGATCACATGGACAGGGTCGACCATGGGGCTTTGTCCCGCTCCGCCCGCCGAGCGTCAAGGCGACGGGCGGATGGGCTCCGAGGCGCTGGCGGTTCGCCCGCCCGAGCCATACTATCGCCCATCCGCCGGGAACAGGAGATCATCATGAAAACCACAACCGGACTGATCGCGGGCGCGGCTCTCGGCCTCATCATGACGGCGCAGCTCGCCGCCGCCGCGGAAGTGAAGGTGCTCACCGTCGGCGCCATGAAAGAGGTGGTGCTGTCGGTGGTCCCGGAATTCGAGAAAGCGACCGGGCACAAGGTCATCGTCATGAACGATACCAACGGCGGGCTGGTGAAACGCATCGAGGCCGGCGAGACCTTCGATCTCGCGGTGCTGACACCTGCCTCTGTCGACGCTCTCGCCGGCAAGGGCAAGATCGCGCCCGGCACCCGCGCCGACCTCGCCAAGGTCGGCATCGGCGTGGTGGTGAAGGAAGGCGCGGCCCGCCCCGACATTTCCTCCCTCGATGCCTTCAAACGCGCGCTGCTCAATGCCAAGACCGTCGCCTACATCGATCCGGCAAGCGGCGGTTCGAGCGGCATCTACATCTCCAAGATGCTTCAGCAGATTGGAATCGCCGAGCAGATCAAGCCGAAGGAACGCCTGAAGCAGGGCGGTCTCGTCGCCGAGCTGGTGGCGAACGGCGAGGCGGAACTCGCCCTCGGCCAGATCAGCGAGCTTCAGTCCCTCAAAGGAGTGAAGTTCGTCGGCCCGCTGCCGGCGGAGGTGCAGAACTACACCACCTACGCGGCGAGCATCGGCGCCGGGACCAAGGACGGCGAGGCGGTGAAGACATTGATCAAGCACCTCGCTGGACCGACCGCCACGGCGACATTGAAGGCGCGCGGGATGGAACGGCCTTCGTCCTGAGCGCCGGGCAAACGAAAACGCCCGCGGGGGGGACGCGGGCGCTTCGCTGGGAGGGTCTTCAGGTCTTGGCTTGGAGGTCTTCTAGGGCGTGATCCCGAAAAAGCCTGCCCCGGACTTGATCCGGGGTGGGAACCGGTTTTCGGATAAGATCACGCCCAAAATCAAAATGTTAGCGGGGCAGGCCGATTCAATTCGCACTGATCAGACTCTAGGTCAGCACACCGAACGGGCGGCATCGCGGGCGATGCCCTCGATCTCGCCGCGCGACACCCTGATGTCGGCGAGCTCATGATCGTCGAGCCGCATCAGTTCTTGATAGGTGCGGTGATAGGCCTGCCAGCGGCGGATCAGGCGCACCAGATAATTCCACAACAACATTTCCATCTCCTTCTCCGCCTGCGCCGCTTGCGGGCAGGCGCGGACGGATGATCCTTTGTTCATGGCCAAAATAGTCCCGCCAGGCGAAGCGGGTTAGTGCGGAGCGGGCATCGCTGCAATGCGATAAACGCATGGCGCCAACATATTTCATGGGGCGCGACGGCGGCGCCCGCTTCGGGCGCTGCGAAACATGCTAGGAGCGATGCGGACAGCCATCGGAGAGTGCCGCTATGGCGAAAGCCAAACAGTCTAAAACCGCCAAGCCGAAATCCAGCAAGCCGACAGCCGCCAAACCCGGAACCGCGAAGCCGCTCTTCACCGTGCCGGCGACCTTGGTGCCGGTGGCGGGATCGGGCGAACTCTTCCAGGTCCGCCGCATCTATTGCGTCGGGAGGAACTACGCGGCGCACGCGCGCGAGATGGGCGCCGATCCCACGCGCGAGCCGCCGTTCTTCTTCCAGAAGCCGACCGATGCCATCCAGGTGGTGCCGGCGGGGAAGATCGCCGACCATCCCTATCCATCGCTCACCAAGAACTATCACTACGAGGTCGAACTGGTGGCGGCGCTGAAGTCGGGCGGCAAGAACATCCCGGCGGCCAAGGCGCTCGATCATGTCTTCGGCTATGCGGTCGGCCTCGACATGACCCGGCGCGATCTGCAGAAGGGCATGGGCGAGGAGAAGAAGCCGTGGGAAATCGGCAAGGCCTTCGATCGCGGCGCGCCGATCGGCCCGATCCATCCGGCGGCGAAGACCGGGCACTTCGTGAAGGGCGCGATCTCGCTTGCGGTCAATGGCGTGGTGAAGCAGCAATCCGATCTCGCCCACATGACCTGGAACGTCGCCGAGCAGATCGAAAAGCTTTCCGCGGCCTTCGAATTGAAGGCCGGCGATCTCGTCTATACCGGTACGCCCGAGAACGTCGGGCCGGTGGTTCTGGGCGACGTGATCCTCTGCAAGATCGCGGGCCTGCCCGATCTCTCGATCCGGATCGTGCAGGGCTAGAGCAGAATTGGTTCGCCATGCCCGTTTCCGTGCAAGCCTTGTTCTTCGACATATTCGGCACGCTGATGGATTGGCGCAGCTCGATCGCGCGCGAGGCCGAGAAGGCGTTGGCGCCGCAGGGCCACCAGCTCGACTGGATCGCCTTCGCCGACGCCTGGCGCGGTGAGTACCAGCCCGCGATGGAAGAAGTGCGCGCCGGCCGCCTGCCGTTCTGCAAGCTCGATATTCTCCACCGCCACAATCTCGAGCGCGTCCTGCCGCGCTTTGGTATTTCGGGCGTCGGCGAGACCGCGCTCTCCGATCTCAATCTCGCCTGGCATCGCCTCGACGCCTGGCCGGACGTCGCCCGCGGCATGGCGCGGCTCCGCAAGAAATTCCTGCTCGCGCCGTGCTCGAACGGAAACATTTCGATCATGGTCGATCTCGCGCGCCGCAACGGCATCGTTTGGGACGCGATCCTGGGCTCGGAGATCGCCGGCGACTTCAAGCCGAAGCCGCGCGTCTATCTCGCCGCCTGCGAGGCGTTCAATCTTCCACCCTCCCAATGCATGATGGTGGCGGCGCACAGCCGCGATCTTGCGGCGGCGGCGGCGAACGGATTGCGCACCGCCCATGTGGCGCGCCCCGACGAATATGGCCCCGCCACCGGCGAGAGGGGACCGACGGTCGAGGTCGACGTGGCGGCGGGCGATCTCGAGGATTTGGCGGCGAAGCTCGGCGCATGAGCGGGCGAGCGTACTCTCGCCGCCGGGCGCGGAAATCCAATGCATCATCGTGGCTGATCGAACGGATGACGAGAATTCGTTTCGCGAATCTGGCCCCACTCCTTCATGATGGGCGGGCGCGGTCTTGCCCGGCGGGATCGGGTGGCCGCGCGCGAGAATGGACGCCGCGGTGGCCCCTCGCTCGATTTCATGGAGCGTGTGATGGCCGCCGATCCTGACAGCCGCCCGCCCCACTGGTCGCTCGCCGGTCTCGTCGCGGGCGCGCGCCTCGCCGCGCCGATCATGCCGGGGATGGTGGCGTTCGGAACCACGTTCGGCACGGTCGCCGCCCAAAAAGGGCTGACGCTCACCGAAGCGACGCTGATGAGTCTGTTGATGTTCGCCGGCGCCTCGCAGTTCGTCGCCGTCGAGATGTGGACAGACTCCTTGACGCTCGCCGGCGTCGCCACCATCGGCCTCGTCACCGCGACCGTGAACATGCGCTTCATCCTGATGACCGCCGCGCTCCGGCCCTGGCTCGGCGGGCTGCCGGCGTGGCAGAGCTATCCGGCGCTGTTCGTGGTGACCGATCCCGGCTGGCTCGTCGCCATGCGCTACCGCTCCGCAGGCGGCGCCGACGCCTCGATCCTGGTCGGCGGCGGCATCGTGCTGTGGATGATCTGGGTCGCCTCGACCGTGCCCGGCTATCTCCTGGGCGCGCTCCTCACCGACCCGAAGCGCCTCGGGCTCGATCTCGTGCTGCCGTGCTTCTTCATGGTCATGCTGGTGCCGATGTGGCGAGGGATCCGGCGCGCGATCCCATGGGTCATCGCCGGCGCCATCGCGCTCGTCGTGGCCGAATTGGTGCCGGGCTGGTGGTTCATCATCGCGGGCGCGATCGCCGGGAGCATCATCGGGGGATTGCTCGATGAGCGCGACTGAGCCGCTGGCGCTCGGCCTGGTGACGATCTTGGTCATGGCGGCGACCAATTATCTGATGCGCGCCGGCGGCTTCTGGCTGATGGCGCATGTGCCGCTGACGGTGCGCGTGCGCCGCATGCTGGCGGCGCTGCCGGGCTCGATCGTGGCGGCGACGGTGCTGCCGATCGTCGCGAAAAGCGGGCCGGCCGCCTTTGTCGCGCTCGCGGCGACGGCCGCGGTCATGGTCGTGGCGCGCAACGAATTTCTCGCCGTCGTCGCCGGCGTGCTGGCGGCGGCGCTGATGCGGAGCGCGGGGATTTAATTTTCGTCCGCAGGACTTCATAAAAAATAACGGCGGCCCCGTCCAATGGGCGGGGCGGCCCGGCCGATCACTGAACGCGGAGCGAATTGATGAAGCGCTGGACCTCCGCCGAGCGGCCGCTGCCGTCGGGACCGGCATAGGTGAGCGCGAAGATTTGCCGGCCCTTGAGCACCGAATAGGAACGGATTTCGAATTTATTCCGATGCCCGCTGGCGTCCACGGCGGTGATGCCCTGATGCTTCACCCAATTGATGCTGGCCCAGCGACCGCCATCCATGTTCTTGGCGGCATTGTCGAGCCCGCCCTGCAGATTGGTCTGCGGGTTCGCGACATTGACGTCCGGGGGGTAGATCGAGGTCTGGATGACGAAGGCGCGCTCTCCGGCCTCGAGCAGATATTCGTGCATGGTGTATTGCGAGCCCTTGCCGGTTTTCATCGGCTTGGTGCTGTATTTCGGCTCGGCCGGCATTTCGACGGTGAAGCCGAGGCTGGGCACCTTCAAACTATGCCACGGGCTCTGGGCGAGCGCGCCGCCGGCGAGGACGAGCGTGAGCGCGAGCGCCACCCGCAGCGAGCGTGTTCCGATTGCCGTTGCAAGCGTCATCATGGCCCCATTTCTTTCGTCGGCGCGGACCAGAAGCATACAACTTCGAAAGCAAAAGCCAAAATTCATCATAGGGCTTTGGCGGACGCTACTTCGACGATCTTTTACTGTGTGGCTTTTCAGCACTAGCAAGCAGGGCGCGATCGGCGGTATTTTGCGGCTCCTATCGAGAGGCGATCATGCGTTACTGCGTTGTTGTCGTCCTGTTGCTGGTTGGCTTGCCGCTCGGCGGCTGCATCGCCGACAACGCCATGTCGGGAGCATCACCCGCATCCGCGCCATCGGCCAGAGCCTCGGCGAGCAGCGAAATTCGCAATCCCGAGCCGGTCCGCATCCCCACGTTCGGAGGAAGGACGCTCATCATCGGGACCTACTTCCCGCGCGAAACGGTGAGCTATGCGGAGAAACACGCGCCCGGAACCATCGTCGTCAGCACCAGCCAGCGGCGGCTCTACTATGTGCTCGGCGACGGCAAGGCGCTGCGCTACGCGATTGCGGTAGGCTCGGAAGGCTATGCCTGGTCGGGCACGAGCACGGTCGCTTCCAAGCGCGAATGGCCGGACTGGACGCCGACCCCGCAGATGCGGGCGCGCAAGCCGGAACTCCCCGTCCACATGGCCGGCGGCAAGGACAACCCGCTCGGCGCCCGCGCCATCTATCTCGGCGCCACGCTCTACCGCATTCACGGCACCAACGAGCCCTGGCTGATGGGCGGCGCGGAATCCGCGGGCTGCATCCGCATGACCAACGACGACGTGATCGACCTCTATAACCGCACCCGCATCGGCGCGACGGTGATCGTGCGGCGGTGATTGCGGGCGCCGGCTTTCGGATTCGATTTTCAAACAGCGATCCTTTCCCCTCTCCCTCTTAGGCTGAGTTGAATTAGGATAGCCTTTCACTCCGCCGCCACTTGCCCTTTCTTGCGGCCCTTGCTCCCCCGCGCCAACACCGGCTTCAAAAATTCGCCGGTATAGCTTTTCTTCGCCCGCGCGATGTCCTCCGGCGTTCCGGCCGCGACGATCTCGCCGCCGGCGTCGCCGCCCTCGGGGCCCAAATCGATGATCCAGTCGGCGGTCTTGATCACCTCAAGATTATGCTCGATCACCACCACCGTGTTGCCGCTCTCCACCAGCTCGTGCAGCACGTCGAGGAGCTTCGCCACGTCGTGGAAATGGAGGCCGGTGGTGGGCTCGTCCAAGATGTATAGCGTGCGCCCGGTGGCGCGCTTGGCAAGCTCCTTGGCGAGCTTCACGCGCTGCGCCTCGCCGCCGGAAAGCGTGGTCGCCTGCTGGCCGATGTGGATATAGCCGAGGCCGACGCGCGCGAGCGTCTCCAGCACCTTGCGGATCGCCGGCACCGCGGAAAAAAGCTCGATCCCTTCGTCCACCGTCATGTCGAGCACGTCGGCGATCGACTTCTGCTTGAAGCTCACTTCGAGCGTCTCGCGGTTATAGCGCTTGCCCTTGCACACGTCGCAGGTGACATAGACGTCGGGCAGGAAGTGCATCTCGATCTTGAGCACTCCGTCGCCCTCGCAGGCCTCGCAGCGCCCGCCCTTGACGTTGAACGAGAACCGTCCCGGCTCGTAGCCGCGCGCGCGCGCCTCCGGGAGCTGGGTGAACCATTCGCGCATCGGCGTGAAGGCGCCGGTGTAGGTGGCGGGGTTGGAGCGCGGCGTGCGCCCGATCGGGCTCTGGTCGATGTCGAT
>JAHFPO010000097.1 GCA_023266695.1 Hyphomicrobiales bacterium | reverse complement strand
CAATGTTGATTCAAAAAGTTGTTCGTTCCGATTCAAATATTGCGCGTTGGCGGTTCTTCGC
Source organism: Hyphomicrobiales bacterium (assembly GCA_023266695.1). Classification (GTDB taxonomy): domain Bacteria; phylum Pseudomonadota; class Alphaproteobacteria; order Rhizobiales; family Xanthobacteraceae; genus JAUSIF01. Next base: position 8,918 of record JAHFPO010000097.1, on the reverse strand, counting down.
CGAGTTTTGCAACACAATCGGCACCGAACAGACTTGCGTGTCGCACCGGTTAACGTCTGCTCATTGGGCATGACCGGACGTATCGCGGGCGTGTTTCGTCGGTTGAGATGCGTCACCGCAACTGATCAATAGCGGCGAGCATCAAAACTTCAGGATTAATTTTGTCACACGACTTTCGCGACCAGTATGCACGCGCGAGGCGTCATGCATTAGCACTCGAAAAGCACATTTATGGTGACCACCAACAGCGTTCACTCGAATTAGACCAGCGGGACTCAATACGGCTCGAAACTCCTCCCGGTGGTCACCCTGTGGTCACCTTTAGCCGCCTGACCATCTAGAAATTAAGATAAGTCATTGAAAATATTGGTGAGCCCGGATGGGATCGAACCATCGACACCGTGATTAAAAGTCACGTGCTCTACCACTGAGCTACGGGCCCGTGCGAGGGAGACCTACGGAGGCGGCCAGCCGCCGTCAATAGCGCACGGCTTTTCCCGCATCCGGGTGGAGCTTGCGAGCGGGCGGGAGGTCTTCCATACTCCCCAGCCGTCGAGGGCGCTCCCGCTTCCTTGAGACAAAGGTATCGGCTGATGCATCCGGTTTCTCGCGCCATCTTCGCGGGCACGGCGCTCGCGCTCCTCGCCTGCGCCGCGCCCCGGCCCGCGGCCGCGATCGAGGTCGAATGCATCGAGGCCTCGAAATACAAATATCTCTGGCAGCTGTTCGACAACGACCCGAAGAAATTCGCCGCCTACCTGCAGATCGACCCTGCCAAGCTGCCGGGCCCCGAGCTCTGCCGCGCGGTGTTTCTCACCGGGGGCATCCATTCGAGGGTGGATGTCGACAAGCTCATCGACGCGATCACGGCGAACCGCGGCTGGCTCGCCACCATCTATCTCGCCTCCGGCGGCGGCGATTCCGGCTTGGGCAGGCGGCTCGCCGAACTGGTGCGCATGTTCTGGCTGAAGACCCAGAGCTTCACTCGGCTGCCGGTCGCCTATCGGCCCGATTTCATCGTTCCGCCCCTGGGAACCTGGGGCCCACGCGCCGCGCCCGGCTCGACCGAGAAGCCCGCCGATGATCCCGCCTTCGCCGCCGCCTGGCAGGCCTATCAGAAGGTGATCGACGGCCTGCCGCAGATCGGCAAGGCCGACGGCCCGGCTCATCGCTGCATGTCGTCCTGCTCCAGTGTCTTCACCGCCGGCATCGACCGGCAGGGCATCGTCTATGTCCACCGGCCGCGCAGATCCAAGAGCAAGGACGCCAAGGACTTCGGCAACGATCTCACGCTCTCCATGGCCGATACCGTGCAATACCTGCAGCGGGCGGAACAGGCGCAGGTGTCGCTCTATCAGCAGATGGACGCCGGCGAGGAATTCATCCGCATCTATCAATCGACGCCCACCAACATCATTAGTCCGGCCACCGGCGCGCGCACGCCGCGCTACGTCGCCGATCTCCTGCTCGCGCGCTGCGGCAGCGACGCCGCCCAGCTGCAGGACCTCGATTCGCAGCTGCGCGGAATGATCCTCGAGATCGAGAACCGGGTGGGCGCCTTCGTCGACACCAACCGTCTGCGGATGGCGCTCGCATCCGTGCATGAGCGGCGAATCAAGGTCGAGCAATGCGTCGCCGACGCGCACGAACGCGAGCGCCTGAACAATTTCGCCAAACTGTGCGGTCAAGGCTGCGATCACAAGCGCCTGCAAACGATGATCGACGATAAACTGCGCGATATCACGCCGGGAGCCGCGTCGCCGCCGGCGCCGCAGGGAAGATGATGATCCGGCGCGCGTCCCGTCTGGCCTTCGCCTTCGCCGGGCTTGGCATCGGCCTTCTCGCGCTCGTAGGCCGACCGGGCGGCGCGCTCGCGCTCGAATTCCAGTGCATCGAAGCTTCCAAATACAAGAGCCTGATGCGGATCTTCCAGGACGATCCGGCGAACTTTTCCTCCTATTTCTCGCTCCCGCGCGACCAGCGCCCGCCCGCGGACGCCTGCCGCGCGCTCATCGCGACCGGAACGATCGCCAAGGGCGACACCCGAAAATTTCTCGAGCACGTGAGCCAGAACAAGGGCTGGCTGGCGGTCATCTATCTCTCCCACTCGGGGCTCGCGGCCGAGGAGGAAGTGAAGCTCGCCACCGCCATCCGCGAACTCGGGTTGAAGACGCGTTATCCCGGCGGCACGGGGCCGGCCCGCTACGCGCCCGATTTCGCCTCCGCCGCGCGCTTGCCGCCGCCTTCGAGCACCAATGCCTGGCCGGCGGTGCCGCCGCCCACGGCGAACCCGTTCAATCGCGCCCTCAACGACTATTACCAGGTGACCCAGGTCAATCTGCCGGTCCCTGCCGATCAGAACTGGTGCCGCGACGGCTGCGTGAGCCTTTTCCTCTCCGGCGTTCATCGTTATGCGATGTGGAAGACCGGCAGCGATCCGCAGGGAGGCGTCCCGCCCACCGCCGATCCTCAGTCGCTCCGCCTGCGCGCCCTCTGGCAGCATCATCTCGATACCGGCCAGAACGTCGCCAGCGGCGCTTCCGTGCCGCCGCTCCTCAACATGACTTCGTCGCGGCCGACACCCGCCTTCTCCGTGCAGCTGTTGCGGACGAAATGCGGCGCCGACATCGACGCCACCGCCGGCCTGCAGGATCAGATTAAGACCACCGTGGATGAATTATCGAAGCGCAATTTCGACCGCTTCGTGCGCATCGACACCATGATGCCGAGGTTCGAGACCTTGCAAAAGGTGACGGCACGGCTCGAACGTTGCATCGCCGGAACCTACGAGCGCGAACGGCTGGCAAAATTCAAGCAACGCTGCGCGAGCGCCTGCGAGATCGACCGTATGGACGAGGAATTCGGCAAATTGGCGCGCGAATTCATCGATAAAGCCAAATAAGCCCGCGCCCGGCGCGCGCTCCCGCCATCAGGCTGCCGCGATGCTCCGGTTCTGCTATCCTCAGCCGAGGAACAGCCATGCCCGTCGTCAACCATCTCGCCGACCGCGCCGATGAAATCGCCGAATGGCGGCGCGACCTCCATGCCCATCCCGAACTCCTGTACGACGTCCATCGCACCGCCGCGACGGTGGCCGAGAAGCTCAGGCACTTCGGCTGCGACGAAGTGGCGACCGGCATCGGCCGCACCGGCGTGGTCGGGGTCATCCGCGGGAAGAAAAAGAATAGCGGCAGGGTGGTGGGACTGCGCGCCGACATGGACGCGTTGCCGATCGAGGAGGCGACCGGGCTTGCCTATGCTTCGAAGAATCCCGGCAAGATGCACGCTTGCGGCCACGACGGCCACACCGCCATGCTGTTGGGCGCCGCCCGGCATCTGTGCGAGACGCGCAATTTCGACGGCACCGCGGTGGTGATCTTCCAGCCGGCGGAGGAGGGCGGCGCCGGCGCCAAGGCCATGATCGAGGACGGTCTCATCGATCGCTTCGGGATCGGCGAGGTGTTCGGTCTGCACAATTATCCCGGCCTGCCGGTCGGCAGCTTCGCGATCCGTCCGGGCGCCATCATGGCCGCCGCCGACCGCATCTGGATCGAGATCGAGGGGCAGGGCGGTCACGCCGCCCGTCCGCACAAGGCGATCGACACCATTCTCGTCGGCACCGCCATCGTCGGCGCGTTGCAGCAGATCGTCTCCCGCAACGTCGACCCGGTGGAGAGCGCGGTCGTCTCGATCACCCTGTTCCAGGCCGGCAATACCGACAACGTGATCCCGCAGTCGGCACTCCTGCGCGGCACCGCGAGGAGCCTCAAGCCCGAGGTGCGCGATCTCCTGGAGCGCCGCGTGATCGAGATCGCCGAAGGCGTGGCGCGCCTGCACGGAGCAAAAGCCAAGGTGACCTATTCGCGCGACTATCCGGTGGTGGTGAACCACCCGCGCGAGACCGAATTCGCAGCCGGGATCGCGCGCGAGATCGTGGGCGAGGCGCGGGTCAATCCGGCGGTCGCGCCGGTCATGGGCGGGGAGGATTTCTCCTTCATGCTGTTGCAGCGCCCCGGCGCCTTCATCTTCATGGGGAACGGCGAACAGAGCGCCAATCTCCACCACCCGGCCTATGACTTCAACGACAAGGCGATCCCGTTCGGGACGTCCTACTGGGTGCGCCTGATCGAGACGGCGATGCCGGCGTGAGGCCGGGCTATCAGCACTTGCGCGGGTTCAGTCTCCTCCAACGGACCGTATCCTGACATGCTTCCGCGGTGCAGCGAGCCGCTTGAAGGCTTGAGTCGCGTCGTCGATTGAGCAAACGGGCCGCGGCCGCAGGCGGCGATTTCACTCCGCTTCACAAGGCGGGTCGGAGCGGCTATGCCCGCATCTCGACTTCCCGACGAAGCGTGAAGCCCCGTGCATGCGTTGCTGCGTCATCCCGCCGTGCTCTTGGCCGCCATCTCGGCGGTGATCGGCGTTGTCTGGTACGCCCTCGGCCGCCCGGTCGAAATGCCGCGGCCTCCGCTCGGCGAGAAAGAAAAGCTCGACTGCGTCTCCTATTGGCCGCTCAGGGCCGGGCAGTCGCCGTTCGACGACACCCTCGTCATCCCGCCGGCTCAAATCGAGGAGGATCTGGCGCGGCTTGCTCCCCTGACATCGTGCGTGCGCATCTACACACCCCGCATGGGCCTCGAGCGCGCGCCCGAATACGCGCGCAAGTTCAATCTGCAGATCCTGCTCGGCATCCCGCTCGGCCGCGACGCCGCGCGCAACAAGGCCGAGATCGAGAGCGCCATCGCGCTCGCGCGCGCCTATCCGGACACCATTCCCGCCCTTATCGTCGGCAACGAGGTGCTGTCGCGCGGCGATATGTCCGCCGCCGATCTCGGCCACATCCTGCGCGACGTGCGCGCGCGGGCGCGCCTTCCGGTCAGCTATGCCGACCAGTGGGATTCCTGGCTGAAGGCGGGCGAGCTCGCCGACGCGGTCAATTTCGTCACCATCCACGTCGTGCCCTACCGCGAGGATTTTCCGCCCACGGCGAGCGCAGCCGCCCGCCGGGTGGTGGAAATCCGCGCCAAAGTCGCGGCGAGCTTTCCCGGCAAGGACATCCTGATCGGCGAGGTCGGCTGGCCGAGCGCCGGCCGCATGCGCGAGGGGGCGCTGCCCTCGCCCGCGAACCAGGCGCGTGTGATCCACGACGTCGTCGCCGCCGCCAAGGCGGGAGGATTCCGGATCAATCTCTTGGAAGGCTACGACCAGCCCTGGAAGCACCGGCTGGAGGGGACGGCGGGAGCCCATGGGGGCCTTATCGACGGCGAAACGCGCGCGCTCAAATTCCGCTGGGGCGGCGCGGTCTCGAACCAGCCGCTGTGGTTCTATCAGGGCCTGCTCGGCATCCTGTTCAGCTTGGTGGTGTTCGCTGCGGGCTTTCTGGCCGCGCGCAGCCTCGGCCCGCGGGCAACGGGCGCCATCGACTGGCCGCCGGTCGCCGCCATCGCCTTCGCGGGCGGGCTGTTCATGGGCTGGGCGATCGCTAATGTATCGATCGAGAGCCACACGGCAATAGATTGGTTTTATTCGATTATTCTTATCTCATTGGCGGTCGTGACCCCGCCGGTCGCCGCCGCCGCCGCGGTCCGCCGGGCCCCGTTCGAGGACTTCGCGGCCCTGTTCGATCCCTTGACCCGCCGCGTCACCGATCCCCTGTCCCGCCTGGTGACGCTCCTGTTCGTGCTCACGGTAATCGCGGCGATCCGGATCGCGCTCGGGCTGGTGTTCGCGCCGCGCTTCCACGATTTCCCGTTCGCGCCGCTCACCGGTCCGGTCGCCGCCCTCGCGCTGCTCGCCTGGAACAACCCGCACGGAATGCGGCGCGAAAGCGCCGCCGAACTCTCCGCCGCGGTCGTCCTCCTCGGCTCGGTCGCCTATATCGTGCTCAACGAGACTTTTTGGAACTGGCAGGCGCTGTGGTTCGCGGCCGTGCTGATCGTTCTGGCATGGACTTGTCTGCGGGCACGGGGACGGGGCGAGCAAAACCCATGATCAAGAGCGCCACCGCGAGCGCCGCCAGCGCGTTGTTGTAGAGCACCAGGCCGAAGATGGCGGCGACGAGCCCGACCGCGAAAGTGGCGAGCCTCGGCCGGTAGAGATGGAAGATCGCGGCGAGGAGCGCCACGCCGCCGAACAGCTTGAGCTCCTGCAGCTCGATCGTGATCTTGCGCAGGCTGCACACCGCGCGCGCGAGACCCTGGGTGCAGGCGGTTTCCACCGGCTGGGCATCGATCACCAGCAAGCGCACATAGAGCGCATAGCCGAGCGCCGCCGCGCCGAGCGCGATCAGCGCATTGGTTTCACGCGGAGTGGGCTGGAACAGACGCATGCATCCAGACGATGCCATGCGGACTCCCATGTCGGCAATCGGGGGTAGGGCGAAGCTTGCGGTGCCGATATTGGCTCAGCGCAAGGCCAGGCGCTGGCCGTCGAACACGGTGGTCTGGCAGGCGACGCCCGTCGCCTGCAAGTTGGCGCAGACGCGGGCCGCCGCGCCCGCATTGGCGAGCGGACCGGCCACCAGCCGCAGCTCCACCGTGCCGGGCTTGCTGCCTTCGCGCACGCTCACCAGCGGCCGCATGCCTTCGAGCGCGGCGCCGTGATTGCCGCGAATCGAGGCCCACAGCGCGCGCAGGCCGTCGATCGACGCCTCGCCGCCGAGATCGACGGCGAACTCGGTCCGGGTCGCGACTGAATCGGTGGATGTGGCCGCGGCCTGGGGCTGCGCCGGACCTTTGGCCTGGGTCAGGGCCGGCGCCTGCGGCTTGGGCGGCTGCTTCTGGGCGGTGGACGCCGCCCCGAGCTTCGCCGGTGGCGCTGCTGCGGCGGGACGGGCGGGAGGCGGCGCGGGCTCTGCCTCGGCGGCGGGCATTTGAGCGGCGGGTGTTGGGACGGCGGGCTGGACGGCGGGGACCGCGACCGAAGTGCTCGGCGCAGCAGCGGCCGGGCGTTGCGTGGGGATCGCGGCGGTGATGTCGCCGACCGAGCGCTCGAGCTGCTCGACCCGGTTGACCAGCCGGTCGCGCTCGGCGGCGAGCGCGCGGATCGCGTCATTGAGGCGGGCAAGCTCGTATTCCGCCTGGGCTTGCGAGCGCTGGGCCGTGTACTGGGGCTGGGCCGGAGGCTTGGCGGCGATCGCGCTGGAGCCCCCGCGGTGCGCGCTCACGGCGAGCGCGATGGTGAGGGCGGCCGCGAACACGGCGCAGACCGCGACCGAACCCCAGATCACGTAACTCCCGACGGTGGGCGAGCGCTGGGCCAAATTCCGCAATTCCCGCAGCTCCTTCAGGTCCTGCGCCGATTTCGTCTGAGCCATAGAGCCACCCCGGCGTTCAAGCGAAGCCCACGCGAATCAACAAGCGCCCGATATTTACCAGAGTCGGGGGCAACCATGCTCTCGGCTTTCGGGACGGGCGGGCATCGGCTACACCCAGCCGACCGTTCCCCGCCGATCAGGAGGCGCAATGCCCGAGCGGACAACGATCGTGCTCGCTGCCGGCGAGGGCACGCGCATGGCGTCGCGCCGGCCCAAGGTCCTGCATCGCATCGGCGGGCGCACCATGATCGCCTGGGTGCTCGAGGCCGTGCGCGCGGCGGGCGCCGGCCGCATCGCCTTGGTGGTGGGGCCGGGGCGCGACGACGTGGCGGCGGAAGCGCTCGCGCTCGCGCCCAAGGCTGAAATCCATGTTCAGGCCGAACGGCGGGGCACCGCCCATGCCGTGCTGACCGCGCGGGCGGCGGTCGAGCGCGGCGGCGATCTCCTGGTGGTGTTCGGCGACACGCCCTTGGTGCGGAGCGAGACATTGCGCGCGCTTGCGGACGCGCTGAAGAATGCCGCCATCGCGGTGCTCGGCTTCCGTCCCGCCGATCCCGCCGGCTATGGCCGCTTGATCGTCGAGAGCGGCGAGGTCGTCGCCGTCGACGAGGAGGGCGAGGCGAGCGCTGCGGAAAAAAAGATCGGATTCTGCAATGCCGGCGTGATGGCTCTTTCCGGCAAGCACGCGCTCGAACTTCTGGAGCGCATCAAGGACGACAATGCCAAGCACGAGTTTTATCTCACCGATGCCGTCGCCATCGCGCGCTCGCTCGATCTTTCCGTGGTGGCGCGCGAGGCGACCGAGGAGGAAGTCATGGGCGTGAATGACCGCAATGAGCTCGCCAGGGCGGAGGCGAATGCGCAACGGCGCCTGCGCGAGGCGGCGTTAGAGGCGGGCGCGAGCCTGATCGCTCCCGACACCGTGCATCTCGCAGCCGACACCAGGCTCGGACGTGACGTGGTGGTGGAGCCTTACGTCGTGTTCGGCCCCGGCGTCACGGTGGAGGAGGGCGCAGTCATCCGCTCGTTCTCCCATCTCGAAGGCGCCCACGTGGGCGCGGGCGCCATGGTCGGGCCGTTCGCGCGGCTGCGACCCGGAACCAAGCTCGGCGCGAAATCGAGGATCGGCAATTTCGTCGAGGTGAAGGCGGCCGAGCTCGGCGCCAATGCCAAGGCCAATCACCTCTCCTATATCGGCGATGCCAGCGTGGGCGCGGATGCCAACATCGGCGCCGGCACCATCTTCTGCAACTACGACGGCTTCACCAAGCACAAGACCGAGATCGGCAAGGGCGCCTTCATCGGCTCCAACAGTGCGCTGGTGGCGCCGGTGAAGGTGGGGGCGGGCGCCTATGTGGGCTCGGGCTCGGTCATCACCCAGGACGTGCCGGCCGACGGCCTTGCGCTCGGCCGCAGCCGCCAGGCGGTGAAACAGGGCTGGGCCAAGGAGATGCGCGCTTTGAAAGGCAAGGGGAAGTCGCAGGAGGATTAACTCCGGCGGATTAACCGCGTCGGCGATCGGGGCTTGCAATCGGCCGACATCGGAATTGATTTCTGGCCGGCGGGAACGGCTTCTAAACGCCTATGCGGTAGCTTTCCGATC
>JAHFPO010000202.1 GCA_023266695.1 Hyphomicrobiales bacterium | reverse complement strand
CGATTGGAGTACCGGCAACCTCGTTAAGCCGAATTTCAAGTCTCGGGCGGCGCGGTTTCTAAAGTGGCGTCGTAAGAAGTAAGACGGGGCTAGAGTTGGCGCTCTTACCCCGTCAGCAATCCGCAGGACAACGGCTCGCGTGGAGCAATTTACGCGAAGAGGGAGTCGTTGTCATCATGCCTAGATTTTCCAAAACAAAGATCGAAGAACTTACTCGGCTAGGAGACGAGTTAATTGCCGCTGAAGTTTCACGAATACGCGCTTATCGGCGAAAACGTAAATGTTCTTTGTCTGTTTTGTTAAAACGGCCAAAGTGCCTGCGCATTCCGATGATTGCGGGCGGTGATTCCGATTGATCGCGGGCAGCGTTCCGATTGATCGCGGGCACCATTCCGATCGAAGGCGGGCAGCTGCTCCCGTCGGCGGGTTGAAGGGCTCACGCCTGTACGGCGGCGTCAAGTCCGGATGTCTTGGCGGCGGTTTTTCGCAGGCTGTCGCCCTTGAGGATCAACCGGTGCGCGTTGTGCACGAGCCGGTCGAGGATCGCATCGGCGACGGTCGGATCACCGATGATCTCGTGCCAATGATCGACCGGCAATTGGCTGGTCACGAGGGTCGAGCCGCGGCCGTGGCGGTCGTCGATAATTTCCAGGAGGTCGCGCGCCTGCGCGGGGACGAGCGGCGCCAATCCCCAGTCGTCGAGGATCAAGAGGTCGACGCGCGCCAGGCTTTTGAGAAGCCGGGCATGGCGGCCATCGCCGCGAGCGAGAGCGAGCGCATCGAACAGCCGTGGGACGCGATGATAGAGCACCGAGCGATCGTCGCGGCACGCCTTGTGGCCGAGCGCGCAGGCAATCCAGCTCTTGCCGGTGCCGGTCGGGCCGCAGATCAGCAAATTCTGCCGGCGGGCAATCCATTCGCCGGCGACGAGCTTGGCGAACAGCCCTTTGTCGAGGCCGCGCGGGGCTTTCATGTTGATGTCCTCGACCACGGCGTTTTGCCGGAGGCTTGCAAACTTCAGTCGGCTGACGAGCCGCCTGTTCTCCCGCTCGATGGCCTCGCGGTCGACCATGAGCGCGAGGCGCTCCTCGAATGCGAGGGCGGCGACATCGGGCTGTTGCCGCTGCTCCTCCAGGGATTTTGCCATGCCGGTAAGCCCGAGTGCGACCAGGCGGTCGTGGGTAGGATGCGTGAGCATCGTGTCTCCTTTCGGTTGCTTCGCGCCCGCAGGGTTCCGCTCGCATCCGATTGCGTCAGTGGTAGTAGCCACGACCACGGATGTTGGCGTGCCGGATAGGCGGGCCGTCCGGCGCTTTCGAGTTGGCGTAGGCTTTGTCGAGGCCGGTCTTGAGGATGGAGGCGATCGACCCGTAGGTGGTCGCGCCGATGTCGTTGCCGCGCCGGCTCGCCGCCTCGACACGGGCGGTGCCGTAGGTCCGCACCAGGCGCATGATGCCCAGGCACGATCGGAAGCCCTGCTCGGGATGCGGCTTCGCCTTCATGATGGCTTCGACCAGTGCGATGGTCGCCGGGCCGATCTTGGCGGCCTCATTCATCATGCGTTGCGGTGTCCAGGTGGCGTAGCGGCGGTGCGAGCTCGGCATGTGCTCGGCTATGGTCGTGTGCCGATTACGCACGCTCGACCGCGGATGGCTCGCAACCCGAATGCCCTTGTGGAAGACCTCGACCGTGGTGTCGGTGAGCCGCGCGTCGACCGTCTCGCGCAACAGGCGGAACGGCACCGAGTAGTAATGATTGCCGATCTCGACGTGATAATCGGGCGCGACGCTGCAGCGCTTCCATTCGGCATACCGGTAGGGCTCGACAGGCAGCCCCTTCAACGCCGGCTGCTCGATGGCATCGAGCAGCTCACGCCGGCTCTTGCCGAATGCCTTCATCACCTTCGCGTTGATTGCCGCCACGCACTCCCTGACCGCCGTGTTCAGCTCGTCGAGCGAGAAGAACCGTCGCTTTCTCAGCTTCGCCAGGACGAACCGCTCGACAATCAGGACGGCCACTTCCACCTTGGCCTTATCACGCGGCTTGCGCACCCGGGTGGGCAGCACGACAAAGCCATAGTGGTCGGCCAAATCCTGATAGGTCCGATTGATGCCGGGCTCGTAGCGCGACGGCTTGGTGACGCCGGCCCTGAGGTTGTCGCACACCACCGCCTTCGGCACGCCGCCGATCGTGGAGAGCGCGTTCACGTGCGCGCCGATCCAGTCCGGCAGCGTCTCGGTAAAGCGCGCTTCCGCGTAGGTGTAGTTCGACGCGCCGAGCGCCGCGACAAAGATGCGCGCACCATGCTCGGCGCCCGTGATGGGATCGAACACCGGGATGGCATCGCCGGCCCAATCGACAAACAGCTTCTCGCCGGCCACATGCGTCTGGCGCATCGTCGGCGAGATACGCTTGCGCCACTCGACATAGAGGTCGCAGAACCGGCTGTAGCCGTAGCCGTCCGCATGCTCCGCCCGGTATTCCTCCCAGAGCAGGAGCAGCGTCACGCCGCGCCCCTTGAGCTCCTCTTGGATCGTCGGCCAGTGCGGCGGCGGCTTCGTCGGTCCAACATGAAAGCCGGGCGGCGAGAACAGCCGTCGCTCCAGCTCCGCATCGTCGAGCCCCTCCGGCAACGGCCAGGTCAGGCCGATCACCCGGGCGCGGCGGATATATTCGCCGACCGCCGATTTGCCAGCACCGACCGCATCCGCGATCAGCCGCTCGCTCATGCCCAGCGCGTGCTTCAGACGAAGCACCTCGCGTACCTTCCGCATCGATAATCTGGTCCCTGGCATCCGATCCCCCACCGTTGGCCGGCAGGAGTCGGATCAATGATTCGGATGCCTATCGGGAGCCGGGCTTCACGCCCTCATCGGACTGCCCGCGATCGTCGGAACGGTGCCCGCAATGCGTCGGAATCGCTGCCCGCGATCCCTCGGATTACGCACTTAAAGCTTCTCGACCTGCCCGAATTCCAGCTCCACCGGCGTCGCGCGGCCGAAGATCGAGACCGCGACCTTGACCCGCGAGCGGCCCTCGTCGACCTCCTCGACGGTGCCGTTGAAGGAGGCGAATGGGCCGTCGGACACGCGCACCTGCTCGCCGACCTCAAACGACACCGAGGGCTTCGGCCGGT
>JAHFPO010000096.1 GCA_023266695.1 Hyphomicrobiales bacterium | reverse complement strand
TCAATCAGCGCGAGATGCCGCCCGGAATATTCCAGCACCATGGCTTCGTGCACCATGGTGAGCTCGAGATGCGTGGCCGGATTGTCGACCGGGATGCGGGCGTTCTCGGCGATCGCGACCAGGATCAAGGCGACGAGCGCCAAGCCCAGCGACACGCGCAAGCCCACTTCGGACGAAGCCATGACTTGCGCGATGGTCGAGAGCTGAGTGGAACCCGCGACCAGCGCCAGCGTGAAGATGATCATGATCATGGCGGGCTCGGCCAGCGTCGCGATCATCACCTCGCGGGAGGAGCCGATGCCGCCGAAGCCGGTGCCGATGTCGAGTCCGGCGAGCGCCTGAAAGAAACGCGCGCTCCCAATGAGGGCGATGATGGCGATCAAGTCGGCCGACCAGCTGAACAGAAGCCCGGTCGCGAAGGTCGGAATGAGCGCGGCGGCGACCCAGGTCGCGGCGAAGACAAGATAGGGCGTCACGCGGAAGAGCCAGGAGGCGTTCTTGGCGAGCACCACCTGCTTGCCCATGAGCCGGGCGAGATCGAGATAGGGCTGCAGGAGCGGCGGGCCCCGGCGGCGCAGGAGCCGCGCCTTCACCACGCGCACGAATCCGGTGAGCAACGGTGCCAGCACCAGCACCAGGAGCATTTGCAGTGCCTGCACCATGAGATCGAGGATCACGCCCATATGGCGACCACCAGAAGCAGCGACACAAGGGCGAGGAAGACGAAGCCGAGATAGCGGCGGATGGTCTGGAACTGGAGCGGATTGAGCCGGTCGGCCAGGAAGATGACGGTGATGGCGACGGGCGCGTAGAGCCATTCCCAGACGAGATCGCGGAGCTCCACGGTGAGGCGCGCCGGGCGCATCTCCCCGGGCGGCGGCATCTCGATCCGTTCGCGGGCACGGAACACGAACGTGCCGTAGACACGACGGATCGGCTGGGCGAAGCTCGAGGCGGTATATTGCGTTTGCGGGCTCGCATCCGGATAGCCGCAGTCCCAGGGTGGCCCGCGCCGCACCGCGCTCGAGGCGAATTGGTGGATCGCATAGGCCGCGACATAGGCGGCAAAGGAAATGAACAAGAACACGAGCAGCCCGTTATAGGAGCTGCGGCTCTCGGCGATCGGAACGGTCGTGAGCCACGCCATCGTCGTCTGCGTCGGCATGCGGCCGCCGACCATGCCCTGCACCGCTGGCGAGAGAGCGTCGATGAAGACGCCAGGCAGGATGCCGGCCACGAGACAGAGCGCCGCGAAAGCGAACATCGCGGCGAGCGAATAGCGGTCGGATTCCTCAGCGCGTTCGGCCGCCGGCGTCCGCGCCCGTCCGAGGAACGTGATGCCGAATGCTTTCACGAAACAGGCGGCGGCGAGCGCCGCCGACAGCGCCAAGAGCCCGCCCACCGCCGGCACCGTGAACTTCAAACCCCATTCCGGCAGCTCGGGGCTCAACAATATCGCCTGGAAGGTCAGCCACTCGGAGACGAATCCGTTCAAAGGCGGCAGCGCCGAGATCGCGACGCAGCCGACGAGAAAGGTGAACGCGGTCTTCGGCATGCGGTGAATGAGACCACCTAGGTTTTCCATGTCGCGCTCGCCGGTCGCGGTCTGCACGCTGCCGGCGCCGAAGAACAGCAGACTCTTGAAGACGCAGTGATTGAACACATGGAAGAGCGCGGCGGTGGCGGCGAGCGCCGCCGCCCGGGTCATCTGGTGAGACTCGAAGGCGAGCGCCAAGCCGAGCCCGATATAGATGATCCCGATGTTTTCGACCGTGTGATAGGCGAGCAGCCGCTTCAAGTCGTGCTGCATTAACGCATAGAGCACGCCGAGCACGGCGGTGATCCCGCCCAAGGTCAGCACCAGCATGCCCCACCACCACACCGGCGCGCCGAGGAGATCGAACACGATGCGGATGAAGCCGTAGACGGCAACCTTGGTCATCACTCCGCTCATCAGCGCCGAGACGTGGCTCGGCGCCGCCGCATGAGCGGGCGGGAGCCAGGCGTGGAGCGGCACCAATCCCGACTTCGATCCGGTGCCGATAAGGGCGAAGATGAGGGCGAGCGTAGCGGTCGTGGGTTCGAGCGTCCGCGCTCGGATGTCACCGAAGGCATAGGCCCCCGCGCCGCCCGCGAGCGCGCCGAAGGCGAAGAGAAGCGCGAGCGTGCCGAAGCTCGCCATCGCAAGATAGAGGAGACCCGCCTGCCGGTTTTCTTCCTCGCGATGGCGCACGACTACGAGCGCCCAGGACGACAGCGACATGAATTCCCAGGCAAGCAGGAAGGAGAAGGCGTCGTCGGCGACGAGCACCAGATTCATGCCGAGCAGGAAGAGGACGTAGAACGGAAGGCAGCGGCCCTGCTCGGGCTCGTGGCGGCCGTAGCCGATGGCATAGAGACTTGTGACACCCGCGGCCATATTGACGATGAACGAGAATGTCGCCGACAGCGCATCGAGCCGGAGCCGCACGCCGACGGTGGGAAGGCCGATGGGCAGATGCGCGAGGAGCGGCGCCGTGCGCACGACGGCGATGAGAGCGGAAAGCGCGGCGATGCCCGCGATCATCGCCGCAAGCGCATAGACGATGGAGGAGCCGCGCGGAATCCGTGAGAGCGGAACCGCCGCGACGGCGAGCGCGAGGAGCGCGAGCGCAAGGAACCCGGCGTGGAACTCGACGTTCATCGGGGCCGCTCCAGCGAGCGCGGCCGCGGATCGTCAGTGCTTCCGATTGCGTTGCAAGGCGTCATCTTACAGGCGGTCAATCGAGCTCGAACCCGTACCTGCCGGCGCGCACCGCCGTGCCCCACGCGCACTCCTCCGATCCCCGGAAGCCTCTGCTAACACGCCGATTCTCGCCGGAGCAAGGCGACCCTTAGCCACTGCTGGCTGCTCCGAGCGGGAGGCCAGCGGCGCTCCCGGGTGCGGCGCAGCAGCATTGAAAGCCCATGCGCCGTCCGCTATAGGAGCCCCGATATTCAAGCGCGTACCAACCCAGCCGCCCGGCATCCGGCCTGCGCATCCCGGCCCCGAAGCCTTCCCGCGGGGCGCGAGTGGAGACTGTCCATGTCCTCGACCTTCGACACGGTCGCCAGCATCATCGCCGAGACCTGCGACATCCCGCGCGAGAACATCAAGCCGGAGAGCCATGCGATCGACGATCTCGGTATCGACAGTCTCGATTTCCTCGATATCGCCTTCGCCATCGACAAAGCATTCGGTATCAAGCTGCCGCTCGAGCAGTGGACCCAGGAAGTCAACGAGGGCAAAGCCACGACCGGGCAGTATTTCGTCCTGAAAAACCTATGCGAGCGCATCGACGCCCTCAAAGCAGCGAAAGGCGCCTGAGTCCAAACGGATGTATATTGAATATTTCCTGCTCGTCGACCGCATCGTCGCGCTGTCGATCGAGGAAGGGGTGGTTCGGTGCGAGGCCACCGTGCCGACCGAAAGCACCATCTACCAAGGACATTTCCCGGGCTTCCCGGTCTTGCCGGGCGTTCTTCTGATCGAGGCGATGGCGCAGAACGCGGGCTGGCTCATCCTGGCGATGACCCGCTGCGAGCGCTTTCCGTTCCTGTCGATCATCAACGAGGCGAAGCTGCGCAACTTCGTGCGGCCCGGCAACGTGCTTCTGGTCGAGTCGAAGCTCATTCACGAAGGCTCCGGCTACATCAAGACCGAAAACCGAGTCTTGTTCGAGAACGCGGTGATGTGCGAGGCCACCACCACGTTCCGCGTCCTCCCCTTCCCTTCTCCGGTCTTTCAGGAAAAGCTCATCGCCCACGCCCTCAAGATAGGCTTTCCTGCGGAGTTCGCGCCGCATGGCCGGTGACCCGCGCGATGTGCTGATCACGGGCATCGGGCTCTTGTCATGTCTCGGCGAGGGCCCCGAGGCTCATTGGAACGGCCTCACGGCCGCCAAGTCCGTGGTCGACGAGACGAGTTTCGCGCCCTTCGTGGTGCATCCGTTGGCGCCGATCGAGTTCGGCAAGCAGATTCCGAAAAAAGGCGACCAGCGCCAGATGGAGCCGTGGCAGCGGATCGGCTGCTATTCCGCCGGCCTCGCGCTCGATGACGCCGGCATCAAGGGCAATGCCGACATCCTCGGCCGCATCGACATGCTGGTCGCGGCCGGCGGCGGCGAGCGCGACACCCAGGTGGACGGCTCGATCCTCACCGGGCTCAAGACCGCGGCCGAGCCCGCGCGCTATCTCAATGAGCGGCTGATGAGCGATCTCAGGCCCACGCTGTCGCTCGCCCAGCTTGCGAATCTCCTGGCCGGTAATATCTCGATCGTGTTCGGGGTGGTGGGCTCCTCGCGCACCCTCATGGGCGAGGAGCTGGCCGGCGTCGATGCGCTCCGGATCGCGGTCGCCCGGATCGCCGCGGGCCAGAGCGAGATCGGACTGGTGGGAGCCTCCTACAATGCCCAGCGCAAGGACTTGCTGCTGCAACTCGCCTTCGGCCGGGAGGGCCTCACCGCGCCCTATCAGCCGGTGTGGGCGCGCGGGAAGGATCATGCCGGGATGGCCGTCGGCTCGATGGGTGCATTTCTGGTGATCGAATCCCGCGCCCATGCGGAGGCCCGCGGCGCGCGCGCTTATGCGCGCATCGTGCAAATCTTGGCCGACCGCTGCCGGCGCGCTCCGGGCGAGCTCGAAGCGATGATTTCCGGCATGCTCGGCAAGGTCGCTCCCCGGCTCGTCAGCGGACGCTTCGCGGTGCTATCCTCGGTGAGCGGGGCGTGGCCTGCGACCGCGGGGGAGCGCACGGCGCTCGCAACGCTCGGCCAGGTTCCGGTGCGCGCCACCACCTCGGTCGTGGGCAGCGGGGTCGAGGCGGCCTTCACGTTCAATGTGGCGCTCGCCGCTCTCGCGCTCAAGCGCGGCAGCCTGTGGCCGCCGCTCGACCCCACGGGTTTCGAATTGCCGTGGTCCGGCCGGCTCGAGCAAGTCGTGGTGACCTGCATCAGCGCCTGGCGCGGCGAGGGCCTCGGTCTTATCGAGGCGATCTGAACGGCGGAGGATTCATGACCAAGAACGCGAGAGACCATAAGGATCGCCCCGTCGTCGCGGTGACCGGAATCGGCATCGTCACTTCGCTCGGCATCGGCAAGGAAGAGAATTGGAAGAAGCTCACCGCCGGCCAGTCGGGCCTCCATACCATCACCCGTTTCTCCACCGAGGGCCTCAAGACCACCGTCGCCGGTACCATCGACTTCATCCCCGCCGATCCGCTGTGTGCTCCGGCGCTGTCCGAAGAATTCGCCCTGGTGGCGAGCAAGGAAGCGATCGCCGAGGCCAGGATCGGCCGCATGGGCGATTTTCCGGGACCGCTGTTCGTCGCCGTGCCGCCGGTCGAGGTCGAATGGCCGCAGCGGATCGAGATCGCGGCGGCGAGCAACAGCGATGAGATCGGCTATGACGAGATGATCCGGCTCGCCCGCACCGGACGCTTCGAGCGCTATTATGAGCGCTTCCTCTATCGCGGCACCACCGAGCGCCTGGCCGAACGGCTCGGCACCAAAGGCTCGCCGATCGCGCTTTCGACCGCCTGCGCTTCGGGGGCGTCCGCGATCCAACTCGGCGTCGAGGCGATCCGCCGCGGTGAAAGCGACGCGGCGCTCGCCGTCGGCACCGATGGCTCGGTCAATACCGAGGCGCTGATCCGCTTTGCGTTGCTGTCGGCGCTGTCGACGCAGAACGAGCCGCCGCAGGAGGCGGCCAAGCCCTTCTCCAAGAACCGCGACGGCTTCGTCATGGCCGAGGGCGCAGCCGTCTTGGTGCTGGAGAACCTGGAAAGCGCGCGGGCACGCGGAGCCAGGGTTCTCGGCATCATCGAGGGCTGCGGCGAGATGGCGGATAGCTTCCACCGCACCCGCTCGAGCCCGGACGGCAAGCCGATCATCGGCTGCATCCAGAACGCGCTCGCCGACGCCGGCGTCACGCCGGATGACGTCGACTACATCAATGCCCACGGTACCGGCACGCCGGAGAACGACCGCATGGAATGCCTCGGCGTCACCGCCGTGTTCGGCGAGCGCATGCCGAAGGTGGCGATCTCCTCGAACAAGTCCATGATCGGCCATACGCTGTCGGCCGCCGGCGCAGTCGAGGCGGCGTTCACTTTGATGACGCTCCAGCACCAGCGCATCCCGCCGACCATCAATTACAACGTGCCAGACCCGGCGATACCGCTCGATGTGGTGCCGAACGTCGCCCGCGACGCCAAGGTCCGGCGCGCGATCTCCAATTCGTTCGGCTTCGGCGGCCAGAATGTCTGTCTGGTGCTCGCCGGAGAGCCGCACTGACATTCAATGCGTCCGCTCACCGCCTCACCACTTGGTTGACGGCGGGCGGCTGAGCGCCTAGCCGTTAGCGATCCCTTCCCTCGCCTTGATATCGATCGGATTTCTCCCGCATGCGCGCGTTGCGTCTCGTTTCCGACCGGAAACTGGAAATCGCCGAGGTGGATGCGCCGCCGCCGCCGGGGGCGGGCGAAGTGCAGATCCGCACCCGTGCGATCGCGCTCAATCATATCGACGTGTGGGGCTGGCGCGGCATGGCCTTCGCCAAGCGCAAGCTGCCGGTCGTGGTCGGCGCGGAGGCGGCGGGCGAGATCGCGGCGGTGGGGGCGGGCGTCACCGGCTTGGCGGCGGGCGATCTGGTCGTGCCCTATGGCGCGCTCACCTGCGGCGAGTGCAAGGCCTGTCGCCAAGGCCGCGACAATCTGTGCGAGAACGTGAGCGGCCTCATGGGCTTCCACGTCGACGGCTTCGCCCGCGATCTCTACAATCTCTCGGCGCGGCTCACGATCAAGGTGCCTCCCGGCATAGAGTTCCGTGACGCCACCTGCGCACCGCTCACCTTCGCCACCGTCGAGCATATGCTGTTCGACAACGCCAAGCTCGAAGCCGGCGAGACCGTGCTCGTCCACGCCGGCGGATCGGGCATCGGCTCGGCGGCGATCCGTCTCGCCAAGGCCGCAGGCGCGACCGTGATCACCACCGTCGGCGACGACGAGAAGGCCGAAAAGGCGCGGGCGCTCGGCGCCGATCATGTCATCAATTACCGCCAGGACCGGTTCGAGGGCGTGGTGCGCAAGCTCACCAAGAAGAAAGGCGTCGACGTGGTGTTCGAGCATACCGGCGCCGAAACCTGGAACGGCTCGCTGTTGTCGCTGAAGCGCGGCGGGCGGCTCGTCACCTGCGGGGCGACGTCGGGCCCCAACGCCTCGCTCAATCTCATGCAATTGTTCCAGCAGCAGTACCGGATCACCGGCTCGTTCGGCTTCACGCTGGAGAACGTGCGCCGGAGCCTCGCCAAGATGGAAAAGGGCATCCTGCCGGTGATCGATTGCGAGATCGAGCTTGCCGCCTTCGGTGAGGGCTTGGAGCGGCTGGAGAGCCGGCGCGTGTTCGGCAAGATCGTGGTGAGATTCTAAGCGTGTCGGCACTGAAAAAACCCGTCAACGCCCTGCGACGTTCCTGGCGCCGGTTCGCCAAGCACATCCGGCGCTACAAATTGTATCAGTGGGCCAAGCTTGCGCTCGACTTCGTGGCGGCAATGCTCACGCGGGTGATGGTGCGCGGATTGCGCCGCCTCGACCCCGATGCCTCCTCCAATTTCATGGGCGCGCTCACGCGCACAATCGGCCCCTACCTTCCGGTCAGCCGGATCGGGCGCAAGAACTTGCGCGCCGCCTATCCCGACAAGAGCAAGGCCGAGATCGAGGCCATTCTCGCCGGCGTGTGGGACAATCTCGGCCGCGTCGCCGGCGAATTCGTGCATCTCGACCGCATGTGGGATTACGACGAGGCGCGGCCGAACGCGGGCCGGATCGAGACCTTCCACGCGGATCGGTTCACCGGGCTGTTCACCGACGAAAAGCCCGCGCTCATTTTCAGCGCGCATCTCGCCAATTGGGAGCTCGCGGCGCTGTGCGCGGCAAAATACGGCCTCGATTCGGCGATGTTGTTTCGCATGCCCAACAACCGCTTCGTGGCGGAGCTCATTCACGAAACCCGCGCCGGATTGATGAGCCAGCTCGTGCCCACGGGCAACACCGCCGTCTTCGCCATGGCGAGCGTGATCGAGCGCGGCGGCCATCTCGGCATGCTGGTGGACCAGCATCGCCGCTCCGATACGCGGGTGGTTTTTTTCAACCGGCCGTGCTCGGCGAACGACGCGATCGCGCGGCTGGCGCGGCGTTACGAATGCCCGGTTCATGGCGTGCGCGTCATCCGCCTGCCGGGCAACCGGTTCCGGATCGAACTCACCGAGGCGCTCGAGCTGCCGCGCGGCAAGGACGGAGAGATCGATATCCAGGGCACGATGCAGAAGATTACTTCGATCATCGAGGGCTGGATTCGCGAACACCCGGAGCAATGGCTGTGGCTGCACCGGCGCTGGCGGGATTGAGCCTTTCCACGTCATGCCCGGGCTTGACCCGGGCATCCATACGGCGGTGCCCCATTTGTTGCGCGTCAGCATGGATCGCCGGGTCAAGCCCGGCGATGACGTTTTGTATGTTGGACGTTCTCGGATTTTCAAACAGCCTCCATTCTTCTCGCTGCGTACTTCTTCTCCCTCCCCCTGCAAGGGGGAGGGATGCCGAGCGAGCTTGCGAGCAAGGCGGGTGGGGGTCGCGGGCGATCGTGAATGACCCCCACCCGGCTCGCCGAACGCAAGTCGGCTATAGCCGACTTGCGTCTCCAAATATGCCGATCACGGGTAAACCCGAGATCGGTCGCGGCTCGCCACCCTCCCCCTTTCCGGGGGAGGGAAAGGAAATTCGTTCTCGCGGCGGGTTTTCCCGCCCGAGCTTTGTTCAGTTCCCCACGCTCGCAGGCGAGGGGGACGGAGCGCCGAAAGGCGCACGTCTTCCGTTGCGCCCTCTTGCGAGAGGGCGCGTCGCCTTCCGGCGCTCGCGTCACGGCGGTTTTTCGTACCCCGGGGCCGTACTTCCGGCGATCAGACGGAGCGCTCTTCACGCCCCTGAGCACCGGGCTTTCGCCCGGCTCGTCCCATCTCCGTCCAGCCATTGAAGGCAGTGCGTCTGTCAATGCG
>JAHFPO010000095.1 GCA_023266695.1 Hyphomicrobiales bacterium | reverse complement strand
ATGTCCACGGCTGGATCGCCCTCGACAAGCTGGAGGGTCAAACCTCGACCGCCGCGGTCACGGCGGTGAAGCGGCTTTATCGCGCCAGGAAAGCCGGCCATGCCGGCACGCTCGATCCGCTTGCCTCCGGAGTGCTTCCAATCGCGCTCGGCGAAGCGACCAAGACCGTTCCCTTCGTGATGGATGGGCGCAAGGTCTATCGCTTCACCGTGCGCTGGGGGATCGAGACCGATACCGACGATGCCGATGGCGGCCCGCGCGAAACCTCCCCCGCCCGCCCCTCGCCCGAGGCGGTGCGGGCGTTGCTTCCCTCCTTCACCGGAACGATCGAGCAGGTGCCGCCGCGCTTTTCCGCGCTCAAGATCGAGGGCGAGCGCGCCTATGACCTTGCCCGCGAAGGCGCCGATG
Organism: Hyphomicrobiales bacterium; assembly: GCA_023266695.1. Lineage (GTDB taxonomy): Bacteria > Pseudomonadota > Alphaproteobacteria > Rhizobiales > Xanthobacteraceae > JAUSIF01. Next base: position 8,672 of record JAHFPO010000095.1, on the reverse strand, counting down.
TCGCGCTCGCCCCGCGCCCGGTCGAGGTTCATCGCCTCGCCTTGGTCGAGTTCCCCGATGCCGATCATGCCGTGTTCGAGGCCGAATGCGGCAAGGGCACCTATGTGCGCGCGCTTGCGCGCGACCTCGGACGCGGGCTCGGTTGTTTCGGCCATGTCGAGCGGCTGCGGCGCACGCGGGTCGGTTCGTTCGAAGCGGCCGATTCGATCACGCTGAAAGAGCTTGCGCGGCTGGGCGAATCGGGCGGCGAAGAGACGCTCGCCCGGGCGCTGAAACCGGTCGAGGCGGGGCTTGATGCCTTGCCGGCGCTCGCCGTCAGCCGGGCCGATGCCCAGCGCCTGGCGCTCGGTCAATCGGTGATCCTGCGCGGACGCGACGCGCCGATCCTCCAAGGGCTGGTGTCGATTACGACGCAAGGGGCGCTCATTGCGCTCGCCGAGGTCGAACAGGGGACGCTGAAGCCCCGGCGCATCTTTCATTTACCGCGCTGAGGCCCGATCCGGACCGCTTTGCGCGGGCCCTCGATATTCCGCTGGCGCGGCGCGCGAATATCGCTATATTGCACCGCGTCGCGCGGGCCTCTCGCCCGCGCGCCGTTTATGGCGACCCGGTTGGACGACATCCCGGCCGAGGCCGCCCGAAACCGAACCCGAAAAGCGAACCGAGAAGAAGGAACCTCACGATGTCGGTTGCAGCCGAGCGCAAGCAGGCGCTCGTCAAGGAATATGCCACCAAAGCAGGCGACACTGGCTCGCCCGAGGTGCAGGTCGCGATCCTGACCGAACGGATCACCAACTTGACCGGGCACTTCATGACCCACGTCAAGGACAACCATTCGCGGCGCGGTTTGCTCAAGATGGTCTCGCAGCGGCGCACTCTCCTCGATTATCTCAGGTCGAAGGACGAGGCGCGCTACCAGAAGCTGATCGACCGTCTCGATATTCGCCGCTGAAAACTGAATTCCGCGCGGGTCCGCCCGATCACGCGCGGCCGACCAGCGGCGGCGCCGCCGTCGCACAACCAACGGAAGAAACGAAAGCCATGGCAGGATCGCCGGATGCTCCCCATCAAGCGCGCACGTTCGCCGCGCTAACGAGCGTCTCGCCGTCTTGCCCATGGCTTTCCTTCTCCACAAGCCATGGATCATTTACATGTTCGACATTCATCGCTAGGAAATCGACTGGGGAGGCAGACGCCTCGTCCTAGAAACCGGCAAGCTCGCGCGCCAGGCCGATGGCGCGGTGCTCGCAACCTACGGCGAGACGACGGTGATCGCCACTGTCGTAGCGGCGAAGGAACCGAAGGCCGGGATCGATTTTCTTCCCCTCTCGGTTCACTACCAGGAAAAATTCTATGCTGCGGGGCGAATCCCCGGCGGCTACTTCAAGCGTGAAGGCCGTCCCACCGAACGTGAGACGCTGATCTCGCGCCTCATCGACCGGCCGATCCGGCCGCTGTTCGCCGACGGATGGCGCTGCGATACCCAGGTCATCGTGAACGTGCTGTCGCACGATCTCGAGAACGACCCCGACGTGGTGGCGATGGCCGCCGTCTCCGCCGCGCTCACGATTTCGGGCGCGCCCTTCAAGGGACCGATCGGCGGCGCCCGCGTCGGTTTCATCAACAATGAATATGTGCTCAATCCGCAGCTCGACGAGATGCAGGAATCGAGCCTCGATTTGGTGGTCGCCGGCACCGGCGAGGCGGTGCTGATGGTCGAGTCGGAAGCGAAGGAACTGCCCGAGGACGTCATGCTCGGCGCCGTCATGTTCGGCCACCGCCATTTCCAGCCGGTGATCGACATGATCATCCGGCTGGCCGAGAAGGCGGCGAAGGAGCCGCGCGCGCTCACCGAGACCGATAACGCGGCGATCGAGAAGAAGATCCGCTCGCTGGTGGAATCGGACCTCAGCGCGGCCTATGCGATCAAGGCCAAGCAGGAGCGCCACGCAGCGATCGACGCGCTCAAGGCCAAGGTCAAGGCAGCCTTCGAGGCCGAATTTGAAGGCAAGGCGGATGCGCCTGCGCCGCAGCACGTGGCGAGCGTGTTCAAGGACCACGAGGCGAAGATCGTACGCTCGACCATTCTGGAGACCGGGCGGCGCATCGACGGGCGCGACGGCAAAACTATCCGGCCGATCGAGGCCCAGGTCGGCCTGCTGCCGCGCACCCACGGTTCGGCGATCTTCACCCGCGGCGAGACCCAGGCGCTGGTGATCTCGACTCTCGGCACCGGCGAGGATGAGCAATGGATCGATGCTCTCGCCGGCACCTACAAGGAAACCTTCCTCCTGCATTACAACTTCCCGCCCTTCTCGGTCGGCGAGACCGGCCGCATGATGGGACCGGGCCGCCGCGAAATCGGCCACGGCAAGCTCGCCTGGCGCGCGATTCGTCCGGTCCTGCCGCCGAGCCACGAGTTCCCCTATACGATCCGCATCGTCTCCGAAATCTTGGAATCGAACGGATCGTCCTCGATGGCGACGGTGTGCGGCACCTCGCTCGCGCTGATGGACGCGGGCGTGCCGTTGCGCCGTCCGGTCGCCGGCATCGCCATGGGATTGATTCTCGAGGGCAAGAAATACGCCGTGCTCTCCGACATCCTCGGCGACGAGGACCATCTCGGCGATATGGACTTCAAGGTGGCGGGCACCGAAAAAGGCGTCACCGCCTTGCAGATGGACATCAAGATCTCCGGCATCAACGAAGAGATCATGCGCATCGCCCTCACCCAGGCGAAGGACGGACGCATCCACATTCTGTCGGAGATGGCGAAAGCCATCACCGCCGCGCGGCCGGAGCTCGGCGAGCATGCCCCGCGCATCGAGGTGATCCAGATCCCGGTCGACAAGATCCGCGAGGTGATCGGCTCGGGCGGCAAGGTGATCCGCGAGATCGTGGAGAAGACCGGCGCCAAGATCGACATCCAGGACGACGGCACGGTGAAAGTCGCCTCCGCCAAGGCCGAGTCGATCAAGGCCGCGCTCAATTGGATCAAGACCATCGTCTCCGAGCCCGAGGTCGGTGTGATCTACGACGGCACGGTGGTGAAGGTGGTCGATTTCGGCGCCTTCGTGAATTTCTTCGGCGCCAAGGATGGGCTCGTCCACATCAGCCAGCTCGCGCCCCGCCGCGTCAACAAGGTCACCGACGTCGTCAAGGAAGGCGACAAGGTGAAGGTGAAGCTCGTGGGCTTGGACGATCGCGGCAAGGTGCGCCTCTCGATGAAGGTCGTCGATCAGCAGACCGGCGAGGATCTGGAGGCGAAGCAGAAAGCCGAGCACAAGAGCGAGGCGGAAACCGCGGGCGCGGCGGAATGATGAGCGAACATCGCCTTCATCCCAAGCGGTGAAGACGACCTGGAAGACAGCAAGAGCGGCCCTGGGGCCGCTCTTTTTCTTATTTGATTACATAGACATAGCTAGAGTTTGCGGGTCCGGCGATATCGCTCAGCCCCAATGCCACGTCATCCAAATCGCACCAACGAGGGCGAGCGCGATCAAGCCGGTCGCAAGCTTGAGCCAAGCCCGGCGGACGACGGCAGCATCGATGTCTCTCTCCGGATTCAACGCCGAATTACTCCGCGGCCTTGGCTTCGATACCGGTCTTCGCTCCCGCTTCTTCCTCTGCCTTAAGCGCGTCCGGATGCGGCATCGAGATGATGTTATAGCCGGCGTCGACGAAATGGATTTCGCCGGTGACGCCGCCTGAAAGCTCCGACAGCAGATAGAGCCCGGCGCCGCCAAGTTCCTCGAGCGTCACGCCGCGATGCAGCGGCGAATGCTGCTGCTGGAAGGCGAACATCAGTCGCGCATCGGTGATGCCAGCGCCCGCGAGCGTGCGGATCGGTCCTGACGATATCGCATTGACACGAATTCCGTTGGCGCCGAAATCGACGGCGAGATAGCGCACCGAGGATTCCAGCGCGGCCTTGGCGAGCCCCATCACGTTATAGTTCGGCATCGCCCGCTGACCGCCGTTATAGGTCAGCGTCACCATCGCCCCGCCATTGGGCATCAGCGCCGCCGCGCGCTTCGCCACTTCGGTAAAGGAGAAGCAAGAGACCAGCATGGTGCGCACGAAGTTCTCGCGCGTGGTGTCGGCATAGCGACCCCTGAGCTCGTTCTTGTCGGAGAAACCGATGGCGTGGACGAGGAAATCAAGCTTACCCCAGCGCTTGCCGAGCTCGGCGAACACCGCATCGACGGTGGCCAGGTCTTCCACGTCGCAGGGCAGCACGATGTCGGAGCCGACCGATTGCGCCAGCGGCTTCACCCGCTTGCCGAGCGACTCGCCCTGATAGGTGAAGGCTAGACCGGCGCCATGCGCAGCCAGCGTCTTGGCGATGCCCCAAGCAATCGAGTGGTCGTTGGCGACCCCCATCACGAGGCCGCGTTTATTCTGCATGAGCTTCTGCATCAAAGTGCGCTTCCTCTCTTACTCCCTGCCCCCTGATGAAAAGAGGGAGAACGGTTCATGCCTCGAGCCGCTTCAAAGCCAATGTCGCATTGGTGCCGCCGAAACCGAAGGAGTTCGAGAGCACGCAATTGATCTTCACGTTGTCCTTTCGCTTGCGCACGATCGGCATATCGGCGAAGGCGGGATCAAGTTCCTCGATGTTCGCGCTCTCGCAGATGAAGCCATTGTTCATCATCAGGAGCGAATAGATCGCTTCCTGCACCCCGGTGGCCCCCAGCGAATGGCCGGTCAGGGACTTGGTGGCCGAAATCGGCGGGCATTTTGCTCCGAACACTACGCGGATCGCCTCGATCTCCTTGATGTCGCCGACCGGTGTCGAGGTCGCGTGCGGATTGATGTAATCGACCGGAGCCTTCACGCCGGCGAGCGCCATTTTCATACAGCGCACCGCGCCCTCGCCCGAAGGCTGCACCATGTCGTGGCCGTCGGAGGTAGCGCCATAGCCGGCGACCTCGCCGTAGATCTTGGCGCCGCGGGCCTTGGCATGTTCGAGTTCCTCCAGCACGACGACTCCGGCGCCGCCGGCGATGACGAAGCCGTCGCGGTTCGCGTCATAGGCGCGCGAGGCGGTCGCGGGCGTCGCATTGAAGCTCGAGGACATGGCACCCATGGCGTCGAACAGCACCGACAGCGTCCAGTCGAGCTCCTCGCAGCCGCCGGCGAAGATCAAGTCCTGCTTTCCCGCCTGGATCAGTTCGTAACCGTTGCCGATGCAATGGTTGGAGGTCGCGCAGGCCGAAGAGATCGAATAATTGACGCCCTTGATCCTGAACCAGGTCGCGAGCGTCGCCGAGGCGGTCGACGACATCGCCTTGGGCACCGCGAAGGGACCGACCCGCTTCGGGCCCTTGGCCCTCGTCACGTCGGCGGCCTCGACGATTGCGCGCGTCGAAGGCCCGCCCGAGCCCATGATGATGCCGGTCTTGTCGTGGCTGATCTCGCGCTCCTCCAGGCCCGCATCGCGGATTGCCTGATCCATCGCGACGTGATTCCACGCCGTGCCGCCGCCGTGGAAACGCAGCGCGCGGCGATCGACGATTGCGCTCGGATCGAGCGAAGGCGCGCCATGGACCTGGCAGCGGAAGCCGAGCTTGGCGTAGTCCTCGGAAAAGGAGATGCCGCTCTTGGCCTCGCGCAGGCTCGCGAGCACCTCTTGCGTATTATTGCCGATGGACGAAACGATGCCCATCCCGGTGACAACGACCCGTCGCATGTCTGCCTCGTCGATCCGTCATTTCGCCAGGGAAGACGGAACCTCGCCAGCAGCGATTTCCGCCTTTCCGCTTCAGGCTTCCGCCGTCGCGGGCTCGGCGTCGACACGAAACAAGCCGACCTTGAGGTCCGCGGCGCGGTAGATCACTTCTCCGTCGGCGGACAGCCAGCCGTCGGCGATGCCGAGTACGAGCTTGGAGCGCATGACGCGCTTGATGTCGATGCCATAGATCACTTTCTTGACCGTGGGCAAAACCTGGCCTGAGAATTTGATCTCGCCAACCCCCAAGGCTCGGCCTCTCCCGGTCGAACCGAGCCAGCCGAGGAAAAACCCCAAGAGCTGCCACAAGGCGTCGACCCCGAGGCAGCCCGGCATGACCGGATCGCCCTTGAAATGACAGGCAAAGAACCAGAGGTCGGGCTTCACCTCGAGTTCGGCGCGCACCAGCCCTTTGCCGTGTTCGCCGCCTTCCTCCGCGATCTCGGAAATGCGATCAAACATCAACATCGGCGGCAGCGGCAACTGAGCGTTGCCAGCACCGAACAACTCGCCACGCCCGCAGGCAAGCAGATCTTCGTAGTCGAAACTCGTGCGCGTCTGGGTCATAGCCTCGCTTCGGATCACCCACCGTTTGTTGGCGGCTAGGAATTTCGGTGATTTCCTAACACAGTGACGGGCCGCCTCAAAATCAACCTCCCCCCGAACCGGCGGCTGAAATGATCGTTTGCCATTGAAAAGACTTGTCTTTGCGGCTGTTGCACCAGCCACCATGGCTTCTTATCATAGGCAAGATCAACAATCGGGACTTGCCGCGGGATGCTCAGAGCTTCTGGCGGGGGTCATGTGTATGGGAAAGTGCGTTAGCTTTATGGATCAACCATGAACGAGACCCCTCGCCGGTTCATCATCGAGGACGAGGACGCCGAACTGCCGGTGGAGCGGCTGCGCGTCGAGCCGGCCGCCGGCCGCCGGACCGGCTGTCCGTTTCATGACGTGCGCGAAATGCTGCGCGAGGTGGGCCTCAGGCCGACGCGCCAGCGGTTGGCGCTCGGCTGGTTGCTGTTCGCCAAGGGCGACCGACACCTGACCGCCGAAATGCTGCACGAGGATGCGCTGCGCGCCCGCTTCCCGGTTTCGCTCGCCACCGTCTACAATACGCTTCATCAGTTCACCGAGGCTGGACTGTTGCGCGAGATTGCGGTCGACGGGTCGAAGACCTATTTCGATACCAACGCTTCCGAACATCACCATTTCTATGTCGAGGGCGACAGCCGGCTGCTGGACATTCCGGGTGCCGAGCTCCTGGTCGGCAGGCATCCGACCCCGCCCGACGGTTTCGATGTCGCACGCATCGACATCATTGTCCGTCTGCGCCGCAAGAGCGATTGAGCAATCGGTATTAGCCCGCTCTCAGCTGTTCATTCGATCGATTCGCTCGGATAGACGCCCCACAGGCGTTCCTGTTCCATATAGCCGTCGAAACCATCGCCGAAGATGCGGCACCATTTGCCGTTGCAGTTCTTGACCGTGCCGAGGACGCCGGACTGAAGCTCGGCCGTGATTCCGGCGGACTTGTCCGGACGCTCGTAGAGCGCGAAGGATTCATTCTTCGACCAGGGCACAACCAGAACCGTGCGCCGGCCGGAGAGCAACGAATGATAGACCCAGCCTTCCGCTCCTTCGGCGTCGCGGATGCGCCGCCAATTCTCGGATTCGGCCGTGATCTCGACCGGAAGTCCCACCCGGGTGAAGACCCAGGTCACCTCATGCTCGCGGGACGGTCCTCCGCGGATATTGACCTTGTCGGTCTTGAGGCTGACGAAACGCGGCACCGGCAGGCTGCTCGCCGCGCGCGCGGATTCCGCTGCGGCCACGACCGCCACGGGAGAGAGCAGCGCGAACAAGAGCGCCGCAAGCAACCTCCATTTTCCTCGCCGGGCGAAGGGTGACATCGTCGTCCGTTGTTCCTTTTCGATTCGCAAGAGGCCGTCCGCCCGTACGCCTGTCAAGGCTCGCCCTCAACTTTGTGTTTGGAAATACGTCTGCTAGAGAGGGCCGCACCGCCGACCGGCCGCGCACGGTCGAAGCCGAGTATCGGTCATTGCGGTTAACATAGGGTCGCCGGAGCACGGGACCGGGGCGATGCCGAAAAAGAAGCCACTCGTCGTCGTCACCAGACGCTTGCCCGCGAGCGTCGAGACGCGCATGCGCGAGCTGTTCGACGCCAGGCTCAATGTCGACGACCGCCCCCTCAGTCAAGCCGAGCTCATCGAGGCGGTGAAGACCGCCGACGTGCTGGTGCCGACCGTTACCGACCGCATCGATGCCGCCGTGCTCTCCCAGGCGGGCGGTAATTTGAAGCTGGTCGCCAATTTCGGCAACGGCGTCGACAATATCGATGTCGCGACCGCGCTCGCCCGCGGCATCACGGTGACCAACACGCCGGGGGTCCTGACCGAAGACACCGCCGACATGACCATGGCGCTGATCCTGGCGGTGCCGCGCCGGCTCGCGGAAGGCTCGACGGTGCTGTGCGGGGAGAAGGATTGGGAAGGCTGGTCGCCGACCTGGATGCTCGGTCACCGGATTTCCGGCAAGCGTCTCGGTATCATCGGCATGGGCCGCATCGGCAGCGCGGTCGCGCGCCGCGCGCGGTCATTCGGCCTACAGGTCCACTATCACAATCGCCGGCGCGTCGCTCCCGACATCGAAGAGGCGCTCGAGGCGACCTATTGGGAGAGCCTCGACCAGATGCTCGCGCGCATGGATATCGTGTCGATCAATTGCCCGCATACGCCGGCGACCTATCATTTGCTGTCGGCGCGACGGCTGAAGTTGCTGAAGCCCGAGGCCTATATCGTCAATACGGCGCGCGGCGAGGTGATCGACGAGAATGCGCTCGCGCGCATGATCGAGGCCGGCGAGATCGCCGGCGCCGGACTCGACGTGTTCGAGCACGAGCCGGCGGTCAACCCGAGGC
>JAHFPO010000094.1 GCA_023266695.1 Hyphomicrobiales bacterium | reverse complement strand
AAGCTGGAAATTCGGCGACTTCGGCAAGGGCCCGGTCAGCGCGCGCTACTGATCGCTTCCGTTTTCTCGAAATGCAAAGCCCCGGTCTCAAAGCTGGGGTTTTTTGTTGGACCACCTAACGACAGGCAGATCGGGGGTGTATTTAATCGGGATGTCTCCTGTTGGCACGACTCGGAAGAAGTGCCGATCGTGATTGAAGACCGCTTACAGCCCTGAAGCGGACTTTGGCAATCCGTTACCTGTTGGCGTTGATAAATTCACGGCCTAGCACACGGCTTAGTGTAGCTCGTGCGTCGGCATGGCCGAGCTTTTCGGCAAAAGGCGCCGAATTGTCTCTTCTCAAGCAACCGCTCTTGCGTCCTTAAGCCGTGTCACATTGCCGGTTGTGGTCTTACCCTCAATGATCTCGCGAAGTCGCCGGTCCCATACCTCTAGGACCGTCTTCTTGCGTTCAATGAAATCGGTGCGCACGTAATGCCGTACAAGCGTTCTCGTTTCCCGTCCCCCTGCTTCGTGCCCGATAATAGCGGCAACGATGTCGAACGAAATGCCCATTTCAGCGAGGAACGTCGCTACCGTGCGCCGCAAGTCATGGGTCGTAAATTTATTGATCGGCAGCTTGTCGCGCCGCGCCAACAGATAATGCCCGATATGGGCCGCAGTAAAAGGGGTTCCGGTCTCGGCAGTGAATAACGGACCGGATTGAACAGCGGAAAGGCGCGCTTCGACGATCTGTCGGGCAATCCCGACCAGCGGCGTGACGCGGGGCCGTTTGTTTTTCGAGCGCGCAGCTGGCAGCGTCCATGTCCATTGCTCGCGGTCAATTTCCTCCGCGTGCATGCCGCTGATTTCGCCGCAGCGTGCGCCGGTCGTAAGCTGGAGCCTGAGAATATCGGCGGGGTCGGGTGGTATGCTGTCGGTTTCCAGCCATTTCCAAAGCGCCTCGATTTCATCCGCTGAAAGCACGCGATCGCCCGGCGTGCCCGGATCGTAGGCTTTCAATCCGGCGGTCGGGTCCGTCTCCACAATGTCCTGCGACAACGCCCATCGGAACATTGCGCCCACTGTCTGCCGGCGCTTTTCGGCTTCGCGTTCGATGCCTTGGTCGGCAACTATGTCCAATAGTTCTCGAATATCGCGCCGACGAATTTCCTCCGCGTGGCGTTGCAGGATTGGCGCGAGAGCGCGGTTCAGGCGGCGCTCTATCTCGGTCGCGGTGCGCAGCCGGCCCGCAACGCGGCGACGGACGTAAACGGCAATCAGTTTCTCGACGGTGATCCGCGATGCCGCAGCGGTACGGGTCTCGACTTCCTCGGCCAGGAGATCGCGTCCGGCGCGTGCCGCGCCTGTCAATTCGTTCGCGCGTTGCCGGGCCTGTTCGAGGCTCACGTCGCCCAAGCGGCCCAGCGATAGCCGGCGGATCTTTGCAGTACCGCGAATCCGATAGGCCAAGTCCCACGTCTTGAGTCCGCTCGGCGCGACGCGGATCGCCAACCCAACGCAGCGTTGATCGGATACCCTGTATGGCGTTTCCGCTGACCGCAGAGCCTCAATTGCCCGATGGGTTAGTGAAACCGCACCCCGTGTGAGCCCCGCCCCACCAGCCATGGTCTGATCCTCTTTGTTCCTTCCGTCGCAACGCTGTCGCAACAAATGGCGTGGCACTGGGCGAACAGACCCGGGTGAAGGCAAATCATAACCCTTTGATCCGCCAACACAAAGTACACAGCCACGGACGGCAGCGAATTGCCACGAACAGATATACAAGGGCTGGATGCAGACCTGGCTGGTGCACATGCGCGCGCCCGGCGATCTCCGGCGCGAGCTGGATTTGCGCGGCTTCATCGCACTCCAGCTTCTGGTCGGCGGCACCGTGCTCGCCGCCCTGGTGCACCCATTCTTCCTCGCTTTCGTGATCAGCGACACAATCACGGGCACGTTCATCGCACCGAGCGAAACGGCCGAGGAAATGTTCCGAAAATGGCTTGCGCTCACCACGCTCGTCGCCGGCTATACCGGCTCGGCGGTGCTCGGCCTGGTCGGGCTCTACCGGCGGCGAATGCTCGGCATCGCCTGGGTGCTGGTGACCATCCCGATCTACTGGCTGTTTCTGTCGCTTGCCGCCTGGCGCGCGGTCCTCCAGCTCGTGATCGCCCCGCATCTATGGGAGAAAACCGAGCACGGGCTCGCGCGCACCACTCGCCATGCCGACGCGGATGACGCTCCGATGCCCGCCCCGCGCCCGATTAGAGCCGCCGTTTCAGATCGGCGGCGGCCGCGTCCGCCGTCTGTTTCAGGTTGAACGGCGCGACGAATTGCCCGTTCTTGTCCATCAGATAGACGACGGCGGAATGGTCCATGGTGTAGCCGCCGCCATCGAGCGGAACTTTCTTGGCATAGACGCGATAGGTCTTCTCCACCGCCGCGATCTCGGCCGGCGTGCCGGTGAGGCCGACAATGCGCGGATGGAAGCTCGAGAGATAGTCCTTGAGCTTGGCCGGGGTGTCGCGCTCGGGATCGACCGTGACGAAGAGCGCCGTGGTTTTCTCGGCGTCGGGTCCGAGCCGCCGCAACACCTCGGAAATTTCGAATAGCGCCGTCGGGCAGATGTCCGGGCAATGGGTGAAGCCGAAGAAGACCAGGAACGGCTTGCCCTTGTAGTCCGCGTCGGTGACGGCGCGGCCGTTCTGATCGAGGAGACGGAACGGGCCGCCGATGGCGGAAGGCTTGACGGCGAGGCCGGCGCGATCCGGCAACGCCAGCATCACCACCGCAACGAGCGCCCCGCCGCTGAGAACGAACGCGGCGAGCACCGCGAGCACGCGGGCACAGATCGTCATCGGCTCATTCCTTCGCGCGCTCAGAAGCAATAGGCGATGCCGGCGCGGATGGTCTCGAAGAAGACCGCGGTTCCGAGCTTCGCCCAGAGCGCGAGGCCGGCCGCGATGAGAACGGCAAAAAACGCGCCCACGGCGACCAGCACCAGGCGTCGCAGGGACGCGGAACGAGAAGCTCCGGCGAACTCGGCCATCGAATGTCCTCCCGCCCGAGGCGATCCATGTGGGGGCGCGAACTGGAACGGGCGAAGGATATCAAACTCTCGCATAGCGCTCAGGAAACTGTTTGTGAAGCTAGGAATTTCAATGAGTTAGCGATGTTCGGCGCTCTGTCGGCTGTTGGCCGGACGCCCATAATACGCGCGCCGCGCATGGACCGCTCTGCGCGCCAAGGCGGGGAACGGCGGCTTACAAACCCTTGATCAGGCCGGCGTCGATCAGCAACCGGTTGAACCGCCGTGCCTCCGCCCCGCCGGCACAACCATAGAAGAGCCCGCGGCAGCGCTCCAGGATTTTCTTCTGTTCCAGGAAGGAAGGATCGAGCGGCAGCCCCGCCGCTTCCAGCACGACCAGCGGGAGATAGGGCGCATCGAGCGTATCGAGCGCCGAGGAGAGATCGACGGGCGTGAAGTTCACGACCTCGATCGCATAATAGGTGGTGAAGTAGCGCGCATCGAACTGCGAAACCCGTCGTGCGATCGCGGCTTCGTCGAGTGCCGGATCGATGATCTGCTTGGCGAAGGAAGGCTGGTGATCGCCGAACCGCACCAGCAGAAATGCCTCGCCCGGAAATTCCCGGACGAGACGGGCCACGAATTGCGCGTAATCGCGTTTGCTCAAAGCCTGCCGGCGAAGATATTCATCGATCTCGGCGGCGTTTCCCGGATCCTGCCATTCGGGCGCCAGATCGGGCCGGAAGCGGTTATACCACGGCATGTGGTTGGCCATGGTGTAGACGAAGAGGAAGAGCGGAGCCTTGCTTCGTTCGCGATCGATCAGCCGGAGGGCGGCGTCGAAGTAGAAACTGTCGGGCTGGACCTCGAGCGTGCCGAGATGCTTGGCATCGAGGAAATGTTCGATGCCGGTCGTGGTCTGGAAGTTGCGGGCGCCGAGGAAGTTGCCCATCCAGGGATAGAGGCTGAAGGTCCGGTAGCCGCACCGGCGCAAGGCGTGGGGCAACCCGCGTTCGACCCGCCCGGCGGCGATCCGGGTGACGGAGTCGGCAAAGCGTCCGTAGGAGCGCACGGACAATCCCGAGAGCACGTTATATTCGGAGAACCAGGTCGGACCGCCGGCTCCCTCGACCAGGAAAGAACGCATCTTGCCGTCGAACGAACGAAAATGGCGTTGGTAGTCCGGCGGAAGCTTGAGGCCGGGCACCATGCTGATGTCGAAGCTCGACTCATCGAGCACCATGATGATGTGCGGCGCGCGATGATTGGGCTCGCAGCGATCGCCGACGACCGGATTCAACCGCTCTGTGACCATGGCATCGGACTCGATCCATCCCCGCGTCATGAGGTCGGCGACCGAGACCGCCCCGAACCGCGCAAACTTGGAGATGTAGTTGTCATTCAGGAATTCGTCTTCGCGATCGACCGGCACGGCAAAGGACAGCCCCGAGAGCGCGACCAGGCACGCCGCACATCCCAGCGACGCGGTCCGCAGACGCACCCGGAAGTGATCGAGCCGCCAGGCGAGGACCAGGGCCGGCACCGCCAGCACAATCGCGACGCCGATCACCGGGCCGAGGCTGGGGAAAATCGCCAGCAGGAAGGCGACCGTGTCGTCGTCGATGATCATGACGTCGACGAAATTGGCCGTCATGAACAGGAGGTCGTGCTTGTAGCGCGACAGCAGAATCACGACGGCGATCATCGCCAGCGACAAGGCGGCGGCAAGCGACGGGCGACGCAGCACGGCGAGCCAGGCGAAATTCAAGAGCCCCCAGGTGAGGACGAACCCGGTTTGCGACCAATAATTGGTCTCGGACCACACCATGACGGCGAAGGCCGCGAGATGCACGGCCGCGATGATGGCAATGGCGACGTAACGTTTTGCGGCCCCGGCGGAGGCAAAACGGCTGGCGATGAGGGAAACGGCGGTCAGCATGGCTAGGTACGCGCCTGAACAAATAATTCTCGCGGCGAGCGGGCCGCGGACCGTAGTCATCACTCTACTCTGTCATCAGACTGTCATCAAAAAAAATGTCCTGGCAAGACCATGCCGGGCAAGCGGGCGGGCGATGGAAGGCCGCAATCCCTTCAGATCAGGCCCACCCGAATGGCGAGCGCCGTGAGCCAAACGAGGGCGGCGAGCGACAAGCCGCAAAAGACGGCGGCCGAGCCGTAGTCCTTGAGCGCGCCGATCTTGGGGTTGCGTTCGGGCGCGACGTGGTCGGCGAGCTTCTCGATCGCGGTGTTGAGGAGCTCCACCGCGATCAGCACGAGGAGGACGCCGATCATGGCCACGTACCAGGCGGCGCTCGGCGCCACCCACAACCCGACCGGCAAGGCCAGCAGGAGGGTGATGATCTCCTCGCGGGCGGCCGCCTCGCTCTTGATGGCGGAAGCGAAGCCGTGAAAGGAATTCAGCGTGGCGATATAGATTCGCTTCATCGCTTTGATCGTGCGGTTCGGTCGCCGAAGAAATCGGAAACTTTCCGGTTGACGGGAGACTCCCTGGGTTGGAGCGGGCGGCGGGAATCGAACCCGCGTATGCAGCTTGGGAAGCTGCCGTTCTACCATTGAACTACGCCCGCGTTCGTCCAAGGATACGAACCGCGCCCGGGCGCGGCAAGGCTCGCTCCTTCATGGTTCAGCGCGCGAACGGGCGGAAGTGCTTGGAGAGCTTGAGGCCCTGGGCTTGGTAACTGGAGCTTTCAAGTTGCCCATACAATACCTGGGTGGGTTCGGTCAGTTGTTCATATACGAGCCGCCCAACCATTTGGCCATGCTCCAGAATGAATGCTACTTCGCGTGACCGCACTTCCAAAACTGCACGCGCGCCACGACCACCAGCAAGGCCATGACCAAATCCCGGATCGAAAAAGCCTGCATAGTGAACACGAAATTCGCCCATCCGTGGATCGATGGGGACCATCTCGGCTGCAAGATCGGGCGGAATATGTATTCGCTCCTTCGAAGCCAAAATATAAAACTGGTCTGGATCAAGTATCAGTCTTCCATCACTCTGCTTATAGACAGGCTCCCAATAGTCGGCCCCATTGTAGGCGTCGACCATATCTACATCAATAACACTTGTATGTTTTTGCGCTCTGTAGCCTATTATTTCTTCGGGCGCGTCCGTGAAAGAAAGAGCCACGCTGAGCACTACGCCATCTCGCAGCACTAAATCTCCATCAACAAGAGGTGATGCTTTGTGTTTTTTTTCAAGGTCATTGTCGCTTAAATAAAAACTCGCGTGTTCATCTTGTCCAGACGTTCGCCTCCGAAAGCGAACCTGGTTCAGCCTAGACCCCTTTCGCAGCTTAATACTAAAGGTCCTCGGAGAGATTTCAGCAAACAGCGGGCCCTTATATCCGCCCGGAATACTGTCAAAACGTTCAGCCCTATCCGTAATGACACGGGTGAAGATATCTAGACGGCCGGTCGAACTTTTAGGGTTTGCTATGCCAAATATTGTTGGTTGCAAACTTAAGTACTCTTCCAATTCGACTAAGTAGACACAGTTTCTTTCCAATACCGCGCCATCGGTGAGATCAATTGCCTCTGGATTCAGGGAGTCTAGTTGCTCTCGAACCGTTCGCTTGCCACCGGGGAGAAAGCTAGCTCTGATTCGGTAAGCGTTGCGCGCGATTCGAAGGTCGAGACTCGCTGGCTGAAGCTGACTTTCTTCGATCCTTTCCTTAGCAACGATCATCTCGCGCTGGATCATCGTTTGGATACGCTGGCGAGGAAACAACCCAGATTTGATACTTGGCTCAACAATTTGGCCGGTCTTTTCTCGGGATAGATTTTCGGATTCATCTAACAGCCCCGGCAGCGCGGCGGACATCTCTCCCCCTAGCGTTTTGAAAGTCTTCTGCACCCCATCTTGCGGATACGGTAACCGGGGCGTGTGTGACCCGCCGAATCTCCGAAGCCAGGTTGGTACCGCTTTCCACATGGGGTGATCTTTCTTTTTCGCACCTTATTGACGACTACGCTATCTTGACGATGGGCGCGCGTAAGGAGTAATCATCTTACTAGCTTCGTGGTCATTTGAGCCGGCCGGCTTGCAGCCACGTAAAACAACTCGCTAAAAGGCCGGGGACGTGCCGAACCCGGCCCGGGTCGTCCCCCGGCCGGGTTTATTGTCAGGAGGCACGTCATGAACTCGATCCCCCGCCCGGAGCTCGATCCCAAGAGCCTCCGGCCCGAGACCCGGCTCGTCCATGCCGGAACCCTGCGCTCCCAATTCGGCGAGACCTCGGAAGCGCTCTTTCTCACCCAGGGCTACGTCTACGACCAGTCGGAAACCGCCGAGGCGCGCTTCGCCGGACGCGACGCGGGCTTCGTCTATTCGCGCTATGCCAACCCGACCGTCGCCATGTTCGAGCAACGGATGGCGGCGCTCGAGGGCGCGGAGGCATGCCGGGCGACCGCGAGCGGCATGGCCGCCGTCACCGCCGCCCTCCTCTGCCAGCTCAGGACCGGCGATCACGTGGTCTCCGGGCGCGCGCTCTTCGGCTCCTGCCGCTACGTGATCGAGGAACTGTTGCCGCGCTACGGCATTGCCGCGACGCTCGTCGACGGCACCGATCTTGCGGCCTGGAAGGCGGCGATTAGGCCTGAGACCCGCGCCTTCTTTCTCGAGAGCCCGACCAATCCGACGCTCGAGATCCTCGACATTCAGGCGATCGCCAAGCTCGCGCGCGCGGCCAAGGCGCGCCTCATCGTCGACAACGTGTTCGCGACGCCCTTGTTGCAGAGCCCGCTCGAGCTCGGCGCCGAGATCGTGGTCTATTCGGCGACCAAGCACATCGATGGCCAGGGCCGCTGCCTCGGCGGCGCGATCCTCGCCTCGGAGGCCTTCATCGCCGAGCATCTGCACACCTTCCTGCGCCAGACCGGCCCGTGTCTCTCGCCCTTCAATGCCTGGGTGCTGTTGAAGGGCCTGGAGACGCTCGGCCTCCGGGTCGAGCGCATGCAGGCGAGCGCAGCATCGCTTGCCGATTTCCTCGCCGCCCACAAGCGCATCAAGAAGGTGCTCTATCCCGGCCGCTCCGATCATCCGCAGGCGGCGCTCGCCAAGAAGCAGATGAAGGGCAGCGGCACGCTTCTCGCCTTCGAGGTGGCGGACGGAAAGGCCGGCGCCTTCCGCTTCGCCGATGCGCTCCGGCTCATCCGTATTTCCAACAATCTCGGCGATGCCAAGAGCCTGATCACCCATCCCGCCACCACCACCCACCAGCGTTTTGCGCCCGAGGTGCGGGCCGAGATGGGGATCAGCGACGGGCTGCTCAGGCTTTCGGTCGGGCTCGAACATGCCGACGATCTCGCCGAGGACCTCGCCCGCGGGCTCAAAGCTCTTTAAAATATGAGTCGCCGGGCCAGCGAGAGTTCGATTCGTCCGGAGGAAGCGATGTATCAGGCCGTCACGCGCGGCATCCAGGTGACCGTGAAGCCGCAATTCCTCGCCGATCGTTCCTCGGCCGCGGACGACCGTTTCTTCTGGGCCTATACGATCGAGATCGCCAATCTCGGCACCGCCACGGTCCAGCTCAAGACGCGGCATTGGAAGATCACCGACGGGCGCGGGCAGATGCAAGAGGTGCGCGGGCCGGGCGTGGTCGGCGAGCAGCCGGTGCTGAAGCCGGGCGACAAGTTCGAATACACCAGCGGCGTGCCGCTTTCGACGCCGGCCGGTCTGATGACCGGCACTTTCCAGATGGTGGCGGAGAACGGCGAGCGCTTCGACGTCGAGGTGCCGGCGTTCTCGCTCGACAGCCCGCACGGCAAGCGGGTGCTGCATTAGGTCGTTTCCGTTCCTGGCGCACTGATCGTTTTCAAACAGCACTTTTCCCTCTCCCCCTGTGGGAGAGGGTGCCGAGCCGCGTCAGCGGCGAGGCGGGTGAGGGGTCATTGACTCACCAACCCCCCAACCGGCTCGCCACTTCGCGGCTCGCCACCCTCCCCCTTTTAGGGGGAGGGATAAGTGAATTCGTTCTCGCGAGCGGTTTTCGCTCCGAGCTTTGATTTTCTTTCCCCCCATCGAAATGAGGGGGATGGAGCGCCGGTCGGCGCACCAATCTCATAGTTGGCGTCCCGGCGGGTA